>NZ_MAYG01000001.1:2742027-3084054 GCF_001684965.1 Chryseobacterium arthrosphaerae | reverse complement strand
GATAATTTAGATTATTTTGACGTATCTGAAAGTCCTTTATCTGTAGGGATTTATCAATATGTGGGTGAAATTAAGTCAGATCAAAATATAGTAATTGAGAAATTTCAAAATAAGTTTAATTTAAATGATGAAGAAATATCTGAATATGAAATAAAACTTGAAAAAATTCCAAAAAAAATAGGAAATCATTTTGTTTTTTTAAACACAGACAATGCATTTCATAAGAAAAGTAGTATGATTAATATTTCTTTTGTTAATTTGATTATCAGTAAAAATAATAAATACGCATCAATTGAAGTAGTTAAGTCTTTAGGGAGTGGAGCAAAATTTGAAATTTATCATTTTAAACAGGATAATGGAAAGTGGATTTTTGCAGGGAAAGAAATAATAGGATTAGGCTAATGGAAAGGTTTCTCTTTTCCTTAATGTAATATTCCCAAACTAAGAGAAATAATTTGAAAGGATACATTATGCTCGAAGATAGTAGCGGTGCTATTGGAGGAATATCATATTCAAGAAACTTGTTAAATAATGTTACCTTCAACAGATTTAGCATATTCAGGTTACACATACAGCATAAGTGAAATGGTAATTAATGATGATAATACATTAATTGGGGGAACAGAAGCAGAATTTAGCTGTGATACAGTACTGAAAGTGGAAAAAGCACATTATAAAAATCAATTTATTCGAGGTAGTTGGCACTTTGTGGATAAGACAAGTGACTTAAGTCCATACATACGAGGCCAAGGCTACTCTTTTGGGGGTAATAAAAACCTTATAGTAAGAGATAGTGACTACAATGTTTGGGGATTGACAGAAATTGTTACTCATAAGAATATCATTGTCTGGCAAAGAATATATTTACCAAAAGGAGCTTTTATAAGTTTAGAGCAATTAGATTTAACGATGGGACATGAAATTTTCCATTCTATTCTAAACAATGCTCGTCTTTTTGACATACGTGAACGTACAGGTACAAATAAGTGGGTTAGTGTACATGAATATTTTACTTCTAGGTGGGAACAACAATATATAATGTATAGAAAATGGGAAAAACTTAATTTGAACATGGGGGCATTTAATACTGAGGTAAGCACATTCAAAAGCTTTGATGAACTAAAACCCAAAATACAGCCAATTTTTAATAATTATTTAAAAAGTACTTTGAAATGAAAAATATTATATTAATTCTATTAGTAATATTTTGTTTATCATCTTGTAAACAAAAACAAAATGAGAATGGTGTGTTTAGCTTAGAGTATATTAGAAATAATCATGAGCTGATTCTAGTATTTGAAAATAAAACTGCTCAAGACATTATTTTTCCAGTACCAAATACACTAGAATTCGGAGATAAAAACTTTAAAAACTTTTCAACCCAAGGTGGTATGGAAGGTTCTTTTCCAATCGCAGTTTATTCAATTATAGAACCTAATCAATATTCGAAGTTTTATCAAAAAAAATTAGATAGTATTAGAAATTTTAATTTATCCGAGAAAGGTATGGCTGATTTAATAAATGAAATAATGCCAGGTGATGGAGATTCTGTATTTTATTTAAAAAAAAAGGAAAAATTAAAGATAAAATATAATTTAATTATCAAGCAATCCCCTCCACTTCATAAATATTCATCAAAATTTAAACAGAACTATTATCCTTATGATAAAATATTAAAAGGGGATTATCCGGAAGGGGAATATTTAAGAAGGTTTTCAAAATTAAATTTTGGCAATGCTCAATTTGTCGCACAACCCATAATAAAAGATAGCCTAATTTTAAATATTTCTGATAAAGATGCAAATAAATAAGAAGTAATAACTAAATTTAATAGCAAAAGCAGATAATTTCTGCTTTTGTTGCTTAGCAACATTAATCTCATAAAATGTAATACCCATACATGGAGTAAAATGATGGGGGATCCTTCTGCTGATGAAAACCTACGATTTTATAGAGAACAAGCAGCAAAATATAAAATATTTAATTATAAACCTATAAATGCTTTTTAATGAAAATAATTGTTGTAGTTTTTATATTACTAACCAATTTGGTTTTTGCTCAGGATTTAGAAATTAAAATTCCCGATGAAAGAATAGAGTTAACATCAGAAAATAATAGTAACTTATGCTATAGTATCAAAAATAATTCAACAAAATATTATAAGGTTTTAGCTGATTCCACGGGCTTTAGTACTGGTGAAAATGAAGCGGTTGATGAACCTAATCTCGGATTATTAAACCTTAGAATAATTGATGGAGATAAGTTGTTAGTTCCTATATCAGGATCTTATGGCTATCAAAAAGAACCAAGAATGATTATCCCTTCGGATCAAGAGTTAGTACAATTTAAAAAAAGATATCAGCTAAATTTAAAACATGATTATGAGTGGCGTACTTTTTATGATATAAATAAAAGAATTATAAATATTCCCCCTAAAGAAAGTATAGCTTTATGTACTAAAATTAGTCTGCCAATTTATCGCTCTGTGGCAGATGATGGATCATTATTCTACGACATAAAAAATCAAAAAGAATATCGCCTTCAATTATTTTTAAATATTCCAACAAAAATGTTAAGGAAATATTCTAAAGTTTTAAATGAGGAACCGAAAAAATATAGAATATTTTCAGGAAAGATTGTTTCAAATAAAATTGGTGTTATGGTAAAAGATTAAAAAAATTAGAATTGCTGAAATATTTTTTTAAAACTCCTACAAAAATCCCTCCTGAAAAGAATCAGGAGGGATTTTTTATGTAAATCGTACATTTTTATTAATCATAATCTTTAAAATCCTCTTTTTCAGGTAATATATATTATCACATCTTCTATTAATAAAAGAAAACTAGGAAAACTGAAACGTAAAATACTTTTTACCACAATGCTGACATGTAAAAGTGGCTATTTCAGCTAAACTTTCAGGACTGCCATAGGTTTTAAAATCATAATATTCACTTTTTTCTTTTATTCCTTCTTCCCAATAAATGAAATTTTCAGTGATCGTATACAATGCTTCATTATTTTGCGGATAGCCTGTAAACTCTGTACTGTCTTCACAACACAGAGGAATATCCGGTCGCTGTAAAAATAAAGGGATGTCCGGCGTCCGGTTGTATTTTTCCATGATTTTTTTCTTTACCTCCATTTGCCGTTCCTTTGTTATATTCAGAGAACTGAGGTATTTTTCAACGGTTTCCTCATACAGGAAACTACAGGTATGGATTAATGGCTCAGTATGCAGACAGTCATGGCAGACAGCATAGATGTCGTCATCAACCTCACCGTTCTCAAGAGTTACTTTTCCCTGATAAGGGTATAAGTCAATACCTGTTTTTTCACAAACATGGCAATCTGTATAGTATTCGTCAAGCTTCTCTATGGCATTATCAGAGATTAATTCGAAGAGTTTTCCCATTTTTCAGGAATTACTGATCCTTATAAATATTCCAGAAATTAAAATCAGTCATCGGAGCATCGGTAATTCCGATAGTTCTTCCCATTGTTACGATCTGTCCTCTGTGGTAGGTTCCGTGAAGAATGACGTGCTGGATGTATTCATATTTTGAAAAATCACACTGAAACCACTGGGATTCAATCTTTACATTTTTCGACAGATCTTCTTCAGATAAGTTTTCCACATAATCTGCCAGCTTTTGTGAGTTGTTCCTGATCGCATTGAAAACATCCTCTTTACTGCTTACTGCCAGAGTTTTTTCAAAATCGAAATCGTTGTTTTCAGAAATATGGCTCCACCAGTATTCCTGGGTCTGCCAGATGTGGTGCAGTGTTTTCAGAATGGTAGGGAAACTTGAAATGGTTTCCTGGTTCAGTTGCTCATCTGTTTTTCCGGACAGCCAGCTGATATATTGATTGACTACCCAATTGTTGTACTGAACACTTTTGGTGGCTAATGTTTTTAGGCTCATGATATTGTATTTAAGAGGTGGAATTTCAGGTTATAAACCGAAGTGGCGGTTCTGATCTTTGTTTTCAGGATTGATAAGGGCTTTATTGCTGTATGTTGCAGCCTCAAATTCACTGATGTTGACAGACAGAAAAGAGGGTTCCGGAAGCAATGCTGTAAGCTGAGTGCAAATCTGTTTTGAAAGGTCAGATTTCTGCTCCGTACTTCGGCCTTCCATAATATATCCGAAAACATGCAGAAAGTTTTTCTTTTGATCCCCCAGCCGGAAATAAGTATAGGGCTGTAGTCTCACTTTGATATCATTGACTGCAAATAAACCTGTTGATTCGGCAGATTCATAGACAGCATTCATGATTTCATCAGGGGTTTTCTGCTGGAGGATGTCCTGGGAACATTCTATAATAAAATGAGGCATAAAAAACTATTTTATGATGAGGTTTGATGATATAAAAATAAATAAAATACTCACTGATTTGAAATAAAATATTCTGAGTCTCCAGTTTTTAACCGATAAAATTTTTATTTGCCCGTTGTGTTAAAAAAATAAAACCGGAAACCATAGCTTATGAAAAGCAATAGGCCCCGGTATTATTAAATAATATAGGATATGAATGTCCGGTTTACTGTGCGGATTTTTTGATACTGTACTGGGGTTTCATGGGATTACTCATATCAAGGACAATATCATACCTGCCGTCTTCACCTATCGGAAAATCATAGGCATTGAGAGCGATACTTTTGCCGTCATTGTTCAGTCCTAAGTTGTAGCCCCAGTCATTATCCAGCCTGAATTTAAGGTTGCCTTTTTTGAGTGTGTAATTGTTGAGAAAATAAATACCCGGTTTTTGAGGATCTGTCTGCAGAGGAATATCTTTTCCATCCCATCCGGAAGGAGTCGCTCCTCCGATAATTCCCCATGCGAGAGGAAGATGGTCTGCCTTTCTTTTTGCTGTTTTTTCAGTACCATCCCGGAACTGAACAACAAATGATTCCATTTTACCTGTTTCATTCGGTTTGAATGTAAGAGAGAATTTTTCATCCAGCTGAAATTTCGTATTGCTGAGAGGGAGTAAAGCACATCGGCCATAGTTTCTCCCCTGGAAGATAAGGTATCCGTCTGCTACCGTCAGATAGAAATTGGTATCGTCAGAAACATAGACGCCTTCCAGTTTTTTTAGGTCTTTAGTTTGAATTTTGGCTATGGATGGAATATTATAAGGTTTATTATACAGTATTTTTTCAATGGTGGGAATAAAGAAATCTCCATGAGCCAGCTCAGAATTTGACAGTACGATAAGCGTGATGCCATCTCCTGAAACGCTGTAATATCTGCTTCTGTAGCCAGGCCCGCCACCATCATGACCCACCCTTTTTTTTTCGAAAATATCTGAAGTATCAACTCCCAGTCCATAATGATCATTAAGGTACGGTGTCATCATTTTTTCAACAGTTTCCTTTTTCAGAATTTTATAGCTCCAGAAGGCTTCATTGAATTTAAACATATCTTCAGCAGTGGAGTACATCGCTCCGGCAGCAAAAGGATGATCAGTCCTGAAGCGCATGGCTTCATTGGAAATATGATCCGATAAAAACTCATAGCCCAAAGCTTTATTCTTATCGGTAACGGTATTGAAATGAAAGCCGCTATGGGTCATTTGAACAGGCTTCAGAATGTAATTTTCTATAGCCCTGTCATATTCTGACCCGGTTACTTTTTTGATGATATAGCCCAGAATGTAATATCCGGAATTGGAATAGTTCCATTGTTTGCCAGGTGAAAAATCCAGCGGTTTAGCCGAAATATATTGTATGAATGTATCTTCGTCTACGGTGTAGTCCGTATTTTCCTCACTGGGAATTCCGGAAGTATGGGAAAGTAAGTTGGCGATGCTTATGCTGTCTCCCTTAGGATAATCCGGATAGTACTTGGACAGTTTATCGTTTAAGGATAGTTTTCCCTGCTCTTCCAGCTTAAGGATAACCGTTGCAGTAAACATTTTGGTGGTGGAAAAGATACGGTAAATGCTGCTGTTGGTATTTTTTTCTTTTTTCGGGGCATTTCTGTAGCCATAGCTTTTCTCAAAAATAATTTTTCCTTTTTCTGCAATCAGAACAGTGCCGCTGAATAATCCGGCTTTATCATATGTGTTTAATAACTGTTCCAATTGTTTGGTTTTCTGTGGAAAAACTGGATTGACTGACAAAAAAAGGATAAGGCAGGTGAAAAGAATTCTCATGTATTTTTTTAGAGAAGACAATTAAAACCGGCCTGATATTACATACTCCCTGAACAAAAAGGAATTATATTTTCAGAAATTAACCTGTTTTTGAATTTTTCCGCATACTGATGAGCAAACTTCTCTTTTTCATTTTTGGGCAGACTGAAATACAAATCCATTCTTCGTTCTTTCATATCGTAGTCTTCATTTTCATTTGCGGGACGATCTACTATTTCCAGATAATGAACATAATGTCCGAACTCATGAGGTAAAGTTCTGTAAAGCTGCGTTCTTCTTACCAATTCGGGTTTTATTTCTGCCGTAAAGTTTCTTCTGGACTCAATGAAAATATGACCGTCTTTTTTTAATCGTTCAAACTCCTGCTGATCTTCAATACTTTGTTTTTTAGGCCATATCAGCTGCTTTTTAAGATCTACAGCATCCAAAATAACAGCTGGGCAGTAATCTCCCTCGAACTCATAGCTATAAATTAACCTTCCCCAAACAGGAGAAAGAATTTCTTCTTTTCTTTTTGGCTGTCTTAAGATGATGAATTTTAATTCACCGTAATCTTCCGGAGGGATCTGTTCTATCATTTTATGAATATCATCCACTGAACAGGAATGTATAGAATTTTTACGAAGTTCTTCAACTACAAATATAAATTCATGATTGTTGATAAATCTGTTTTCTGCCTGGTATTGCGTAAGCTGTTCATAAAAAGATTTTAAATTTCCATAAGGTGAGGCAATCGTTAATCTGTTATTTTTACTACGGCCTTGATTTGCAGTTCCGATATTTTTATTTCTCCTGGTTGGATTATACATTCTGGTACTTAATATTTCTAATTCTGATATTTGTTTACAGCGTAAAAATTATTTGCTGCATTTTCCTGTATTCAATCGAAGCGTTTCTTCTTTCCAGTCAGATTTTTCAGATTCTTTATATTTAAATTTTACAGATAAGATTCCATTATGGATTCCCTGGTCTTCAAATAGAATTTCGGGATGCATTTCATGGGTGTTTTTTAATGTTTTTTCTATCTTATCTTTTGGAAATCTGATGAAACACGCCTTATTATTGTTAAGGTTCGTATACAGAAGCTGACGATCTGTTTTCATGGTGAGTATATAAGGCTTTTCCGTGTCATTGCCGAGCGAAATAAATGTTCCGAGTTCAGCTATTTTTCTACCGGTATTTTTATTGTACAGCATATATTCTTCAGGCTGGCAGCAACCGGAGATCATGCTGTTTTCAATTAAAAATGAGCTTTTATATTCTGTCCAGCTTCTGTAGCCCAGTCTTCCGCTCAATGCTATGAATTCTTTTTCAAGTTCGAATATTTTCCTTCTGATATTTTTATTCTGAAACGTGATCCATGAAGAATTACAGTCGTATTCCCAGAATATTTTTGCTCCATTCTGAAACCTGGTTTTTTCACACGGAATAATGCCTTTCAATTCTTCGTTTTGGGAACAGCTGCATTTTTGACCGTAAGCCAGGTTCAGTAAAAAAAATGCTGCGAAGACATAAAAAGATTTCATGAACGTACAGATGATGGGGGATATATAAATCAATTATATCTTTTCAAAATATTGTCCTTTAAACTGATAACGGATCTTTTTGGAAGTTACCTTCGAATTATCAAGAATTAAAGGAATGCTGATAATTTTATTCTTTTTATCATACTCAATAGTATAATTTCTGATCTCGTTGTTTCTGTTGGAAGCTGCGGTAAGATCCACTTCATACCGGAGCTGATTTTTAATTCCTGTCCGGGTTTTGATCAATTGGGCGTTATCATTCAATGTACTGTCATTTTCAATAGAGAAAACTTTTACACAGTGAGAGCTGAGCCCTGAACTTAATATAGAAGTACTCTGTGTGATGTAATATTTTTTATTTTGAGAAATAACATCGTTGATCTGATAAAAATAGGATTTCGGATCCCCCTCCATATCGCTGTCTACAGTTTTAGACTGAACCTTATTTCCTGTTTTATACTGATAAATATTTTTAAAAAAGTGCATGGTTCCGCCGGTCCAGGTATCCCAGGAATAAATTCTGAATTTCCCGTCTTCTGAAGTAGCAACAATTAATCCTGCTTTCTCCAGACCCTTGAAATTGTGGCTGAGCGTTTCGGGATTGGAAGAGGTATACTGAGACAGTAGTTTCTCAAATTTTGTATTGGCAGCATAAAGGGAATCCGGGGAAGATTTCTGATCTCTGCCTTCCGAAGACCAATACCCAATTTTCTGAAATGCATCATTGAGTTTTTTTTCAATAACAGATATATTTTGCCCGAATAAAAACGGAGCTGAGAAGAGAAATAAAATTCCGGCTATTTTTTTCATTTTTATTGTTTTTAAAAAAATTACATACAAGTTAATTCACTTTCTATGTTTCAGCTGAAATATTTCCTGATGGATGATAAATGAGCTGGACCACACCGGATTTAAAGACATTGGTTTTAACCAGCTTTAAATTTAACCGCTCTTTCATATCTTCAAAAAGAGGTTTCCCTTTTCCCAGCACTACAGGATGAACGGATATTCTGTAAACATCAATCAGGTTATTGTCTATAAAAGTTTTGATAAGGCTGGCGCCACCATAAAGCCAGATGTCTTTTCCGTCCTTTTTTTTGATTTCCGCCACTTTGTCTGTGAGATCAGAATGAATGAATGTTGCATTTTCATCTTGCCGGTGTTGCGTTGAAAAAACAAATTTATTTTTTGAATGAATGGTGTTCCAGAATTCCTTTTCTCCGGAAGCTGCATTTTCATCAGGCTGATAATTTCCCCATGCGTCATAGCTTACCCTTCCGTAGAAAATGGTGTCAATACCTGATATAAAGCCGTCAAAATCCATATCATCATCCATGATACACCAGTCGATTTCACCGTTTGGACCTTCAATAAAGCCATCCAGGGTCGTCGCCAGGTCTAATATTACTTTTTTCATGTTAATGTTCGGGTGATTGGTTGATAATTTTTCTAAAGTTATTGAAAAGATAAGAAAATTTTACTTTTTTTCATCATTTATCCAGGCTTTGTTGAGCTCTGGTAACTCCTATGATCACTCCAAAATCACCGTCTTTCTGAAGCCAGTTTTTCTCAGGAAGATAAGTTCTGGAAACATAGCCGTCAAGGTATAAAGCATTTCTGCAGCCTAATTCTTTGAAAAGTCGTGCAAAGGTGTAAAAACTGATTTCTTTTTTAGACATGGCAAAAATGAGTTCCCCGTTTTCCAAAATTCCAACTCCGTTTCTGATATTCAGATTTTTAGAATCTTTTTGAAAAAGTGGATTTATTTTTCCGTCCATAAGCAACATGGGGCCTGATTGCGTGGCATATCTGATCAAAGAATTTTGTCTGTACTGCTGTGTTGTAACAATTCCTGCCTTACGGTTCCGGGTGATATACAATACTCCATTGGGAGGAAGATAGAAGTTGCCGGACCCCGGGAGGCTGTCGACAGGCTTCAGTATTTTAAAATTTTCAATATACAATCCTTTAGGGGTATGATCCGGCTCAAACATACCTCCATTCATGGCGAATAGCAGTTCTTCATGGCCAGATTCAACCTCATCCTTAAGCCGGGCAATGCTTCCCAGTATTTTATGATCCTTATTTTTCCAATACAACCGGATGCTTTCTTTTTCAGGATTCACCTGGCAGATGACAAACCGATCTTCATTCTTTATTTCTTGTTTACAGGATGACAGAGTGAAAAAGAGGAGAAGAGGAAGGAAAAAATAGACTATGCTTTTCATTGAAATGTAATTGGTGAAAGCAATATTAAAAATTTTGCTAATGAATTCCTAAGTCTGTCGTTATTCTTTTCCACGGTTTTATTTCAAATACATCAATATCCATAGTTTTGGAGATGATTCCTGCAATACCATAATAGATTTCCTCTTTACTAACAGATAACATAATAAAATATTTAAGGAAAAAGATGGTGATAATCTTGTACAAGCTCATAAATTTTTTCAATGATGAGCGGCCTGTGAGCTATAAAATATTCCTCACATTGAATATATTCTAGAGCTTACTTAGATTTTGTCTTAAAGATAGAGAAAGTTTTGCTTTACTCTTTCTCTGTTAATAATGCGATTTCCATGACCCGTTGGTAGAAATCCTCAAATTCAGCCTTTTGATATTTTGTCCGCATGGCTCTCAGCACATCTGAAGCATCAAATCCGCACCATTCCCATAGCATTGTATCAAAATTGTATTTGAGCATCTGGGTTTCTACTTCTGCCCTTAGATTTTTCACCTGTTCAGCTGTTAATCCGAATTTTGCCAGGATTTCTGTTAGTTTTTGATCTGTTTCAGGTGTGAATTCCGTGTCTAAGAAAGGTTCAAGGATCCACTCCCAGATCATGGGGCGTTTAACAGTTTTAATGTTATTTCTTCCGGCAAATTTTTCAAGTTCAGTTTTTTGCTCAGCATTTAAAAACAGAAGTTCATTTCCGATTCTACAGGTGGGAGGGCTGGATGTAAAATCAATATCATCAATCTGCTCTGACGGAAAGGTATTCTGTCTATAGGCAATAGAAGGCTCAAAAGGGTAATTTTTTATTGTAAGAGAATCATCGGCGAAGGAAAGCTGTCCTAAAGACACAAGGAATTCCCGTATTTCAGATTTTGAAGAACGAAACATGCCCCAGGTATCACCTGTATTTTCACCTGTTTTGAAAAACCGTCGGATAAAATTCATTTTTATTGTTTACAGCCCGCTTGCAACGCTGTCTTGAGAACTTCAATATTAATATCTTTAAGTGCTTTAAATTTAATACAATATCCGGTTACTTTGGCTTTACCTATTTTTTCACCATAAATTCTGGATAAATAGGTTTTATCATCAATATCTAAAATATAAAGAGAAATTCCTGTTGTATTGGCACTCATTCCGATCTGATAAAATTCTTTTGTGCTTCCATCGGTATAGGTAATCGTGTGGTGTCCATAGCCTATATTCGGATTGGAAACAATTTTACCTTCACTGTTTCTACCATCCAGAAACCATAGCCGGCATTCTGGTATGAGCTCTGTGATGAGATGATGAAGAGCCTTCATGTCCCTGCTTTTGGATTCAGATTGGCTGGCAATGTATTCTTCTATTTGATTCTGAATGATCATAGGCTATATTTCTTTTTTTATGATAATACCTTTCGACTGCAACTATTGATCAATGTCATCACCATCAGTGATATCATAGATTCTGCCGGCTCGTCTGAAGATTATAAAAAAGCATGTACTTATCGATCATGTCGTTAAAAGATCTGGCGGTCTGTTTTATGGATGAAATCAGAAATTGCTTTTACAAATTTTTTATTTTCTTCATAATAGAGGATATGGCCGCCATTGATTTCCACTACCTGCTGATCAGGAAATGAAAAAGAGGTGAAATGTTTTTCTCCGATAGAGTGGTCTCTTGTTCCTGTAATGATGAGCGCTGGAATTTTTATAGAGGAGGTCACAGGGGTGTAATCCTTCCAGTATTCCTGTATGGTAAATGCTTTTTGGGCAAATTCAAAAGAGCTTGGGTTCTTGCGGTCAATTTTATTCAATAGCTCTATATTTTCTTTGCAGTCAGAGAGCATTTTATAATCCAATCCTCTTTTTACCAGTTCATTTTTTGCTTTCATGAAATCTGCCAGTAATGTGGCATCTTCTGCCTTAAAATCAGTATCCATCAGCCTGTTCATATAGCTGATCTGCTGCTGAAGAGAGTATTTTATATTCAGTGTACAGTTGGCCAGGATGATTCCTTTTACATGATCAGGATATTTTTGAGCATAATGAGTTGCCAGGATCCCACCGAATGAATGGGCTAAAAGGTGAATTTTTTCTGTGCCGTACTGCTTTCGGATCTCTTCAATATCTTCAGCCATTCTGTCTAATGAATAATTCCCTTCCGGAGAATTCCCGGAGTATCCGCTTCCTCTCTGGTCATAGTATACCATAGTAAGATCAGATTCCAGTTTATTTCCGCCCAGATTTTCAAATGACTGGCTCCAGGCACCCGGGCCGCCATGAATAAAAATACATACAGGTCCCTTTCCGGATTTTTTAACATGCAGTTTTACCTGATCGCCGGTCAGCAGAGCGTAATCTTTTTTTTCCTGAGCATTTACGGTATGGTTGAAGAGAAACAGAAAAAGGAAAATGATTTTTAAAAGTCTGGTCATTATATTAAAGTTGTATCAAAAGAAATAGTGAATTGTAATCCCTCAAAGATACTGAATAATTAGCAGTGAAACGGGAGTTGAGCATGTTTTCACTTGCCTATCACGTCTCTTGTCCTCATTTATCAATTCCTTATCCGGAACAGGAGCAGTTCGGTTTCGGAAAGTATTTGGTATCCGAAATTGATTTCTTTCCAGATACTGATCAGTTTTTCTTTTGCCTCACGATCACCAGATACCACAACGCAGTGGTCTGTATGGTTCCATTCCGGTTTGCCTTTCATTTCAAATTTTTTATCCAGTCTTCTTGCTCCGGTTAAAATGGACAGAAAGTCAATATCTTCTGAATTAATATAATTCCGTCTGAGAATACTGGCTTTTATTTTTTCAGTCAGTAAGCGGGAATAGACGGAATCTTCTTCATTATTTTCAAATAAATTCATCAGATACTCATGGTCCTGCATTTTTTCTTTTGTCTCATCCGTTTCAAAAAGCCTGCAGATTTCTTCACTGAACCATTCTCTGGAGCCTAGAACTCGGTATTCTTTTGTCGTTTTATCGTAAACCACGGGTCCGGCTCCGATAATATGCCCTCTTTCATCATCAGTATCATATATTTTATGTTTCCAGAAGACTATAACCATATCTGTGGTATCAAAATATTCCCGGATTTCGAAGTCCGGACTGATTTCTTTTTCAATGAGTGCTTGAACGTATTTCAGATCGATCATGGAGCTGGGTTTTAGGTTGAATGAATTAAAGTATTTTATATGTTAATCGTTATGGGAAATCCAGTCTGATTTGTTGTAGTTCCTTTTGGGCAGACGGATCTGTTTTGTCCGGCAGAATCCAGTCTACGTAAAGCTTTTTATTTTCAATAAAGATAGTGTCAATACAGTAATGGGGAAATACGCTTGAACAGTTTTTCCAGGTTTCTCCTATGAATTGCTTTTTCTTAAAATTAATACTTTCTGCAACGAGCTTATAAGGTAAAGAGTCTGTTTCATAAACTACTAGGCCATTTACAGGATCATAGGACAATGGATTTTCATACAGTTTTACTTCATTATTTGTAAACGGTAAAATTAAATCGGTCCAGGTATCACTTCCATTTGAATGTCTGAAGCACATGTATTTTTCATTGCTCCATTGTAGATGAGTTTTATCATCAAGGTAGTGGTTACTGACAGGATTTGCCGAGCGGAGAACTGTTTTTCCATTATTCCATTGTAAAAAAGACGTAGAATCTGTTGCGCTGATGACTTTAAATGTATGATCAGGATTTAACATTTCAGTCTTATTATTTTTTGAATGGCAGCCTGAGATTACAAGAAATCCCAGAATGAGTTGTAATGCGTTTTTCATCTGTTCCAATTTACTTATTGAATAGGTAACTGAACCTTAAGATTTCATACAATATGGAATTCAGAATTTCAGTTTTCCAGTAAGAAATCATGACTTATCTATATAATCGTATCCAATTTCTTTTATTCCTTTAAAATCTTGCTTTGTCTTTCGTTTTACTAAAATTCCTTCCTTATTAAGATCTGAAAGAATTCGTTTTAGTTTTGAAATTGTTGATTTTTTTTCAAGTAAGAATGCATGGTCAGAAACCGGGTAACCAAAAATCTATTTTTTACGCTTTGATTCCGAAGACATTCAATAATTTTTGTTTCATCAATTTCGTCTAATGCGATCATTTCTTATGGTTATTTTTTTGGAAAACTATACTTTTCGTTTTTCAAAATGGCTGTAATTCCATCAGAAATTTCAAATAATTTCCCGTTATAGTTATTTCCCAGAAGGATTATGGTCGTTTTTTCATTCAGATCAGAAACCAAAATCGCTTCATAGCTTCCGGACCTCCCATCGTGCAGATGTTCAATTAATTTTCTGTCTTTAAATTTGGCCTGCCCTAAGGAAGATTGGGTTTCCGGCTGGTCAAATTGCTGTCCGAGTTCAAATAACGAGTCTGCATTGATTAATGTATTGGACTGAAGACATTTCGACCATTTCAACAGATCTTGAGTCGTTAAATAAGTTCCGCCGGTGATGGGCAGATCAGCTTTATCGGGTACTGATTTACTGTTGAATCCCCTGGCTATATTGTTTTCATTTTCAAAAGGAGTCATGATGGAAGTTGCCATTTTGCAGGGCTTGAAAATAAATTTTTCAGCATACTGATTAAATGGTATTCCTGTTAATCTTTCAATAATAAACTGACGTAAAAACAGATTGCTGATGTTATAATCGTATTGGGTACCTGGTTTAAAATCCAGTGAATCTACAAGTCGTAATCCTTCATACAGGTCTTTGTCATTTTTTATTTTTTTCCAGTTTACATTGGGAATTCCGCTCGTATACTGCAGTAAGTTTTTTATGGTGACTTTATGGGCCCATTGGGGAAGTTCCGGCATGTATCGGGAAACATGATCATCTGTTTTCAATCTGCCCTGTTCCTGTAATTGCATCAGAGCAACCGCTGTGAATTCTTTGGTAATGGAACCAATATGAAATCTGTAATCAGCGGTGAGTTTTTTCGTCTTTGTAACATCTGTAAAGCCCAAAGAAGCATGATAGATTATTTTATTATTTTTTGCAACCAGAACATTCCCGTTAAAAGCTCCGGTTTGTGCTGAGCGTTTCATCAGAGAATCAATCTGAAGGACTTTTTTTTGCTGAGCCAATGTACAGTTGATCAGAAATAAAAAAATGGCGGAAAGTAGAAAGAGCTGCTTATGATAAGGCATGGTTAATTTTTTCTTTGGTTTATGTTTTTTTTGATGCTGAAATACAGTGTCTTATTTAAAATAAAGGTTCACCATTCAGATCCGTTGTCAGGACTTCACTCATATAATCAAAAAAGGGACGCATGGCCAGTAAGGTTTGAATAACCTCCTTCTGAAAATTGTCAGACAGGACTTCTTTGTCTGTGAATTTCCGCATGACAATGTATTGTTTTTTTCTGATTAAATCTATGGCAGGGTGGTTTTTATCAAATCCCCGGGGCGCTGTTTTTACAGAATCGCCATTGAGGGTCCCGAAATATCTGATAAAGGTTTTATCTGAGGTGATTTTTTCAATTTCCGCAGTACTGATTTCGAATTCTTTACGGATACGAAGCAAATCCTTTGCATCCGGTCCCCAGAATCCTCCACCTGCAAAACTGTTGCCGGGTTCCAGCTGAATATAGTATCCGCCTCTCAGCATAGGCTTTGAACGGGAATATCCAACTCCGAAATTGGTTTTATACGGCGTCTGATCCTTAGAAAAGCGAACATCCCTGTAAATCCTGAAAATATGGATTCCTTTAAGATGATCATATTCCTGAAGCTCAGAATAGATCTGATTAAAAAATACTTTATTTTCTTTAACGATAGAATCGTATTCGGATTTGTGGCTGGCAAACCATTCCCGGTTGTTGTTTTCTCTTAGATGAGTGAGGAATTCAAATGCTTGTTTCATAAAAATGTCAATATTGCGGTGTACTGCGGATTAGGATTTTGCTTCGTTGATATATTCCAGGTAGTCCTGTTCTAAATTGTTGATTTCTTCAATTAAAAAGTCGTACAGATTTCCATCAAAAACTTCATAATCTTCCTCATCATATTTGTCATATTCAATTTTTATGACCCCGTTGTCGGTATAGGCCCTGTATAGATTTCCGCTGCGTTTGAAAAACAGCTGTCCCAACGGTTTTTCTTTATACTCAAGAGCTTCCTGGTGTTTCTCTTCAAATCCCATCCACGAAGGCATTTCTTCATCCTGTGACAGGCCATACACAAAAAAGCCATATCCGAATTTCCAGCTCGGAAGAACATCAAATTCTTCGGGACGTTTCCATATTTCTTCTTTGACTTCAAAAACCAATGAACCGAATGTGGTAAGAAAGTCTTTAATATCCTCGCTGAACGTAAAACCTGTTCTTTCTTCGTATTCTGTAATTTGTTTTTCGGTGGCCGGATGCGCTACGGAGCCCATCACAAAAAAATCATCATTCAATTTCTTCTTTCTGTCCCAGAATTCTTCTTTTGTTGCCATAATTTTCGCTTAAATTTATATAGGCCATGTTGATCATGGCCTTATAAGAACAAATATAGTTGAAAGTTTGGGGATAAAAAATGCACGGTTTCTTTTTGGCATAAATCGACAAGTTTAAAGGGTAATAATATTTTGCCATGGATGTCAGAAAAAAGAGTGGCTCTCATAATGTATTTCTGTTAGTAGTATTTTTCCTGGCTGCGTCCGTACTTTATTTGCGTGAAAGTATTACTTTTTTTATTTCTTGTGCCATCAGTCTGGCTGCTATGGGAGACCAATGGGTATCATCAAAATAGTAAATGTCTTTTTTACGGTCTAATTCTTTTGTTAATATTTCTTTAGAGTTGATGTAGATATATTCTTTATCCAGCTTTCCAAAATTATCAAAAAATACAGGTTTGGTAAAATTATGCTTATCAGTGATATAGTCATAATACAGATCGTATTTGTCCGGTGAGGGCAAAAATAGAAGGGTTATGTTTTTTTCTTTAAGTTTCCGGGCGAGTTCGTTTAAAATTCTGTTCAGTTTAACCGTATTTTCAGGTAAATTATTTTGTATGGTATTATTCAGATCGTCATGATAAAAAAGCAGTTTACTGCAATGATTGCTAAATAATGATCCCGTATTTAATTCAACATTGTAAACCTGCCCATTGGCTAAATAATTTTTATCTGTGAAATATTTCAGTGTAGAATAAGGAAACCTTAAAGTTGTACGTGAAAAGAAACTGTATTCGTCCTGAAGGGGCTGACGGTTGTGATTGATCATGATTGAATCTATTTGGTGAATATCAATTTTAGATGTGTTGTCTATATTCTGTATATCACGAATTAAATTCCGTTCCACCCCCTGTAAAATCACATATTGAACTTTATAGGTATCAAAAAAATTACCATTGCACAGCTCAATCAATGTCTGGATCTGATTGTTTGAAATAAAGCGGTCAATATGCAGGAGGCTGAAATCATGGGCTAAACCATTCTGATAACCGGATTTTCCCTGCTCTGAAAATGAATCTCCGATAGTCAGGATTTCATATGTTTTCTTTTTCGATTCTGAAAGCTGGGTAAACTTTATTGTAGGTTCAGATGAAGCCAGCTTTTCGTGGTAATTCTTATCCAGGGCAGGAAGAAATCCCAAACGGAGCAAGTCTGCATCGGTTGTGAAAAACAGGGCCGTAATGATATATAAAGCAAAGAAGGGTGCAACAAAGAATGCTGTTTTTATAATAAGCCTTTTCATAGATTAAAACTGAAAATAAATAAACTGTTGATCTTTGCCTGCAAACCAGAATATGGCAATAATAATGGCATAATACATGGCATATCTTACTGGGCTTTTCCATTGCAGCCCCAGCTTTGCAATAGCGTACTGCTGTTCTCTCCCCAGCCATTCAATAACCATAAAGATTATAATAAGAAGCATAAGAAGACGTGGGGTAATAGTTGGAATGGAAAAAAGAGACCTGGAAAATATACCCGAAATATAGGAAAATGCATGTGATATATTTTCTGCTCTGAAAAATATCCACGCCAATACCGCCAAACTAAAGGTTACTGTCATTTGAAAAAATTCTTTTACAGTTGGAAGTATATTTCCCTGTGCCACGGTTTCCAGATGATTACGGTTGGTCTTCATGATAATGGAAGGCATGATGAAAAGTGCATTCAACGCTCCCCAGACAATAAAAGTCCAGTTGGCCCCGTGCCAAAAGCCACTTACAATAAAAATAATAAAGGTATTACGGATACGCATCCAGTTTCCGCCTTTGCTGCCGCCTAATGGAATGTATAAATAATCTTTGAACCAGGAAGAGAGTGAAATGTGCCAGCGTCTCCAAAACTCTGCGATATCCCTTGAAAAATAGGGGAATGCAAAGTTTCTTAATAAATCTATTCCAAAAAGTCTTGCCGTTCCTATAGCAATGTCAGAATATCCGGAAAAATCTCCGTAGATCTGGAAGGCAAAAAGTACAGCGCCTAAGGCTAAAGTACTTCCTGACTGGTCGGCAGAGCTGTTGAAAATCTGATTGACAAACTCAGCACAATTATCAGCAATCACTATTTTTTTGAAAAGTCCCCAAAGTATTTGTCGTAAGCCGTCAACGGCTTGTGTGTAATTGAAAGTCCGTCTTTTTTTGATCTGAGGTAACAAATGCGTTGCCCTTTCAATAGGGCCGGCAACAAGTAAAGGAAAGAAGCTCACAAAAACAGCATAGTCCACAAAGTTACTTTCTGCCCTGATTCGGTCTTTGTAAACATCTATTACATATGAAAGGCCGTGAAATGTATAGAACGAAATTCCCACCGGAAGAATTACCTGCAGGGTCCATGGATTTACCTGCAGACCTACATGAGAGATTGCTTCGGCAAAAGATTGTGCAAAGAAGTTGTAATATTTGAATACGCCAAGAAACCCAAGATTGATGGTGATGCTTAGCCAAAACCAAAACCGTTTTCCTTTCTGATTTTCTGCTTCCTGCATTTTCAAACCTGTACAATAGTCTAAAAGGGTAGAAAACATCAGTAAAAACAAAAAGCGCCAGTCCCAGCAGGCATAAAAGTAATAGCTTGCCAGAAGTAGTAATATATTCTGAAGCCTGAGATTTTTGTTTGTGACCAGCCAATACAGCAGAAATACTACGGGTAAAAATATGGCAAAGCCTATTGAGTTGAAAAGCATCTTTTATTCTGTCGGTTTTTGAGTTCTGTTTACAGGGTTATTTAATGGCCGTTGAGGAATGTCAACCATTTACTTTTTTAAATAAGTCTGTTCAAGAAGTTCAACAGATTCAGCTTCTGTCAATGGTGGTGTTTTATCTGCATTATTGGTTAAGTTTAATGAAATAAGATTGTTATTTCTGACAGCGTATAGTAAATAGGTGATGAGGTCCTTATTATTATTTTGAGGGCTGTTTTTAATAACTATTTTCCAGATAATGTATTTTTTTTCTTCGTTTCGTTTTATTTCAGCAACCTCGGCTTTTATTCCCTTTGAAGAAGCCCAGTAATCATATTCCCAGGCGTAAAATTTATTCAGTAATTCATCTTCGGTTAAGCCTTCTTTATAAAATTCGAATTTTTCCGGTTTTCTTACGGAAATCCTCATACTGATCTTTTCACTTTTATTGGTTAAGTGAAACTGACCTGACTCTTTAAGCTGGGTCCGGTATTCCCATTTTCCGGGAACTTCAAATAATTCACCGTTGATCTGAAAAGGTGTTTTCTTTTGTGCAAAAGACGGCATTGAAACCAGTAAAAAAAGTAAGATTGAAAAAAGTTTAAAGTTTTGTTTCATTTCATGATAATGTTTAATAGCGAATAGTGATCATAATGTCACACAACGTCCAAATGTACGCAATGCATTTCTATAAACGATGCATTATTTTCGCTGGTGTTTGCAGAACGGTTTTATATTTCCAGTATTTGGGTTTCGGTATTTTCATACCTTGCTTTTAAGGTTTTAATTTCCGCTTCGAATTCCTTATAAATATCCTCAATTTCTCCGGGGTAAAAATGAAGCCATCGACTGTGATCTCTATAGGCTTTCTGACCGTCAGCCAATTTTTTGTTCCTTTTGGATTCGTTTGGTATCAAAATTTTGTTGATGGTTAATTGGTGTGGCTTCAGCATTTCAGCAATGGTATCAAATTCCGGAATATCTAATCCGGTATTGCAGATTAAAATATGATTTTCTGAATGAATGATCTCCTCAGAAATGTATTCAAGCTTTTTCCGGCGAGGATCTGCTGACGGACGATAATTATATTTTTCAAGCATTTCATAACAATTGACGATTGTAAAGTCTTTAAATTCAGAAGGGTCTATATCCGCTTTAGGAATCTGTAGAGTTAAAATAACTTTTATGTTCTTTTTTTCTGACAGGTATTTTTTTATAAAGTTCATTGTCTGTTTTTATAATGGTTCCAGGCTTTATTCAGGTTGTCTTCAAATAAATAAATTCTGTCTTAAGACGGCAGGTCAATTATTTTTTCCCGATCTGTTACTGAAGTAAAACATTTTGGGATTGATTCAATCTATGGAGATAACGGTATGTTCAGATTGATTGCTAATTCATTAAGATCTGCAACTTGTGTACTTCCGATAGATGAAGAGGGAAGGGAGGTTGTGTTCCCACCCATGATGTAGAGTTTATTGTCATATACTTCAGCTGCTGCGTGCCTCCGGGGAAGCATATTGGATGATATCTGACGGAACTGATGGGTCACCGTATCAAAATAGGCCAGAAAAGATTGATTGTCATAATCACCTACAATAAAAATCTTACTATCGGCTACGGCTAATGAGTGGCCGGATACCCCAACAGGCATTTTATACTGATGGGTCCAGCGATTCGTGTCGAGATCAAAAACATCTATCAGGTTGGAAGAGGTACCGTTGAAACCGCCGATCACATAAAGCTTATTATTCACAATTTTGCCTTTTGTTTCTTTGGCGGTGGGCATATCCGGTAATGGGTTCCAGGTATCTGAAGCAATATCGTAATACTGAAATTGATCAGAATATATAGGAGCTCCGTTCAGTCCGCTGCCGCCAAACACATATATTTTACCATTATGTATGGCAGAGCCGGAACTTCCGGCATAATTAGGATTTACAGCTCCGTCCGTTATGGTATTGGTGGCAAGATCTAAAATTTCAAGATGACAGTTCCCTAAGCCGTTAAAGATATAGATCTTATTGTTGTACACTTCCGAACTGGAAAATCTTTTGGAAGTCAGGGTGGTATTGAAAACACTCCAGCGGTTATCCGTAATATTATATTTTTCAACAGAACGGTCATCTCCCTTTTCCGTATAGCCATTGCTTATATAAATGTTGTCATTCGCTATTACGCTTGCTGCAGCACCTCTGCCGGCAGTCATGTGGGCGAGTTTTTGAAAATGAAGGTTCTGTGCATGAGCCAGCAATGCGCCGAAAAGTGAGAGGAGAAATAATTTTGTTTTCATGGGTGTTGAGTTTTAATTGCTTTATATCAGCAATTCATAGATTGTCTTTTAATAAAAAATCTTTTTTCAAAAATAGGAAAAGTTTAAGAGGTTTTTTCGGGTTGATTTATTTTCTTGTAGAAGGTTGAGAGATTTTTGATCCCCGCTACCGCACGAATCCTTTCGTGTGGTTATAATATTATAAATTAAATATTCTGATATAATCTAAAAGGAGCCACATAGCCACATGATACAATCATGCAGTTGTTAAAGCGTTCCGGAAACAGAAGCTGCGTTTTTATTTCATTATCCGGTACCAATTTTTTTCTAATTTCCAATTATATTCAGGTTTTACTTTTATTAGTTCTTCATATTGCTTTTGTGTTTCATTATCATTTGTGAATATAAAATAAGTTTGTGGTGCTTCGAAAAAGCCACGAGAAATCCAAAATTTGATAGTTTTTGTGCCTTCTGTTTTATGTTGATAAATCCAAATATCATTTCCGCCATTTGAAATAATTGGGAAGTCAAATGAAAGTTTACAAATACCATTATTCATTGTTGTGTTGGGTTTCAATTTTTTTGACAAAACATCTTTTACTATTTGATTTCGTTTATTGTAAGAAATGCTCCAGTCAATTTTTTCAATAATTGAATTGGGTATTTTGTTGAAATTGTAAAATGTTAGAACAAATAAAGTCAATGTTACTAAAAGGTTTATTATTCCGTATGTCTTTATGCTCTTCCTTTCTTTAATTAATTTTATTAATTGTCTTACTGCTAAAATTAACAAGGCTATACAGACTATAAGCCAGGAAAATGGTTGAATAAAATAGGGTAGATAAAAGTAGTCTGCAAAAGTAAAGACTAACCAGATTATTACCAAAATTGCTATTTTTTTTGTCATTCACTTCTTATTAAAGTTTTGTCTATAATGTTGTGGCGGCAGATTGACGATAAAATCCAAATTTACTTATTATGCCCCGCTACTGCAGGAATCCCCCCTGCTACCGCACGAATCCTTCGTGTGGTTATAATATTATAAATTAAAAATTCTGATGATATAACCTAAAAGCGAGAGCAACACGATACAATCGTGCGGTAGCGGGTACATATTTTTTTATATATCAATTCTTACATTAGGATTATAATCATATATTCCGTCCGATTTTGCGGTTAATTCACCATTTTTTTTAATTGTAATCATAAAGCCTTCCTTTTTCAATGAAGGTGATGTTGAGATTTTAGCTAAGTATAAAACAAACTCGTCTTTAGATTCTTTGTAGATGTTTCCGTTTTTATAATCCTCATCCATTACATAACCATATAACATAGCAATAAACATGGCTTCTTCAATGTTATTTATTTCGCCAAGAAAATGATACAGTTCTTTTTCATGGGTAATATATTCGGGTTTATTATTTTTATTGATTGCATAAAAATAAGAATAGCAACCTCCAGGAAGACAAGGAAAAAAACCATAGGAGTCACTTTCTGTACGCTCAGGATTTATCTTTCTATTTCCTTTTTGATACAGTATATTGTTGGTTTTAAAATCATAATGTACCAACGCCCAAATTTTATACTCAGTATTAGGCTTTATCTTTTTTACTAAATCTTTAATATCATTGATTTTGGGAATTGAAATAAATCCTTCTTTTTCATTTTGCTGCGAAAAAACAAAAATACTTGTAAAGAAGAAAAGTAAAATAAACGGTATTTTTTTCATGATATTAATTATTTTTCATGGCTCATAGTTATTCATCAAATATAATAAAAACCGCTCCACAAAAGTAGAGCGGTTTATATATTAATTTATTTCAGCGACACGCTGTTACATTATTCCTGGCATTCCACCACCCATTGGCATAGCTGGTTCGTTTTTTTCACTTCAGTGATAACACATTCTCCGCTACCGCACGAATCCTTTCGTGTGGTTAATATTATAAATTAAACATTGTAATGATATAATCTGAAAGCGAGAGCCACACGATAGAATCGTGCGGTAGCGAGGTAGTGGGAAGCTATGGCATCTGGTCAATTATTTTCCCTAATTTTTCAGCAATAGAATTTTTTGACATACTTACGATCTGCATTTTTCGTCATCATATTTTGAAATGGTGATAAAGTGATTATCATCAAATTTAAAGGTGTAATAGTAAAAGCCGTCTATTTTGTCAGCATTTCCTATAATTTCAATGCTGTATTCTGTATTGTTGAAGGTTAGATTAATGATATCAGGTTTTTCCATTTAGTTTTTGGGTTTTAATTAGAGGAGACACAGAACAAAATAAACCATTTTTTGCTATCAGTGATATCCTTTTATTTTCTGTAAAATAACAGCATCATTCTTATTCGTATTCTTTTCAATGAGGAGATTTAAAATTTCAGTGTATAGTGCCCTTTGTTTTTCGGTTGGAGCATTCATAGGATTGATCTGAATTAGTTTTCCATTGGAATATAAAATAATAATGTTGGTTGACATCCCATCCATTGGAGGCTTTACATCCTTATCATTAAAATCTTCTGATATGAAGGAACCTGATATTCGCTGAATTCGGTTGATATCATTTTGTGACAGGGTCATTTTAAAAGGTTGTAGTTCCGGCCTTTCATTAAGATATTCCAAATGTTGCATCTTTTCTTCTGTACTCCATTTTTCTCCATTCTCTTGTAATGGAGGCAATGGTGGTGGAGGGGTATAAGAAACGGGACTGTAAAAAATCAAATATTTTTCATTGAAGTTTAAGATCGTTTCAGCAGGAAGATGAAATGTAGGGTAGTATCCTATTTTTATCAGAACAGGTTTAGGTTTTTCATTGTTAGGATCATTATCTTTCTTACTACAGGAAAGCAGAAGTACAAGACAAAATAATAGTGGTGTGAAATTTTTCATGGTATTCAAATATACACAGATGATTTTGAAATCAGAATGAATACAACTCTGTTTTTCATCAATGCGAGTCCTCCGGAAGTCACAAACGTATGTGTTTGTTACCAAACGAGGTCTCCGGAAGTTAAAAACAGCCTTGTTTGTAACCTCTAGAGCTCTCAGGAAGTCTTAAACAAGTTGCGGGAAACAAAACAGCATCCTGTTTTGTTTCCCGCAATATTGTTTGTAATAAAATGACAGTTTTATTTCTGAATCACCTGCTCCAGTCTGGCCATCATTTCATCTTTTTCTTTCAGCATTCTTTCGTACAGCCCCCCGCTACCCCCTGCTACCGCACGAATCCTTTCGTGTGGTTATAATATTATAAATTAAACATTCTGATGATATAACCTAAAAGCGAAAACCACACGATACAATCGTGCGGTAGCAGGGGGGGCGAGTTTTTGAAAATGAAGGCTCTGTGCATGAGCCAGCAATGCGCCGAAAAGTGAGAGGAGAAATAATTTTGTTTTCATGGGTGTTGAGTTTTCATTGCTTGATATCAGCAATTCATAGATTGTCTTTTAATAAAAAATCTTTTTTCAAAAATAGGAAAAGTTTAAGAGGTTTTTTCGGGTTGATTTATTTTCTTGTAGAAGGTTGAGAGATTTTTTCTCCCCGCTACCGCACGAATTCTTTCGTGTGGTTATAATATTATAAATTAAATATTCTGATGATATAATCTGAAAGCGAGAGCCACATGATATAATCGTGCAGTAGCGGGGTTTTTATTTGGTATAGTCTCCTGCAACAATAGATTTTTCCATGGAGCTTATAATCTCAGAAACGGGGATGGTGAATATCCCGGCATCTCCTTTATCGAATTCTCTTTTCCAGTAAGAATATCCGTCCATTTCAAGGGAATCAGGCTTTTTGTCGGTCTCACTTTTAAGATTGGTGACGCTTTTGTTTAAAGCTTCTTCTGATATAGGAATATGGCTAAGGTTTTCTGCATAACCTGTAGGACTGGCAGGGTTTTTAATTTTCAAACCACTGATGGAAATATGAATCACTTTTCCGGTTTCAGGATATTCTTCGATCTTTAAGATTTTAAGAATTGAGCTTTTTTCCGTAGGGCGGGTTTTGTAATTCCATTCCTGGCCTACACTGTATTGGTCTTTTTTTGTACAACTGAAAGATAGCAAGAATAGTACTGCTATGAAAGTATAGAGTTTCATGGAGGGGGTATTAGTTTTGTTTTTTATTTCTGAATCAGCTGCTTGATATTTCTCGCTACCGCACGAATCCTTTCGTGTGGTTGTAATATTATAAATTAAACATTCTGATGATATAACCTAAAAGCGAAACCATACGATACAATCGTACGGTAGCAGGAGACTCTTGTTACCTTAGTTTGGGTCAATGATACCTGTTTAAGTATATTCATACATGCTTTATTTAGGATTTAGGGTTTTTACTATTGGAAGCTTTCTGCTTGATCCATTGGATCGCAATATCAACGGGAGCTGTATCGTTACTGGAAGAAGTATTGTGCCCCAGTTTGGGAAAAGAAATGTATTCGAAAGGTTTGCCCTTCGCTTTAAGCGTATGTAATTGTTCTATACATAACTTTACCGGGATCTGTATGTCTTTTTCACCAAAAAGCCAAAGCCCGGGAATTGAAAGCGTACTCAGATAGGTCTTGGGGTCAGTTGCTGCAAATTGATATTTGTCGGGATCATTTAGCGTATGATCAATGGCATCTGCTTCTGTATGATTTTCCCAAAAATTATGGTTTCCATTAGTATAAAACTGAAACCGGAGTTGTTCCAGAGTGGTAATGGTGGGTCCGCTAAATAAAACCATAAAGTCAATTTGCGGATTTTTGCTTGCCGCCATTGGGATGATCCACCCTGCCTGACTGAAGCCAACTAATCCAATAGGTATTTTTTTATCTTTTAAATAGGTTCTGAATGTTTGCACTGCTGAATTGGCATCATGAGCTAATAGATTAAGATTGGTTGTGTCAATATTATTGGTGCCAACAGATGGTCCTACATATACACCGCCTGATTCTCCAACTCCACGTTTGTCATAGGTGAATACAGCAATGCCTTCTTTAGCAAGACGTTTGGCGAATTCCATTTCTCTTTTTACCGGATCTGAGCCGTGAACAATGACAACTGCCGCCGATAGTTTTTTAGGTTCTAAAATGGAGCCTGCAAGAGTGATATTCTGACTTTCAAATTTTACATCCCGAATGGTAAAGTCGGTGGATTGTGCAGGTGCCGTTTCCGGGAAAGCAATTAATGAAAACCAAATAATTAATTCAGGAATAAAGTTAGTTTTCATATTGGATATTTTCATGGGTCATAGTTATTCGTCAAATATAATAAAAAACCGATCTACAAAAGCCCCCTGCTACCGCACGAATCCTTTCGTGTGGTTATAATATTATAAATTAAACATTCTGATGATATAATCTGAAAGCGAAACCACACGATACAATCGTGCGGTAGCGGGGCAATGATTTTTTATTTACAGATATTATTTATTAAGTTTGATTACTCCGGCATAAGTCGCAATCCAGATCGAACCATCTTTGTCTTTCGTTATTCTCTCACAGTGAATACTTGGAACGTTTGAATTTTCATTAGTGTAAGTTTCCCATTTTTTTGAGTTTGTATCATAGCTTAAAACTCCAACTCCGTTTAATGTTATCCACAACAAATTGCTTTCTTCATCCAAATAAAAATCATTGATTGTATTTTCACTGAACATTTTACGATTCGGGTGGTTTATTCTGGTCCATTTTTGTTGTTCATCTAATACATAAATTCCAGCTTCATCTGATTTACCTTTGTATAAATCAAACCATAAATTTCCTTTTTTATCTTCATAGACTTTTGAAATGTACGCTTTTGATAAAGGCGAATTCTTATCATTCAGCAATTTCGTTTCCCCGTTTTCAATCATTACGTTTCCTTCAAAGGTTCCCATCCAAATCCTATCTTTCTTGTCTACATAAACGCCAAGGATTTTGTCAGTGGGTAGATTTGAATTTTTTTTGTCAATTACGGACCAATTCTTTCCATCAAATTTTGCGACACCATTCCAGGATGTAAACCATACATTATTTGAATGGTCAACAAATATTTTTCTTGCCCACTTTATTGGAGAGTTTATTGAGTCGTATTTTGTCCAGTTTTTATTGTCATATCGATATACATCCCAATCAGCAACAAACCATTTATTGTTGTTTTTATCAACTTCCAAATCTCGTACTGATGCTGTTTCATTTTTATTATAAGGAGGAGAAGATATTAATGTATTTTTCGAGTTAAAATGTTCCCATTTCTCATTATTGATTTTTACAATGCCGTTATCTGTTCCAATCCAGATATTATTGTCCAGATCATTCGCAACAGCTCTTGTCATATCCCAGGGTAATTCTGAGTTTTGTTGGGTGAATACAGTCCACTCTTTTGAAAGTTTCTCTTTATTCGTTCCTTTTATATCAGGTGTTCCAACAGATTTTGCATTGGATTGGTTTTTAAAATCAAAAACTCTGCGCTTTGCAGAAAAGTTGCCGTTTTCAAATTCAAAAATGAGCGAAACAGAGCTATTTGTTTTTTTATTTTCTGAAATCGCAGGTTCCCAATTGGCTGTTGAGTTTATAGCATCCTGCAGACCTAATTTTTTTGAGGAAATATTAGTTTGGTTTAATGAACTTAGCAAGCAGGGTTTGCCCTTTTCGTCAATTAAAATTTGTACTTCAATTTTTCCTGTTATTTTATGTAGACTCTTTTTATCAAATTTGTTCAGCAATTCATTTGTTATTGAGTTTTGAGGTTTAGCTTTAGTTTCACCACAGTCAAGACAGAAGGAGCTTAAACTGCAATCTTTATATTTTTCGGGATAAAGATGTTGGGCATTGATTAATGTTAAATTAAAGAAGGTCAATAATAAAAGTACTGTTCTTTTCATTTGATTATTTTCATGTATCATAGTTATTCGTCAAATATAATAAAACCGCTCTACAAAAGTAGAGCGGTTAGTATATTAAATTGTTTCAGCCCCCGCTACCGCACGAATCCTTTTGTTTGGTTATAATATTATAAATTAAACATTCTAATGATATAATCTGAGAGCGGAAGCCACACGATACAATCGTGCGGTAGCGGGGGCTCTTTACTTCAGTGATAAAAAGATTGAAGCATATTTGATGTAGAATAGTTTTGTATGAAGTTTATGTATTTCTAAAAAGTTTTTTAATCTTCTCAATCACATTTTGGAAAGAGGTTAATTCATATCCAATATGTTCACAATGTAAAGATTCTACAAATTCAGGTAAATTGGAATATATATTTACTTTTAACGTTGCGATTTTTCTATTTTGATTGTTGAATAGGCTTATAAATTCATTCCCATCATCATCAATCCCATTTTTATAGCCGAGAATATCTTTTAAGTGTAAAGCTTTCTTAATTAATAAGAAGTTATAATAGACTAGATTTTCGTTTTGAATCTTGGCTCGTATCAATTCATAATAATTCTTTTTTCCTACCAGGTATATCATAAATAGAAAGATTAAAATAAAGTAACTAAACCATAAATAATGACCTTTCGAAATCATATTTTGATATGCCCCTTGCGTAAAAATAAATGGCAAAGGGAATGTAATGAAAGAGAGTCCAATTCTAAATAAAACGATAAAATAATTTTTTACTTTTAGTATCATTACATTTTTATTGATTTTCTTTTTAAATAAAGTCCAATTATCAAATATATGAAACTTTGCAACTTTTGAAAAGTATGTTTCTTGGTTATTTTTGTCTTACAAGGTGCTAAATCCCTGAATCAAATATTTAATACTATAAAACAATATAAAAAACCGCTCTACAAAGTAGAACGGTTAATATATTAAATTGTCTCAGCGACACGCTATTACATCATTCCTGGCATTCCACCACCCATTGGCATAGCTGGTTCAGCGCTCTTCACTTCAGTGATAACACATTCAGTTGTTAGAAGCATTCCAGATACAGAAGCTGCATTTTCAAGGGCAACTCTTGTTACTTTAGTCGGGTCAATGATACCTGCTTCAAGCATTTGAACATACTCGTCAGTTTTAGCGTTGTATCCGAAGTCTCCTGATCCTTCTGCTACTTTAGCAACGATTACAGAACCTTCACCACCTGCGTTGGCAACGATTTGTCTTAATGGCTCTTCGATTGCTCTTTTCACGATTTTGATCCCTGTAGTTTCGTCAGCGTTAGATCCTGAAAGATTGTCAAGTGCAGAGATGGCTCTTACTAAAGCAACACCACCACCAGCAACGATACCTTCTTCTACAGCAGCTCTTGTAGCGTGTAGGGCATCATCTACTCTGTCTTTTTTCTCTTTCATTTCTACTTCAGAAGCAGCTCCTACGTAAAGAACAGCCACACCACCAGCTAACTTAGCCAGTCTTTCCTGAAGTTTTTCTCTGTCGTAGTCAGAAGTTGTAGTTTCCATCTGAGCTTTGATCTGAGCTACTCTTCCTTTGATTTTCGCTTCGTCACCACCACCGTTTACAACAGTTGTGTTGTCTTTGTCGATGGTTACTTTCTCAGCAGTTCCAAGCATATCCAAAGAGATGTTTTCCATTGTGAAACCTTGCTCTTCAGAAATCACCTGTCCACCTGTAAGGATTGCGATATCTTCTAACATTGCTTTTCTTCTGTCTCCGAATCCAGGAGCTTTTACAGCAGCAATTTTAAGAGAACCTCTTAGTTTGTTTACTACCAGAGTAGCTAAAGCTTCACCTTCAACTTCTTCAGAGATGATTAATAGAGATTTACCACCTTGTGCAATTGGCTCAAGAACCGGTAGCAATTCTTTCATTGAAGAGATTTTCTTCTCTACTAAAAGGATATATGGGTTTTCCAGTTCAGCTAACATTTTCTCAGGATTCGTCACGAAGTATGGTGACTGGTATCCTCTGTCGAACTGCATACCTTCTACAACATCTACTGTTGTATCAGTACCTTTAGCCTCTTCTACAGTGATTACCCCTTCTTTACCAACTTTTCCGAACGCTTCAGCGATTAAAGAACCGATTGTATCGTCATTGTTAGCAGAGATAGAAGCAACCTGCTTGATTTTTTCTGAAGAATCTCCAACCTCCTGAGATTGAGATTTAAGGTTTTCCACAACAGCTGTTACTGCTTTGTCGATCCCTCTTTTAAGATCCATTGGGTTAGCACCTGCAGCTACGTTCTTAAGACCTTCTCTTACAATAGCCTGTGCCAGTACAGTAGCGGTAGTAGTACCGTCTCCTGCGATATCGTTGGTTTTGGAAGCTACTTCTTTTACCATCTGAGCTCCCATGTTTTCTACTTTATCTTCAAGTTCGATTTCTTTAGCTACAGAAACACCGTCCTTAGTTACGTGCGGAGCACCGAAAGATTTTTCGATCACTACGTTTCTTCCTTTAGGACCTAAAGTTACTTTTACTGCATTTGCTAATGCATCAACCCCTCTCTTTAGAGCGTCTCTTGATTCAATATCGAATTTTATTTCTTTTGCCATGTTGTTTAGCTTTTGGCGAATTGCTGTTTGCTGTTTGCTTTGCAATTCGTTAGTTTAACTTTAATTTTTTAATTTCCATTGAGCCTGTTCCATAGGGTTACAAGCTTCTTTTTTAATATTGTTAATTCTTCCAGAAGATTTTGGTAATCATTTTCATGAATGTATCCTAAATCTTTAGCAAGAATTAATTGGTTTTCGGCTTCGTTGGAGGATCCTAGTGCAATATTGATGAAGTTGGCAAATTCTTTATCTGAATTTCTGCCGCTTCCTTCAGAAATATTATATCCTATAGATGCAAATGATCTTCTGATTTGAGAGGTGAGTCCAAAAATTTCCTCTTTTGGAAAGCTCCTGGTTGAAGTATAAATTTTTAAAGTCAATTGATGACTTAATTTCCAAACTTCGAATTTTTTAAAATCTCTCATGAATTAATTTCTAAGCAGAAAAAGCCATTTGCCAGAAGCCAATAGCGAGATGCTTACCCGATGATTCCCAATAAGTCAGCTTCTCTTACGATTAAGTAATCTTTCCCTTCTAACTTCAATTCAGAACCTGAATATTTACCATAAAGAACTTTGTCACCTACCTGAACAGTTGTAGGCTCGTCTTTTTTACCAGGACCTACTGCCACTACAGTACCTTCTTGCGGCTTTTCCTTTGCAGTGTCCGGGATAATAATACCTGAAGCTGTTTTAGTTTCTGCTGCGATTGGCTCTACCAGAACTCTGTCTGCCAATGGTTTAAAGTTTACTGACATAATATATTTATTTTTTAATTATTTCTGTCTTCTAATTCTCTAAATGTATGCCATGAGACATTGATGGATGAAATGGCAGAATTTTATCTCCGAATGTGAAAATTTGGCAGAAAAATTATTTTTTACGGGAGGGAAATCCGAACAGATAGCTGGTAGCTACAGGCACTACAAACAAAAGAACAGTAATGACGGAAACCAGAATTTCCATGGTATGACCGGTCAAAAACCTGGCAAAGGCCGTAGCGGGGTAGAAGTGTTCATGTAATGAAAGACTTAGTTTAACGCCTAAAACTGCAATTACAATAAAAGCGACAGTTTCCAGGAAAGGGAATACCTCCATAAGGCGTACAAACCACTGCGCGATAAATCTCATGGCTAAAATTCCTATAAAAACTCCCAAAGTAATCAGAAGTAAATTGTCTGAAAAAGCGACTGCCGCAAAAACATTATCTATGGAAAAAGCAAGATCCATTACTTCTACAATGGCAACCGTAGCCCAGAATTGCCCCAACAATCCAATTGAATTTTTATACAGCCAACCGGATTCTTTGTTGGGGTTTTCTTCCGGACTTTCATCATCACTTGTGTTTTTTATTTTTTTAATAAACCAGTCAACGGAAATATAAATTAAGTACAACCCTCCCAGCGGTTTCAGCCACCACACGGAAATCAGCACAGAAGCAAAAATAAGAGCCAGTCCGCGGAATACATAGGCCCCGAGGATTCCGTATTTCAAAGCTTTTTTTCTTTGGTTTTCGGGAAGATCCATGACGATGGTTGCCAATACGGCTGCATTGTCTACAGAGAGAAGGCTTTCGATAAGGATAAGATTGCCGATAATGGCTATCGATTTTGCTGGGTTTTGTAATATGTCATTTAAAAGGTGGGTGAAATCAGGAAACATCATTTTTTAAAGGAATAGTATTTTGGTTAAGTTTTGAAATAATAGCAGCAGAAACTGAAATGCCTATGAAATTGGTAACAGATCTGGCCTCATTCATAAAGCGGTCCACACTGTACAACAGCGCAAGATCTGTGGTGGGGATTTTTCCGAACCGGCTTAAGGTAAACATCAGGGCAAGGAAGCCTGACCCGGGTACTCCCGAAGCGGTTTTGGAAGCAATTGAAATGGTGATGAAAAGCCAAAAATAATCTTTTACCGTAAGCGGAATATTATAGAACTGGATCAGGAAAATACATGAAATGGAAAGGTAGATGCACGCTCCCGCCAGATTAAAATTGTATCCGAGGGGAATAATAAGACGAAGAATTTTCCGGTCATATCCCTGTGATTCCATTTTATCAAAAATCATAGGAAATGCCATCTTGGACGAAGAAGTGGCGACTACCAGGATGATTTCTTCCTTGATGCTGATCAGGAAATCCCAGAGATTGATTTTAAAGTAAGCTGTGATAATCCCTAATATTCCGAATATAAAAAATACACTGGTAAGGTATACCGTGGCCACAATTTTACTTAACGGCAATAAAGTATTAATACCATACACCGAAATTCCATATGCAATATTGCAGAAAATGACTATCGGAAGAAATATATAAACATACTTGATAAGTTTAAAAAACAAATTCCTTCCTGAGTCTATAACTTTAAGAATATCATTCTTTTTCTTCGAAAGACCAATCAGGACTCCAGCCGTTAGGGATATTAATAGAAAAAGTACATAATTGCTGATCTGTAAAGGATTTGTAGTCTTTGTTAAAAACCTTTCAGGAAGTGCTCTGTGGGAAGAAATAATAATTCCGGTATTCGCTCCCGGTTTTAAAAGAAGACCCGACCCGATACCCAATAAAATACTGATGGAAGTGATGATTAAGAAATAGATCACCATCTGGCTTACAATTTTAAATGCATTTTTAGTGCTGAAAATATAGCTTACCCCATACGTTACTGCAATGAAAATAATGGGAATAATCAAAATCTCCAGAAGCATGAAAAAATAACTGCTTACCGTTTCCAGGTGTTTACTGACTTCCGGAAAATAATAACCCGTTAATGCTCCACAGATAATAGCCGTGAAAACATACAGCGTAAGGTTCCTTAAATAAGAGTCTGTAAATGTTTTTTGCTTAATAGGTTTCATCATTCACTTTTTGTAGAATAAGATTACGAAGTTCAAAGATATAACCTTATATAATACCGAGAATCAATGCACTCACCAGCATAATGATGGATGATCCCAAGGCCCATTTCAGTGTATATTTTAAGTGATCAGAAAACTCTACACCTGCCAGTGATACCAGCAGATAGGTAGAAGGCACCAATGGGCTGAGGAGGTGTGAGCCCTGTCCGATAAGACTTGCCCGCCCTAATATTTCAGGTGCAATTCCCAATTCATGACCGGTAGCAACAATGATAGGCAGTATCCCAAAATAATAAGCATCATTCGACAGGAAAAAAGTAAACGGAATACTGAATAAAGCGGTTACGATATTCATATAACCTCCCCAGCTCTTGGGAACTATTTCTATCATACTGTTTCCCATTGCCTGCATAATACCTGATCCGTTAAGGATTCCCGTGAAAATTCCGGCACCGAAAATCATTCCCGCTACAGATAATGCGTTTCCTGCATGTTTGGATATTATTTTCTGCTGGTCTTTCAATTTGGGATAATTGATGATAGAGGCAATACAGAAAGCAATCATAAAGGCAATTCCCAATGGAACAATATCCAGGATCATAACCACTAAAAGGGTAATGGTAAGGGCAAGATTGATCAGGATCAGTTTCGGGCGGCGGAGTGCAGGATCAGCTTCCCCAATAATATCATTGCTGTTGTAACCTGTAAATTTACCATGTTTTGCAATTCTTATTTTTTCTCTCCTGCCCAAAATATAGGCTACAAATATCACCCACAGGATGCCTATTGTCATAATCGGAATCATCGGAACAAAGATTTCGGTGTGCCCCAGCTTCAGAGAGCTCATTACCCTTGCTGTGGGACCTCCCCAAGGAAGAATATTCATAATCTGACCGGCAAGCATAATGATACAGGTAAGCACCAGAGGATTCATGCCCTGTTTTTTGTATAGCGGAAGCATTGCAGCCACCACAATCAAATAAGTGGATGAGCCGTCACCATCCAATGAAACCAGTGCGGTAAGAACAGCGGTTCCTATTGTTGTTTTAACGGGATTATCTCCAACGGCTTTTAAAATTATATTGACAAGAGGTTCAAAAAGCCCGGTATCTATCATTAAACTGAAATAAAGGATGGCAAAGATCAGCATAACACCCGTTAGAGCTATTTCTTTGACACCGTTTTTCATCATATCCCCAAGCTGCGGGCCAAAACCCGCAATAAGAGCAATGGCCACAGGAACGATGACCAATGCCGTAAGCGGAGTCATTTTTTTGTTCATGATGAGAATCATGAAGATGAAAATCATTAAAAAACCAAGAAATGTAAGCATAGTTTTATGTAAATATTAATGAGGTTATTGTTGTTTCTTTTTTCTCCAGTCGAAACTGTTTCTGAAACCTATAAATCCGTAATTACTCGTTTTTTTGGTTTCCAGCTGATTGATGAAGGCAAGCTCCAATGCAGAGTTTTTTCCTAATTTTATTCCAAGACCTGCCGTAATACGGTTGCTGTCGAAAGGTTCCAGCTTATCAACATTCATTCTTATTTCATTTTTCAGAATGCCGTAGAGTTTTTCCTTTTCTCCCTTTTTATTGAAAGGAATGCGGACGGAGATCAGATACCGGATTCTTACCTCAAATTCATCAGGATTGCTGATAAAACGTTCTTCCACCCGGAGACGGTTGGAGATTGATGTTCTTCCAATGTAATACTCAGCAGTTACCTGTTGAAAAGGTCTTTTTTCATACCGTATTTTTTTAGAATCGTCAGCGTTATAAGATTCAAGGATCAGAAACATTGCCCCTGCGGCAGGTCTTATATTTTCTGCCACTTCATAATCTACATAGGCATTCACCAGAAAAAGCCTTGTGTCATAAGCCAGATCGAAAGAACGGTATTGGGTAAGCGCAGTTAAAGTACTTTTATCAGTAATCTTTGCCGACATCAGGTACTGAAACCACATATTATAATTGTCTTTGCTCTGACTGTATAAAAGGCTGTTGAGCAAACAAAATGACAAAATAAGCGTGAATTGTATATTAAGTTTCATGTAATATTTGATTAATATTGCGGTTTCTCAAATATATTTATTAGGAAGAACGGGCCTGGATTTTTTCAATCAATGACAGTTTTTCTCAACGAACTGCATTTTGAGACAAAAAGATATTTATATTTGATGCGTTTCAAAATTGGTATGGACTATGTTTTTAATCATTAATTTTATTATTATATTATTGATTATCAGGATTTTATTTAGTGGTAAAATTCTGGAAAGCCTTATGAAATACCGGTGGAAATTTTTGTTGAGGTTTCAGCATATTTTTTTCTTTTTTATCTTCATTCTGATGACTTATTTCACCGAAAACTACTTCCTGGATTCAACCCAGTTGGTGATAAGCATTATTTTGAATACAATTTTCAATGTTGGAATTTATTATCTGGTGTACTATTATCTGGTTCCCCGTTTCTATTTATCTAATAAGTACCCTGAGTTTATCCTCTATGCTTTAATACTTTTTTTAGGGTCCAGTCTTTTCAGGATTCTGTGGGAGCCAGCAGTTTTTCAGATAGATTTCACCGAAAAAGGGTATCATGTAGGTTTTCTTTATAATGTATACATCTCGCAGGGGATTATCATTCTGGTGGGCGCTTTTTTGGGGATTACCAAAGACAAATTTCTTATAGAACAGGATGTGATCAGCCTTGGAGAAGAAAAAGACCAGCTTTATCTCGATTTGCTGAAGTCTAAACTGAATCCACATTTTTTGCTGAATACCCTGAATAATATATATGCTAACAGTTTTACCCATTCTGAGAAAACATCGGATTCTATTTTGCAGTTGAGCAAACTTCTGAAATATATTATTTATGACAGCGGAAAAGAAAAAGTAACGGTTTCCCAGGAATTTTCTTCCCTGAAAGCGCTTGCGGCTTTATACCAGCTTAAATACAATAACCAGCTTGATATTGTCATGGATCTTGAAGATCAGGAAGAATTTGAGATTGCTGAAATCCCGTCTGCAATACTTCTTACCTTATTTGAAAATGCCCTGAAACATTCAGCAATAGGAGAGGATGATCATGGTTTTATAAAATTATTCTGTACTATTGAGCGCTCTGAACTGTATTTTGAAATTATAAATTCTGTAGGGAAAAACAGAATACGTGGAGCTGAATCTGATTATCACGGATTGGGTAATGAAGCAATTATTCATATATTGGAAAGATTTTATCCTGACCAGTATGAATTTTATTCCGGACCGAAAGAAAATGATCAGTATAAAATTGCTTTAACAATTACTATCAATGGCTAACCTGACTATCGTTAATGTAGATGATGAATATCCTGCATTACAGCTTGTAAAACACTATTGCGATCAGCTTGAAGAGGTTGAACTGCTGGCGTCATTTCAGAATCCTGAAGAAGCACTGGAGTTTCTGAAAGCCAATAAAGTAGATCTGGCTGTTTTCGATATCAATATGCCAGGCATGAACGGAGTAGAGCTTCTGCAGCAGCTTCCTGACCCGCCGTTGTGTATTTTCCTTACGCTGGAAACAAAATATGCAGTGAAAGCATTTGAACTGGATGTGGTTCATTATCTCATCAAGCCTGTAGATTTTGATACCTTTAAAAAAGCGGTCAATAAAGCTAGGGATTTTGTTCAGTTTAAAAATTCTGCAGGCAGTAAACAGCAGGAAGACTTTATTATGTTCAAATCCAATTATGTGATGAATAAGGTTTTTCTGAAAGATATTCTCTGGATACAGGGATTCGGCGAATATATTGTACTGATGACCCCATTAAAGAAATATATGATTCTGGAAAGGATGTCAAACTTTGAAGAGAAATTTCAGCATTTCGGGTTTATCAGAATCCATAAGTCTTATATTGTATTATCAGAACATATTAATTCTTATAATTCCAGCCATGTTTTCCTTAAAAACGGGGATGAACTGCCATTGGGAAGAACCTATAAAAAGAATTTAAAAGAACATTTACACTAAAAAAATAAAGCCGGATATTTCCGGCTTTATTCAAAATTGTTATCTGATGACAGACTATGGGCAATATTGTCCGGGTCCGATCCAAAGGATGCACTGTCCTTTGTAATTGTATTCACAGCAATAGCGTCCTGCCGCTCCGCCGTTGATTGATTTCTGAGCGTCTCTGCTTAATAATTTAGCATTTTTCATAGTTAATAAAATTGAATTTGTACAATTCCTGAACATTTAAAGTCAATCAGGTTTTTGACATTTGGTGTTTAACAGGATATCAAAGATAAATATTTTTCCTCGATATGTGATATATTTTATTGTTTTTTTTATGAATAATCATTTGTATATCAGTGGGTAATACTTTTTTAAATATGTTTTTATTTCATTCAGGTTTGTAAATAATCAATCACAAGTGTACAAAACCTTCTGGAAAAGTTTAAAAAAAGAAAGCCGGAAACTTCCGGCTTTTATTCTTCAATAGATTCGTGGCAGATTATGGACAATACTGCCCGGGCCCAATGTATAAGGTACAGTTTCCGTATCTGTCTTTTTCACAACATTTAATTCCTGATGCAGTAATCCCTCCTGTGATGGCTTTCTGAGCATCTCTTTTTAGTAATTTAGCATTTTTCATAAATAATATTTTTTTAAATAATTACACCTTCGGATAACAGGTATTTTTTTTTACTATTCAAATGTAATGCTTTTTAAACCAGTTTGTTATGTTGATTGTAGACGGAAACGTGATGTTTGTGCTTGAGCAGGTCTGTTTTTAGAGAATAGGTTCCAGTGACATTTTTCTCCCTGCCATATCCATATCCTGTTTTACAATTTTCCTGGTTTTTGGATCGATGTAATAAGTGGTATAAGAGGATTTATCTGAGATATCATCAGTTGTCTTTACCACCCATACCGGTTTTCCTTTATGTTCGGATTTTGTTGTTTCCAGGATGTATGCTTTCATCATACCTTTTTGGGCTGCATTGGGATTATAATCGAAAATAGAGATTTCCGCCGTATAATTTTCTTTTAAAGGCAGGAATCTTATCAGCGTATTGTAGCTGCTGCTGTCAAAATAATGACTTGCCGGAAGATCTACCATATCTTTCTTGCCGGATTTTTTATCCAGATAATATCCGGTCACCTTGTCTTTACCGGATTTCAGGACCATATCCCGCATCATGTTGTAAGAAGAATGATAAGCGGGTAGAAAATTAGCTGTTTTTACCAGCGTAGAATCTGTCCATTGGGAATCCGGTGCCTGCTTTAATTTTACAGTAGTTTTGATGAGCAGATCTGTTTTGTTTAATTTTTTGAGCTCGGTGGTAATGCTTCCCATTTCTATTTTGGAGCCTGCGTTTTCAGCATACCAGATTGCTTCAGAAGTTTCATCTTTTATTAACCCGGGGTCAATACCGGAGTTTTCCGGAGTAAGTAGTTTTTGAGAAAAAATATGAACACTACTTAGTAGTAAAAGGAAAAGAATTGTTCTCATGATCTTTTTTTATTAATAAGTAGTATACTACAATTGAAAAGTTACAACCTTTTGATTTTTAACACTTTTCTACTGGTTTTTAGGTATTCGTCTTTCCATCAGCATTCCTCCTTTGCAGTCCTTTTCTATAAAAAAAGTTTACCAATATGGTAAACTTTTAAGTCTGATCTTACTGACAGCTTTGTTTGTAATCATCAATGAGCTTTCTGTACATTTTGGTGTACAGCTCAGTTTTATAATGCATATTGATTTTTGCAGCTTCAGCGCCTTTTTTTCCTTTAATCAGCTCTTTTCTTTCGGTTTCAGACGCTTTTTTATTTTCTTTAAAGGTTTTATTGGAGAAATAATCGTTTTTTCTCGCTTCATCTACCTTTTTGAGAAACTCGGGACAATCAGCTCCTACAATTTCATAAGCTTTATAAAACTTTTTATAGAGCGCTTTCATATTAAATAAAGCCAAAGGACTCAGTGAGCTGTAATCTACAGGAGCAACTGCAACGGTCTGGTCCGGCTTGCTAAGGTAAATCATGACATAGGTCAACTGGCAGCTGTCTTCATTTCCGTCAAATCCGGTGGCAAAACTACTTCCATAGCTGGCTTTGCACATCATGTTTCTATAGCCGTAAAGGTTAATAGGACCTTTTTCCATCAATGGAAGCATCAGTACTCTTCCTTGCGATTCCATTTCCAGATCATTATTGATTTCCTTTACAATCCGTTTATCCAGTTGAAAAGTCTCATGAGTATCCTCGTTAGTATAAATAAGGCTTTTAATATCAGAAACCGGAATCAATTGTATGTTTGTATCCTCTTTTGCAGATTTAAATTTCACTTCTTTTCTGTCCAGGTGAGCACTTTTCTCGCTGTTGCCTCCAATAAACTGGAAAGTAGCCACATCAGGGAGCATAAAATCCTGGGCAAATCCTTTTTTAGTACTTCCATCCTCCATAAGGATTTCAATAGGGAGGAAATCTCTTTTGCCTGTATAAAATTGCAGCGATTGGGCAAAAAGAGTAGGGGCTGTTGCAAAGAACAGCAATAGTGCAGTAAGTTTTTTCATGGTTATCGTTAAAAAATGTATTAGCTTTTTCCTGCTGCCTGCATCGGATTTACCTTTCCGTTGGCTCCTCCTCTTACAGGTCCGCCTTCCTGTTTCTGTTTGAAAAGCTGGAATTTTGAAGTTTCCGTACCGGATCCTGCGCTGCTCCAGAAATTATTGATGGTATCAATGTCTGCAGTTTCTCTCATTGGGTCCAGCTGAATAGACTTCAGTTTCTTGTCAAAATAATAGGTCTTTGAAACCTTCTGTTCGTTCAGTCTCCAGATTTGCGCTGCAGATTTATCATATAATTTTGAACCGTCTTCAAACGTAAACTCAAGAATGATGGGCATTACCAGCCCGCCTTTGTTCACAAAATCAATCTGGTAGGCGGTCATATTTTTAAATTTATCCTTATCCTTGGCATCCAAAGGCAGGGTAGCTTCTTTCTTTGCAGTGTATTCTTTGGTACTTACTTTCTCCTGACCTCTGTCATATCGGTAGTAAAAGTCCTGAGAATCCTTATCCTTATCAACATAGAAGGTGATGTTTTTGTCTTCTCTGTTTCTGATTTTTGAAAGATCTTCAAAACTGTTCACCAAAGGCTTGTCAACCTGATATTTTATTTCTTCAGCCGCTTTTGGATTCGTGTTCAGATCAGGCGTTGCTACCGTTACTTTATCAATGGCAATATCCACAGGATCTGTTCCGTAGAACCAGCCTCTCCAGAACCAGTCAAGGTCTTCACCGCTGGCATCTTCCATGGTACGGAAAAGGTCTGCCGGTTCAGGATGCTTGAAAGCCCATCTTTTTGCATAGGTTTTGAATGCTTTATCAAAAAGTTCTCTTCCCATAATGGTTTCACGAAGAATATTAAGACCTGTAGCAGGCTTGGAATAGGCATTCGGACCATACTGAACAATATTTTCAGAGTTACTCATGATAGGTTCCAGCTGATCTTTCGGAAGCTTCATGTAATCTACGATCGTCCATGCCGGTCCTCTTTTTGATGGAAACTTATTGTCCCATTTTTCTTCCGTCAGGTATTCTGTGAATGTATTCAGACCTTCATCCATCCAGGCCCATTGTCTTTCATCCGAATTGATGATCATAGGGAAGAAGTTGTGTCCTACCTCATGGATAATAACACCGATCATTCCGTTTTTTGTTCCTTCAGAATACGTTCCGTCTTTTTCCGTTCTTCCGAAATTGAAACAGATCATCGGATATTCCATTCCGCTGGCAGCTTCTACAGACTGGGCAACAGGATAGGGATAAGGAATCGTAAATTCCGAATAGGTTTTTATGGTATGGGCCACTGCTTTTGTGGAAAATTTTCTGTAAAGACCATAAGACTCTTTGGGATAAAAACTCATCGCCATAACCTTATTGTTATTTTCAGGAATCGTTACACGCATTCCGTCCCAGACAAATTTTCTGGAAGAAGTCCATGCAAAATCTCTGACATCTTTGGCTTCAAAAACCCATGTTTTTCTCTGTTTTGAATGGTTTTTCTCCGCTTTTTTGGCCTCATCCAAAGTAACAATTTCTATAGGTTCGGAAGCATTTTCTGCTTTTCTGTATCTGGATAGCTGATCAGAAGTCAGTACCTGATCGTAATTTTTACATTCTCCCGTTCCGCCTACAATATGATCGGCAGGAACATTCACTGAAACTTTAAAGTCTCCGAAGACAAGCGCAAACTCTCCTCTTCCTGTAAACTGATGATTCTGCCATCCCTGAAAATCACTGTAAACACACATTCTCGGGTACCACTGTGCCATGGTATACAGGTCATTGCCATCTTCCGGGAAGTTTTCATAACCACCACGGCCTCCCATCTTCATCCTGTTGGAAATATTGTAGTTCCAGTCTACCTTGAACACGAATTTTTCACCCTTTTTCAAAGCTTTGGGCAGATCAATACGCATCATGGTTTTATTGACAGTATATTTCAGGGCATTTCCTGAGGCGTCCGTTACTTTTTCAAGATTTACGCCATAGCCGTTGTCTTTTACAGGAAGTTCCGTCACCTTCAGCTGCTGGTCAGTGGTGGAAGGGCGGAGTACAGATGAAGTATCATAGCCTGCATTTCTGATGCTGGAATGTTCGTTTTCATCAAGCTGAAGCCAGATATACTCCAGTTCGTCCGGAGAATTGTTGTAATAGGTAACCGTTTCCGAGCCCTTCAGATTCCTTTTGTCTTCATCAAGGTATGCTGTAATGTTATAGTCGGCCCTGTTTTGCCAGTATCCGTGTCCCGGAGCTCCTGAAGCCGTCCTGTAAATGTTGGGTGTTGGAAGAATAGAACCCAGTTGCTCAAACTTGTTTCCATGATTGCTGCCGGGGTTATTCTGAATATTTTGTGCGGTGAAACCTGTATAAGCAAATACAGAAAGTGAAAGTATAGCAACTTTTAGTTTCATAACCGAAATGATTTAATAATTATCAAAGATAGTAATAAGCAGTTGAAAAAATAAAAATATTTCAAGCTTAAAAAGGAATTCTTTCTAAAGTCATTTTTAAGGACAGGGCAAATACGCCTGAAGAAACAAACAGGATCCAGTCTTTCTTATTCACTTTAAAAAGATTCAGCAAAACAAAGAGGATGATTAAAATGGCAGATACAATCACGATCTGTCCCAGTTCCAGCCCAATATTGAATCCGAGAAGAGGAAGGGCTATACTTTGGCTCTTGGCAATCATTACCCTTGCTGTATTGGCAAAGCCCATCCCATGAACAAGCCCAAAGATCAGAGCCAGATAATAATTGGCCCGCATCAGGGTTTGTTTTTGATTTTTCATAATAATATTATCCAGAGAAGTCAGAACAATCGTAAGCGGAATTAAAAACTCAACCCAGTCAGAAGGAACACGGAAGACATCCAGGATGCTTAAAGCCAGTGTGATAGAATGTCCGATGGTAAATGCGGTGACCAGAATCAGAATTTTTTTCCAGTCACTGTAAGAATAAACGGCGATCAGCGCAAGTACAAACAGCTGATGATCTAAGGCATCCAGTGAGATAATATGCTCCCATCCAAGGTTTAAATAAAATAGAAAGTCCTGCATTGTGATAATAGATTATTAGGTTTTGAATATTTTGTTAAAAAGTATGAGTTATTGTATTTGTTTTAATTTTTATTTGTAATGTTTATCGATGTTGTATGTTATTCTTTTATCGGATAAAAATTGTATAATTGTATCGTTAAAAAAATGAAAATGGATATTAAAAAATTATTTTTTACAAAAGTAAACATTTCACACGGAGGAGCGAAGCTTCTCAGAAATGCAGCCGCTGCCTTTTTGGGATTATATTCCTATGGTTTTAATGCGCAGGTACAGAAACTGGATTCCCGTTTCGATCTGTTATTGAAAAATAAGGAAAATATAGCCAGAGGAAGGGTGGTAAAAGACCTGGAACGTGCTGATATGAAGCTGGATCAGCATCTTGTGGTAACTTCAAAAGGAGCACAAACGATGTACTCATGTATTATCTATACCAAAGAACCCGAAAAACTGAAATCTGCAGGATTCCTGGTTCAGAGCCAGCTGCCCACTTTTTCTACCGCTTTGGTAACTATTGAGGATATTGAAAAACTGACGCAGCTTCCTTATGTAACTTCTGTAATGGGACCGGCGTTTGATGAGCTTCATAATGATGTGAGCAGAGCGCAATCGGGAGCAAGCCTTTTACAGGATGGGGTTTTCAACAATACCGCTTATAACGGAACAGGAGTGTTGGTAGGCATTTATGATTCCGGGATAGACTGGAAACATCCTGATTTCAGAAAAGCTGATGATCAGACCAAAAGCAGAATTGTTTCTATCTGGGACCAGACCTTAACAGCTCAGGGAGCGGAGACAACTCCTGCAGGATTTTCAACAGGGGTAGAATATACCAGAGCTCAGATAGAAGATGAATTGGATGGTACTCCTACAGGCTTTGTCAGAGAAACTGATACAAACGGACATGGAACTCACGTATCCGGAACTGCTGCCGGAAACGGGGCCGGTTTTGCAGATAAAAGACATAAAGGATTCTCCTCTGACGCCGATATTGTTTTTGTAAAAGGAGGAAACGGATCTTTCCCGACGACCAATACCATTAATGCTTTAACATATTTCAAGAATGTAGCTACAGCTCTGAATAAACCAATTGTTGTCAACATGAGTATTGGGGGGCAAGGTACAGCCCATGACGGAACAGCATCTCATGAAGTTGCCGTGAATAATTTTACAACATCCGGACCGGGAAGAGTGGTGGTAATATCTGCGGGGAATGATTATGGGGCTAATCTTCACAGGAAGGTTGATATAGAGTCCGGTGCTTCGCAGACTTATAATTTTACAGTGGCAAGCAATACTTCTGCGGCTACAGTATTTTCCTTTCTGATGTATGCCAATGATGACTCTCCCGTTACTGCAAAACTGACAACACCTGACGGGCAACAGTATACCCAGAATATAAGCACTAATACTGCACACAGCATACTTGGAGGTGGCTTTACGGCTACCATGTATAATTATTGGAGTACAGATAATAATAAACGATATGTTCAGTTGGTAATAAGCAGAACATCCGGCACTTCAGTTGACTGTCAGGGGAATTATGCCCTGGAAATTACCAATAACGGAGCACAGGCGATAACTGCTCACGGTTGGCTTTACAGCCAGGGAGTAGCGACTACACTTCAAAACGGAGATAATGAACATGTTGTGGGAAGCCCCGGAAATGCGTCTAATGCCATTACTGTAGCTTCCTATATGGGAAGAGCAAGTTGGTATTCCGGAACAAGTGGGCGTTATACTCTTACCCCACAGGAATCTATATCTTCATTTAGTGCACAGGGGCCAAGAGTAGATGGTTTTCAAAAGCCTGATATAGCGGGTTCAGGACAGAATGTAATTTCATCGAGATCCGGTAATTCTGCTCCCGGAGCCACAGATATTATTGCGGGGACTAATTATTATGTGAAAAATCAGGGAACCAGCATGTCTTCACCAGGAGTAGCCGGAGCTGTAGGATTATTGCTTCAGGCAAATCCTGCATTAACGGCTGCACAGGTCAAGTCACGCCTTACTTCCAACGCAAGGAAAGATGGAGCAACCGGAGCTGTACCGAATACGAGATGGGGCTATGGTAAATTGGATATTTATAAAGCAGTTACTGACGAGTTGGGATGTGTAAAATCTGATTTTGAGATTGTAACTTATGACGAGCCTTATATCATTGCCAATACAGAATCTAATTATTATTTTGATAATATGGCGCTTGCCGTTCGGTATAATCCGACGTTAACAGGAAAACTTGGAGGCTTCTCATTTTTAACAGGAACTACCATTCCTTCAGATATCCCTGTAGATATTCAAATCAGAAAAGTGAATGCTAACGGAGATCCGGGAGATATTATAGCAACTAAAACCGTTACTTCGTGGCTTAATGATACCCAAAAATTTACCTGGAACTATGTTAACCTTTCCGATTTGAATGTACAGATGGTCACCGGAAAAGAATTTTATATCGTGGTTAATGGTTTGAGCGGAAAAATAGCGATGAAAGCAGAAAATACCGCCGTTAATAACAGATCCAAAACATCTACAGACGGTACGAACTGGACTTCCAGAACATTCGATCTTAAAATGAGGGCTACCATTTATGAAAATATTGCTGAGGTGAAAAACCTGGCTACTTCCAATCAGACCAAAGCCAATACAGTAGCTGCCGGATATAATTATTTTACCAATGCATGCCAGCTGATTTCAAGAGTGGAAAAAGAAACAGCCAGTACAGTATCCGGAAGCGTGACGTCCAAAGTATGGGTAGATAATGCCCAGCCTGGGTATGTTGCCAGAAGATTTGAGATCAATCCGGCAGCCAATGCAGCTGCGGCAACCGGAAAAGTGACTTTATACTTTAAACAGAGTGATTTCGATGACTATAACCTGACAAGCAGCATAAAACTGCCTTCTTCACCTTCTGATATTGCTGCTAAAGCAAATCTTGTGATCGAAAAATATGAAGGAACCAGCAATACCGGAACAGTAGCATCTTTTGGAACTTCAGCCACTGTCATTACTCCTGATATCAATGATATTGTATGGAACGACACCTACAAATACTGGGAAGTAAGCTTCCAGACTTCTGGTTTCGGAGGTTATTTTGTGAAAACAAGTTCAACATTGGGGACTGCTGATATTAAACTGAATTCTGAAGTAAATATTACGCCAAATCCTGCTAAAGATTTCGTCAATGTTACATTAGGCAAACACAGTAAAGCTTCTGTAACGATTTATGATGCTTCAGGAAAACTGGTGAAAACAGTAAATATCAACACCAACTCTGGTAGAATTGACGTTTCAGAATTGGTAAAAGGAACCTATATGTTTACCATTACCCTGAACGATAACCAAAAGATTACCAAGAAAATAATCAAGCAGTAAATCCTTATAAAAATAAGATCATAAAAGGCAGCAGTTTTTATAACTGTTGCTTTTTTTATATTTGTCACAAAAATAGAATTAATGTCCGGCAGACTTTTTTTGGGATTTCTTTTATCCGTGGTGGTAATATTTCAGAGCTTTGCAAGTACTGAGGCTGTTCATCCTTATCATGTAGGTTCTGTAGAAATCAATTATAATGCAAAATCCACCACTTTTGAAGTGACGGGGAGGTTTTTCCTGGACGATCTGGAAAATGGTTTAGGCAAAAAATATGGTGCTGCATTTCATTTTAATGATCCGAAATATAAAACGAAACTCAATGATGCTTTACAAAAATACTGTCAGGAATATCTGAAACTGAAGGCAGATAATAAGTTTTTAAAAATCAATTATGTCGGCTATGAAGAAGATCACGAATCCGTCAATGTTTTTCTTGAATCAGAACCTGTAGCAAAACCTAAAAAAGTGGAAGCCGCAGTAAGTTTCCTGTATAACCTTTTTGATGATCAGATCAATATTGTCCATATCATTGTGAACGGAGAAAGAAAAAGCGAAAAGATGGTGTACCCGAACCGTTATCTTTACAAGCAGTTTTAATTTTCCAGCTGAAGTAACGCATTGATGCCCTGGACATGAACGGTCAGATCAGGAAAAAAATCATTGTAACATTGCTGTAGAAGATCTTTGTTGTTCAGGAAAGCTTCAAAAACCGGAATATCCTTATCCAGGTATTTGGCCTTATTAAGTACATTCTGAATACTGAATTTGATGCCCCAGTCTTCCCGGTAATTGTAAAGCCAGTCATCCTGTTCCATTTTTACCAGCATTTTTTTGAAGTTCTCAGGCAGCCATTTCCCGTTGGCATTCAAAACGCTGTAAACTCTGAGAGAATGTGCTTTCCATTCTGCAAGAGAGTGTAAGGAAAGGTCATTAGCCACAAAATAATCCATTGCGACATCTACAAAGGCTCCGGCATAAAGCCTTACCAGTGGGGCAAATGCTTTTTTAGCTTCATGAATGGCAGGGTGGGAGTCTGTGAATGTGTCTATGGCCCTGTGCAGTGTAATTCCATCCTGAATATCTTTAGGAAAAGAAAAACGGTCTTTATTTCTGATAAAATCTTCTAAAAACTGGCCGACAATTTGTCCGTCAGTAAACGTGAGGTAAGAATGGGCCAGATAATTCATAAACGAATATAAAAATTTTTACACAAAGTATTGTTATTGCTTACCGTTTCTACCCAAACACCCTTTTCTGCTTCAGAATATTTAAATTCAATCTCATGTAAAGCTACCTTATCCGGAGAAATAAGGCTGAGGTGCAGTTCATGATCATTCACCAGGCATTTCAGCTGAACCGGAAAAGAAAATGAGTTCTGAATCTGCAGATCTTTATAACCATACACTACCGTACAGTCTGATCCCAATGGCGTAAAACGTTCCTCTTCTTTATAAATATCCATTGAATGAGGATATCTTTCCAGAATTCTCAAGCCTGACTGCAATGCCAGGTAATATAATAGGGAAGAAAACTGGCAGATTCCACCACCAAAATCACTGGAAATATTATTTTTAATCAAATTTCTTCCTTCCCTGAAGTTGTTCTTTTCACTGGGTTTTCCAATCATTTTCCAGAAAGAAAATACCTCACCGGGATGAATGACAAGATTGTTGATCTTATTTCCGACTACTTTTAAATTATGAACCTTATTCTGGTGAAAAGCTCCCGTTTTAATGGTCTGCTGAAGCGTGACCGTATGAATTCCGATAGGTTCGGCAATATAATTTTGAGGATAGGTATAATTATTTTTCTGTTCATGAATATACCGCTGCAGAAGCTTCAGGTGGAGTTTCCACGAGCCGGGGATCCAGTTTTTCAATCGCTGTCTCATAGCTTTTCTAAAACGGTAATATGGTAAGAAGCCCAGTTCTTCAGGAAAGTCCGACACAGGATAATATCCAGTGGCAGAAAGAACCTTCTTACTGTTTTGGGTAATCTGTGAATAGGAAAAAGAAGAATTCCTGTTGTGTTTTTCATTTTCCAGCTGTCTTTTGAAAGCTGCAGAATATCTGAGGCTGAAAAGCTGTTTCCGGCATGCCAGTCTTCCTGTGGCGAAACTGATTTTTTTCTGGTTTTTACAGGATAATCAAAAATTAAGGTTCCATTTTTACCCAGCTTATGATGGCATTCATTGAGAAAGGCTTTGGTTTCCTCCTGGTCCTGATGCATGATCACATGAAAGCAGAAAATACAGTCAAACTCCCCGTGAAAAGGAATTGCTGAAATTTCTCCCGCAGCGAGAATTTTTCCGGGATGTTTTTGCCGGGCCACATCCAGCATTTTTTCACTGAAATCAGTTCCGTGTGTGGCAAAATTCAACAGCCGGCCCGTTCCGCAACCCAGATCCAGTATTTTTGAATATGTTTTACCCTGAAAAAAGTCAGTTAAAAAAGCCCTTTCCTGTTGGTCAATATATTTTCCGTAGGTATTGCCGAACCGGTTTTCATCATAGGATCCTGCAAGATTGCTGTAGTAATCAAGGATGTTTGTTTTCATCATTAAAAAATCTTCTGTTAAGATCTTTAATTTTAATGACTTTTACAATATTTTTTTCTAGAAAAGCCTTTCATGGAAATCTTCAATTTTGCTTACCTCTTCAATCCTGATTCCAAATTTTCTTTTCGGAATTTTATTCAGGTTGGACACAAATATCTTTTCATATCCTAGCTTTTCAGCTTCGGTAATTCTCTGTTCAATCTGGGCAACCGGACGTATTTCTCCACTCAGTCCGATCTCTCCGGCAAAACAATAATGTTCGGAAATGGCAATATCTTCATTGGATGAAAGTACTGAAGCAATAACCGCCAGATCCAGTGCCGGATCATCTGTTTTTATTCCCCCGGTGATGTTGAGAAAGACATCTTTAGCACCCAGTTGAAAGCCTGCTCTTTTTTCAAGCACTGCCAGAAGCATATTTAATCTCTTGGAATCAAAACCGGTAGAGCTTCTCTGAGGAGTACCATAAACCGCTGTACTCACCAAGGCCTGGATTTCCAGAAGCATAGGCCGGTTTCCCTCTAAGGTTACGGCTACTGAATTTCCGGACAGTTCCTCAAACTTTTTGGTAATAAGAATTTCAGAAGGATTTTTAATCTCTTTCAGACCCTGGGAGACCATTTCATAAATTCCGATTTCGGCAGTAGATCCAAAACGGTTTTTATTCGCCCTCAATAACCTGAAAAGGTGATTCCTGTCCCCGTCAAAATTTAAAACCACATCCACCATATGTTCCAGGACTTTTGGGCCGGCAATCTGTCCGTCTTTGGTAATATGGCCTACCAGAAATACCGGAGTATTGTTTTCTTTGGCATACTTGATAATTTCATTGGAACATTCTCTGATCTGGGAAACGGTTCCGGGAGAACTTTCGATCAGCTGAGACTGAAGCGTCTGGATAGAGTCGATAATCATAAAGTCCGGTTCCAGTTTTTTGGCTTCATGAAGGATTTTTTCCAGTGAAGTTTCGGTAAAGAGAAAACAGTTCGGATTTTGGATATCCGTCAGTCTGTCGGCTCTCATCTTGATCTGGGAGGCACTTTCTTCCCCGGAAACATAGAATATTTTTTTCTTCATTTTCAGGGCCAGCTGGAGGAGCAGGGTAGATTTTCCAATTCCGGGTTCACCGCCGATCAGCGTAACAGAGCCTAAAACAATACCGCCTCCGAGAACACGGTTAAGTTCCTCAGAAGGAGTTTTGATTCTTGGTTCCTCACTGGTTTCCACTTCAACAATGTTGATGACATGTTGCTTGCTTTTTGAAAATGGAGGAGTTTTATGGGATGGTTTTTCCACTACTTCTTCCACGAGTGTATTCCACTGTCCGCAGTTTTTGCATTGTCCCATCCATTGGGGATATTGAGTTCCGCAATTTTGACAGAAATATGCTGTTTTCAGTTTTGCCATACTGCGAAGTTATAAAAAAAGCATTTTTTTTCCGAGACTTGTACAGATTTAAATAGCAAAAGTTAGCCTTACCTTATAAAAGTGGATAATGGTAACGATAGGGATGGGGATATTTCAGCTTCCCGCAGATCTGGCAGATTACGCTGTTTTTTAATCTGCGAGAAAAATTATCAGTTCAGTGTATTTATTTTTCCCGAAGAAACTGTGAAAATTCCGAAATCATCGATCAGCATATTTTCTTTCTGAACGGAATTAAAAATCATGATGCCGTCCAGCTCCTTCTGGGATCGTCTTCTCATGATCCAGTCTTTATTCTGATGGTTGTTCAGGACATAAGCGATCATCTGTAATTGCGGATGCCAGGGCTGTCCGGTATATACAAGATAAGCGTTCTTTTCTGAAATGGAACTGATCCCCTGAATGGCTCTGCTGGCCATTTCATTATCTCCGAACAGTTCCAGAATTCCTGATACGATCGTAATGTTAGGTTCAATATTCAGCTTTTTATAGGTTTCAGGATCAAAGCAGTCAAAATTGGTAAAGCGGATCTGCTGATATCCTTTTTCTCTGATCACTTTTTCTCCGATCTCAATATTGGAGGTTACAAATTCATTGATGACAATTTCAGCATCAGGATATTTCTCTTTGATATCAAACAGGTAATTTCCGGTTCCGCCGGCAATATCCAGTATCCTGATTTTTCTTCCCTGTTGTTTCAGCGTCTGAATGTTCTGTTCCAAAAGCTGAAGCAGATGCTGTTTCCTGATGCGGATCCCCTTCCAGCCTATGGCATTCAGATAATTTTTATCCATCATTTTCCCGAATCCCAGTTTCCCTTCAGGCTGGTTCCGGTACACGTAATCCAGCGAAGCCCCGGAATCAAAGCCGTATTTCAGGCCGATGGCCATACCGTTACTGAGCTTTCCAATCTTTCCGAGGGAGAATTTCTGAAATTTAAAATTCAGGTTATTTCCTACATTATTCTGAAGATCCTGATATTCTTTTACAGAAAAACGATCCGGTGAAAGAGAATGCGGTTTTGGGGTTCTGCTGAAACATTTCTCTGCAAATTCTGCGATTTTGTCATATACTTTTTCTTTTCCTGTGTCAAACAGAATTCCATGGAAGAAACCGGGAAGCACTTCGTATTTCTTCAGATCCGTGTCAAGTTTATCATGGAAAGTTTTTTGTTCCTTATTGAAAACTACATGATCTTTTTCTGCTGCAAGAATCAGTGTGGGAGTATCTATTGCTTCTGCATCTTCTACAAGACGTTTACCGGCTTTTGCAAGGTCAATAAGCAGTTCAGCGTCTATAGATCTTGAGATCAGCGGATCGGTATCATAGGCTTTTTGCTGCTCAGGATCATGGGTCAGCATTGTAGACTTTACATAGCTCTTGATAATCAGGCCTTTTTTGAGTTTGGTTCCCAAAGTAATCATTTCATTGGCGAGGGGAACAATAAGATTGATTTTGAAGGCAGGAGCAAGAAGTGCCATTCCGGCAATCCGGGGAGCGAAATCGTGTGCCCAGGCAGAAGCAACCACTCCGCCGATACTGTTGGCCAATACAAAAATATCTGTAATGTTCACATGGTATTGTGAATAAAGAAATTTTGAAAAAGCTTCGAGATCTCTTACATAATCCATGAAGACGGATGAGGTGGGAGTTTTCGTATAACCGTGGCCTCTAAGGTCAAAGGCAAAAATATTGTATTTTGAAAACCGGGAAGATTCTGCAATATCATTAAGTCTTTCAGAATGCTCATGCCCCCGGTGAATCATGATGATGCTTTTCTGATGAGGCTGATAATTCCATTCACGATAGAAAATCTCACTGTTGTCAAAACTCTTAAAATGTCCGCTTTTCATAAATTAAAATTTTTTCAGAAAATCACGCAGATAAGAATGGATGACCATATCCTTATTGATGGTTTTCATGGTGTTTATTGCTTCCTCTAAAGGTAAAGATAAAATATTTTTCATCACCAGGATGCCGATCACGGAACTTCTTGTAAATCCCATGGTGCAATGAATCAGAATTTTTCTGTTTTCAGGGAGTTGGGTATAGCTTTTCGTAATATCTGTAATCAGTTTTTTTACTGTTGAAACCTCCAGGTATCCTATGTCAAGAAAAGGAACAGAGTGATAAATGGACTGTTTTTTTAGAGCCTGTATTTCTTCCATTTCGGCAGACAGGTCATATACCGAGTGTATATCGGTTATTCCGAAATTTTTAAGGACTTCAGCATCAGGTCTGGATGAAATATAAATACCAGGAAGAATTTCCACAGGAATTTTATTTTTTATGAAGAACTTCCAGAATATCCAGTATATGAAAAGGTAAGGCGCATAGAATGCTTTTTTTGCCCATGAAATATTTCCTTTTCTATCCTTTAAAAAATAGATGTTGTTCTTTTGATATTGAAACCCAACCCCAAGACTCATCAGAGCGGGCCACAATAAAAACAGCCAGAACTTTCCGGAAAACTCATTCAGCAATAATGCTGCAAGAATCATGATCCAGCCCGATAAGAAATACACATTGGCCACCTGATCGTTTCTGTACAGAAAATCATTTTTTCTATAAGGAAATAGGATAAAACAGAGGTGGGCGAGAATACTTCCGGTGATAAGATCAATACTGTGATGCTGATACGTTGTCAAAGTAGAGATGCCCAACAGAATGAGCCAGATCATTACAAGCGTTCTCCCTTTTTTTAAATTTCTGAAAACCGACCAGAAAATAAAGGCATAAGCAATATGAAGAGAAGGTGCCTGGTTGAAAGGAGAGTCAAATGTTTTTAAAAACCGGAAAGAATATCCAAAAATACTATTTCCCGTTTCAGGCTTGAGCAGGGAAAATTTTAAAGGAAATAAAAGAAATCCGATTCCGGCAGTCACGGTTACGAAAAGCATTCTCTGTGTTAAAACTTTAAGCTCTTCTTTATTCCGGCAGAGAAAAAATACCAGACAAAAAAAGACTCCGCTTGTCATGTAAGGTATGATCGTCCACGGAATAAATGGAGCTGTTCTTTCAAAGCCAAAGACAAATGAAGGAATTTCTTCAAGATTGGAAAGGTACCGGGCAGAACCATTATAAACCACTGCAAACACAATGGTACAAAGAAGAAATGCGTAGATCCTCTGTTGAATTGTCAGTCGTTTTTCATCCATCTGGCTTTTTTGTACATGATCATATTTAATAATGAAGAAGGAAGAACAGATAAAGATTTCATCATCCACTTCATTTTTACCGGAAAAATAACGAGTTTTTTTTGTTTTTCAATCGCCTCAGAGATCATAAGAGTTGCCGTTTCCACATCTATAAGAAAAGGTTTTTTGCTTAAATCATTCTGGTTGAGCAATCTCAGTTTTTCAGTATCTATATATCCCGGAGCAATGGTCGTTACAGAAATCCCGAAAGGCTTCAGTGCCCGCCGGTAAGCATCTGCCATCTGTATGACTGAACGCTTGGTTTTGGTATAAAGACTGGAATTTTCATAGTCTAATATTCCTGAAACGGAGGCAATGACAGCGATGGTTCCTTTCTGCTGGTGTTTCATAGCTTTTCTGGCAGCTTCGAAGCAATTGACAGTTCCCAGAATATTGGTTTGCAGCATTTCCTCAGCTTCTTCATAGGTAATCCTTCCCGCTACATCTTCTGCATAGCTTCCTGCACAGTTGATGAAAATATCAAGATCTTTTTTATCCGAAAGAAAAGCCCCCAATACAGAGCCTATTGAATATATATCACAGACATCGGCCTGAAAAACTTCCAGATTTCCGAAGCTGTTTTCCCGAACTTTCGTGCGATCTCTTCCACAGATGCCTACATGAGCTCCTTTCGCAAGATAATGCCTGGCCAGAGAATAGCCAATACCTGAAGTGCCACCTGCAATAAAAACATTCATGGGTATTTTGTGATTTTCAATTTTGTGTAAAAATAGATTTTAAAAGTGAGAAACAGAAATATACAGAACATCAGGTGAAGGTACATTTGAAAAAGTATAAAAAAATCTGTATCCGGATAAAATGCGTCAAGTTTTGACGTGAGTGCCCTCTATTTTTGCATCAGATTCTTTTCAGAATTACTTTTTATTTAACCTTAAACAAAATATTTATGATTTATACAGAGGATTTTTTCGCTCAGGGAAATACTTATCCCAATGATGACAAGGTACAGCTGGTGGATAGCTATACCTATGAAACCGTAATCTATACTAAAACATCTGTGGGAATACCATCCAGCGGAAATGGAGATGGCGCCATTTACAGGAAAAAAGGGAATGACTTTTATAAAAGACAATGGAATGGTTATGTAAATGTTGCATGGTGGGGAATTGAGGGGCTTTCTGTACAGATGGTAACAGAACGTATCAACAATATATTAAAACTGGGATATCATACCTTTTTTGATAAAATATCTATTGATATTTCCGGTGTACTTTACCTTCAGAGCAACCAAAAGATATTGTCCAATCAATCCAGAATAAAACAGACAAAACCAGATACTGAAATCTTTAACTGTGAAGAAAAAGTGAATGTATCCATCAAAGGTTTTATTTTGGAAGGATTGAAAACGGATTACGATTATAATAAAGCTTCCAATTCCAAATCGGTTGGGGTTTTTTGTTATAAAGCCAAAAAGGTTAATATCGAAAAGAATATATTCAGGAATTTCACTTATGCTGCGGTATCAGGATTGAGAGAACTTGACCACTTTGCATTTAAATTCAACAGAGTGGAAAATGAATTTACTGAAGATTGGGCAAAAATAGCTCCGGGGAAGAAAGATAATGCAGGAATTGCAGTAGGAGGAAAAAATATTGTAGTTTTTCAAAACTATTTCCAAAATTCATCACAGGGTATTCTGATTGCAGAAAATTCTGAATTTGTAACAATTTCAGACAATGATATTGATAATACAATTTTAGAACATGGGATGTATCTGGACGCAGGAATTTCAAATCTTACTGTACTTGGAAACAGGGTGAGAAATACGAAAGGAATAGGGATCAAATTACAAAATTATGACCAGTTGGATTACCCTGATTATATTTGTCATAATATTGTTATATCAAATAATATTGTAGAAAATGCCGGTACTGTAACAGATGAAAATGGAACGCCATCAGGGTATACTGCAGCAGCAGGAGATGGCATCATGATCAATAATACAAATAATGAAGCACCTTATCTGCTTGTTGCAAAAAATGTAGTAGTGACCGGAAATATTGTGAGAAATGCAAAGCAGCATGGAATTAATATCAGGCATATTGAAGGAGGGGTTATATCTAACAATATGATCAATAACACAGAATATACAGGTATTTATATTTCTCATTCCAAAGAAACAAATGTTTCTCACAATGTTATTAAGGAAACCAAAGAAAATGGGATACTTATAGAATCAAATAATAATCTCCTGAATGTGAGCTTCAATATTCTTGAGAGTCCCGGAACTAAAAATATAAGTAATGAAGACAGAATATCAGGAATAAAACTGGTAGAAAGTGCAAACTATGAAATTTCTGTCAAGCATAATAAGATCAGAGGCCATAATGATATGACCTGGGGTATTTTTTCGGAAGGAGGCGCTGGCCAGCCTACTCACGAAATTGAAAGCAATGTGGTCCTGAATCCCCGATATACCGATTATAGGTTTATTGACAATACAAAAAAGCTTAGAATTCTAAGAAATAATTATAAAAATATACAAAATTCCCCTGGGGAAGAACTGTAATAGTTTTCATAATAAATGGTGTTTTCAAAATGGAAGCACCATTTTTATTATAAGGCAATAAGTTATAAAGGAGAAAACAAAATAATCTTACCTCAAAATTTCAATTCAATACTTAATCTTTCGGAAATCTTTCACCGTCTGATCAAAACCATACTGCCACTGCATTTCCATATCCTGTACAAATTGCTGATAACTTTTCGGAAATGAAAAATCAAGCTCAAGTTTTCTCCAGTTGATGCCTTTTTCCATATAATGACCATTCAGATCCTGCTTAATGTTGGTGGTGTCAATCTGAAAGTCGGCTGCAATCCGGTTTGTTTCCTTAAGCCTTTCATTGGCACTGAAACCAAAGACAGAACGGATCAATGATTCTTCTATGGGAGTGTAAGCTTGTTTTTTTTCTGTAATGATTTCATTAGAAATATGCCTGGCCAACTCCACAGGAACGAGATCAATAACGCCTCCCATAAAATAACTTTGACGGAGAAACACGGGACTTACATAAAACATATCGGAAATTGAAGCCCTTGTGCTCTCAAGGATGGAAAAATCCGTCATAATTACGGAATCTTTTTCAACAGCACTGTTCTTGAAACTGTTAAAAGTAATGGCAATATGCTCTGCTTTTATTTTTGCAGCAGTATGAGAATCTGTGAAGATCACTTTCCGGAACAGTTTTTTTTCATTTCTTTTCTGCCGGGATTCCTTTGGGGTAAAAAGAAGTTCAGACCCAATAATAACGGTTGGGATTTCTTTGGAAAACTGAGTGTTTTTTATGGAAGGGAAACATTCGGAAAGATTTTGGGGCATCTCAACAATATAGCGGTTGAAAACATCTTCAATAAATGGTGCCTTTCTTTTGTCAAAACATTTTTTTAATGAAAAAAGACCTATTTCAGAAAGCTTTTTATGCCTTGTCAATACTGTTTTGGATACAAATTGAAAATATTCTTCAGACTTCATATATTCCTTCCGGGAAGCGTGATCGGGAAAAGCATTGATAACAGTTGCTGCAAATGAACCTCCACAGGAAGCGACAAGAACATCCGGCTTCATCCCAAGTTCATCCAATGCTGCATAAATCCCGAGATAAATCATTAATCTGGTTCCGCCTCCTGAGAAAATAACAGCTCTTTTAAATTTTTCATTCATAGCTTTAATTTTTTATCAGGAGCGTTAAAATCCAGAAAAATAAAGGAGCATTGAAGACCAGGCTGTCCACTCTATCCAGTAATCCGCCATGTCCGGGAAGAAGGGTTCCGGTATCTTTTACATGCGTTTTTCTTTTTAAATAAGACATGAAAATATCTCCCAGGAAACCTGAAATTCCAAGACATATCCCTACAATACTATTGATGACACAATCTGTCTTAAGCAGGAAAAATCCTAAAATATTACTTAAAATAATAGTAAGAAAAATTCCTCCCAAGAGCCCTTCCAGCGTTTTGTTGGGACTTATATGGGGAGTAATTTTACGTTTCCCGAAGAATTTGCCCATTAAGTACTGGAAAACATCATTCAATTCTGTCACGACAACAATGAAAATGATAGCATTAAAACCATTCAAAGAGTTTCTAATCCAATATAAATGAGGAAAAGAAAAAAGACAGACCAATAAAGCTATGGATATTCCGGACAATTGCCTTGCAGAAGATTTTAGGATTAAAAAGTAAACAAAGACCAGTATTCCTACAATGGAACTGTATAAAAAGTAATTTTCAATATTCAGATAAAACAGCAGATAAAACTGTGCAATTCCGATGCATATTGAGGAAATAACCGGATTGGAGGGAATCCTGAACATTTTTGAAAACTCAAAAAATGACTGTAATCCTATCCAGGCAGTAAAAACAGCCATGGCAAGCGGATATGAGATCCCCAGGGCAAAAACAATAATGATGTAGATCCATGTTTTTACTCTTAAAGGAACGTCAGCAAATTTGTTGTCTTCAGGCTTCATTCAGTGATTTCTTAAGTCGGGTATAAGTGCTGATGACAAGCAGGATATTAATAATTCCGAAAATATATTCTGAAACAGAGGAGATGCTGACGCCGGAAAACATCAATAAGCCATACAGCCCAAGGATGAGGGCACGGTCACTTTTTCCCATCGGTCCATCGTAACGTCTTTCTTTTCCTACAGTTTTTCCCATCAGCCCGGCAAATTCGTTGATCACACTTAAGATAATACATATAACGATCAGGTATAAACTTTCAGGCTGAAATTTCAGTAGCGGAAAGAAAATAATGACATCCGAAATAATATCGCCCACCTCATTCAAAACTTCTCCAAGTTTACTGGTCTGATTAAATTTCCTTGCCATCATTCCGTCCAGGGCATTTAAAGCCATTCTCAGAAGCAGTCCGATGGGTAGACTTAAAAACAGCCATTTTGAAATGCCGGCATTCCAGAATAATATCCCGATGATCACTGATAAAAGGATGGAACCAACGGTGATCTGATTGGCTGTAATCTTATTCTTATGTAAAAATAACAGGACAGGAGTGAGCAGCTGCTGGAATTTTGGTTTGAGTTTATATACCGAAATCATGATGGTTATTGCTTTGTGTCATTTGTCTATACCAAATATAGATAAATTTTTTAATCAGGTTTTATAATTGTTTGAAGGGTGTTTTTGTATTTTCAAAATGTAAATAATTGCTTTGTGTTTCTTTTTCCCCTAACTTTGCACAAACCTAATCTAATGAGTAAAAAGAATACAAAATACATCTTTGTGACAGGAGGTGTTACTTCATCTTTGGGAAAAGGAATCGTTTCTGCTTCTCTGGGACTATTGCTAAAATCACGCGGTTTTAACGTAACGATCCAAAAACTTGATCCTTATATCAATATCGACCCGGGAACTTTGAATCCTTATGAACACGGAGAGTGTTATGTGACTGAAGATGGTGCGGAGACGGATCTGGATTTAGGTCACTACGAGCGTTACCTTGATGCTCCTACATCCCAAAACAACAACGTTACTACAGGAAAAATCTACCAGACTGTCATTGAAAAAGAAAGAAAAGGAGACTTCCTTGGAAAAACAGTTCAGGTAATTCCTCATATTACTAACGAAATCAAGCGTAGAATTAAGATCCTTTCAAAACAGAACTACGATATCATCATTACCGAGATCGGAGGAACTGTAGGGGACATTGAATCTTTACCGTACATTGAAACTGTCCGTCAGCTGAAATGGGAACTGGGAGAGAACAATTCTATGGTAATTCACCTTACTTTACTGCCTTACCTGGCTTCAAGCGGAGAATTGAAGACAAAACCGTCACAGCACTCTGTACGCCAGTTGATGGAAAGCGGAATCATGGCTGATGTATTGGTTTGCAGAACGGAACATAAAATTCCAAAAGATCAGAGAGCCAAATTGGCCCAGTTCTGTAACGTTCCATTAGAAAACGTTATCGAATGTAAGGATATGGAAACGATCTATGAAGTTCCGATGTATCTTCAGAAGCAGAACTTTGATGATGTAGTTTTAAAAGAACTTGATCTGAAAAGTGATAAAGATGCCGATCTTAAAGACTGGAAAACTTTTGTGAAGAAATTCCAGAATCCAAAGAAAACCGTTGAGATTGCCCTGGTTGGAAAATATGTATCTCTTCAGGATTCCTATATTTCTATTGCTGAAGCCTTCAAGCACGCAGGAGCTGACCTTGAAACTGAGGTAAAAGTAAGATGGGTATACAGTGGAGATATTACAGAAGAAAATATTAAAGAAGTACTGAAAGGAGTGAACGGGATCCTTGTCGCTCCAGGTTTCGGAGACAGAGGAATCGAAGGAAAAGTACTTACTGCAAAATATGCGAGAGAAAATAAAATTCCGATGTTGGGAATTTGTTTAGGAATGCAGATCATGACGATTGAATTTGCCAGAAATGTTTTAGGACATACAAAAGCAAACTCTATGGAATTTGATACCGCAACTCCGGATCCTGTGATCTCATTGATGGAAGAGCAGAAGAATGTTGTAGATAAAGGAGGTACAATGCGTCTTGGAGCATGGAAATGTGCTCTGAAAAACGGTTCCAGACTGAATGATATCTATGGAAGCAAAAATATCTCTGAAAGACACCGTCACCGTTATGAATTCAACAGTGATTATCTTCAGGAATTTGAGAAAAACGGCTTCCTTGCTACAGGTACTAACCCTGAAACAGGATTGGTAGAAGCCCTGGAACTTCCTGATCACCCGTTCTATGTGGGGGTTCAGTACCACCCGGAATATAAGAGTACGGTGGCAACACCGCATCCTTTATTCAGAGCTTTCATCAAGGCTTGCGAAAAGAAATAAGGTAAATTTTTATCATAAACGTCTAGCTATAAACTCAGGTTGATTTTTCTCAGCCTGAGTTTATTATATACTAACAACGTAAAGCATAGAGTTTTGATAAAAAAACAGTATTTTTGTCAGCTCAAATTACGTACATCCGTACGTACATTTTAAGTTTAAAATTTTAATATAAAATAAAATGCAACAAAACAACGGAATCGATAAGAAGCAAATGATCAGTTTTGCGGTTTTATGCCTGGTTCTCTTCGGTTTTATGTTCTATTTCCAGAACAAGCAGATGAAAGAAGAGGAGCTGAAAGCTCAGCAGCAAAAGACAGAACAGGTAAAAAATGCTGTAAAACAAGCTCAGGTAAGCAATATCAATCCAAATGTAACTCCTAATGCAATCCAGACCGCAAGTCTTGGAAATAATGAACTGAAACTTGAGTTTTCAAGCTTGGGAGGACAGGTTTCTAAAGTAGAGCTTTTGAAATATAAAGCATACAACCAGAAAACAGACAACGCCGATCAGCCACTTTACCTGATCAACAAAAATAATTCTAAATACGGATTCCAGTTTAAAGATAAAACAGGAAAGGTGATCAATACTAAAGATTTAGTTTTCTCACCTGCTGTTAATGGAAACGCAGTAACCATGACTGCCAATTATAATGGTGCTGTCATCCAGTTTATTTATACTTTATTAGATAAATATACATTGGATTTTAAAGTAAGAACGCAGGGACTTGCCAATATTACAGCTGATAATAAGGCAGATTTCATCTGGGATTATAGTGTAAGAAACCTTGAGAAAGGTAGAGCCCAGGAACAGTCTCACTCAGAGTTTTCTTACGCTTTCAATAATTATAAAGACTATGATTATGACGGAAGAACAACAATGGAGGAAGAAAAAGAAACTCTTAACTGGATTGGTGTAAAACAGCAGTTTTTTGCCTCCGTCATTGAAGCTAAAAACGGATTTACGCAAAGTAAAGGAAATCAGGAGAACGTTGAAGAGGGAGAATATCTGAAAAAATTAAACTATGAAGGTTTTGTTCAGATGACTGGCAGTGAGCTGAATCAGGATTTCACATGGTATTTCATGCCATTGGATTTACCTTTGCTTAAATCATATGATAAGAATTTTGATGAGATCCTTCCGCTGGGCTGGTCATTCATCGGGGCGATGAACCGTTACTTCTTTATGTGGTTATATGCCATCATTGCAGGCTGGGGATTATCTGCGGGCTGGGTGATCTTTGTAATGACGATCATTGTTAAGCTGATTCTTTCACCAATTATGTATAAACAGCACAAGCTGAGTGCCATGATGAAGGTGATCCGTCCGGAAATTGATGAGGTTAATGCGAAGTTTAAAGATGCTGATCCAATGAAGAAACAGCAGGCAACGATGGAAGTTTACAGAAAAGCCGGAGTCAATCAGATGGCGGGATGTTTACCTGCATTGGTTCAGATTCCTATTTTCTATGCATTATTCCGTTTCTTCCCGAACTTTATTGACCTTAGAGGCCAGGGATTCTGGTTTGCGAAAGATCTGACGGCATATGATGATCTGATCAAGCTACCATTTAAAGTTCCTTTCTTAGGGGATCATTTAAGTATTTTTGCATTGGCCTGTACAGTAGTTATTTTGATCTATACTGTAATGACTTCCGGAAATATGCAGCAGCCACAACAGGAAGGAATGCCTAATATGAAAGTATTAATGTATATTTTCCCGATTACATTCTTATTCTTCCTGAACACTTCAGCGTCAGGTCTTTCATGGTACTATTTCGTATCCAATGCGATTAACATTCTGATCATTCTTGTGATTAAATACTGGATTCTGGATGAGAAGAAAATTCATGCTCAGATTCAGTCTAATAAGGAAAAACCGAAAACAGAAGGTAAATTCCAGAAGAGAATGAGAGAAATGATGGAGAAAGCTCAGGAACAGCAGCAAGCTCAGGAGCAGCAAAGAAAAAAGAAATAGAAGAATAATTTCGTTAAAATAAAAAAGAGAAGCACTCATTGAGTGCTTCTCTTTTTTATTGAATCAGGACATCAAAATACTTGAACGTCTTGATTTATGTACTGTATTTTTTAATCATATTTCAGCCTGAAAGACTGTCTGTGATATTGCGTAGGGCCATGTTTTATGAGGGCTTCCTGATGCTTTTTGGTAGCATAGCCGAAATTGGTGTCCCAGCCATATTGGGGATATTCCTCATGTAGTTCGATCATCAGTTTATCCCGGTAATTTTTCGCAAGGATAGAAGCCGCTGCGATGGATAATACTTTAGAATCACCTTTAATGATACATTGATGCGGAATATAATTATACGGATGAAATTTGTTACCATCCACTAAAATAAGCTCCGGTGTTATTGTTAATTGGTCCAGTGCACGGTGCATAGCATGGATACTTGCATTAAGGATATTGTGCTCATCAATGAATGCAGGCGGTAGTTCTGCAATGGCATAATTCTTTACATTATCCTTGATATAGCTGTCCAGATCCATCCGGGTTTTGAATGTTAGTTTTTTGGAATCATTCACCAGATTCTGTTTGAAATCATCATCTAAAATAACTGCAGCAGCTACCACGGGGCCACTTAAACAGCCTCTTCCTACCTCATCACATCCGGCTTCAATATAAAGATTTGACCAGTTTTTTATTAACTCCATGAAGTTCTTTCTGTCCTGCAAAAGTATAAAATTTAAAAACAAATGATTTTATGGGGTTTTTAATATTTTCTTAATTATGGTATTAGTATGTTATTTTTGCTTTGTTTATGCGTGTTTATTGTTAATTTTATTCTGTTTTTTTATTTTTAAAATTTTTACTTTTTTGTTGTTTTATCGGCTTTTATCGCGTGTTTTTATTGATGTGTTTTATATGAATTATGAAAAATTAACATTTTTACTTGCTGATTTTAAGAAAGTTTCACATATTTGTAGGCAATAAAAAATAATCATTTTAAACATGAAGAAATTAACTACAAGTGTTTTAATTGTTGTTCTGTCATCTTCCCTGGCTATGGTAAGTGCTCAGACGACGCCAAAAAAGGATACTTTAAAAGAAACCGCAATTGGCGAGGTTGTGATAACTGGAGCAATGGGGATTAAGAAAAAGTTAGATCAACAAACTTCATCTGCTTCAGTTGTTAATAATGCTGAATTAACTCAAGCTAACAACCAGAATGCAGCTGCTGCACTTACAGGTAAAGTTGCTGGGTTAACAATTAGCCAGTCAAATTCAGGGGTTAATGGTAACTTAGATATTAGAATTAGAACTTCTAAAACGCTTACTGGTTCAACGACTCCTTTGATTGTTATTGATGGTGTTAAATCGTCGGTGAGTGTCTACACTCAGCTTCCTTCAGACATGATTGAATCACAGACAATCTTGAAAGGAATGCAGGGTGCGGCTCTATATGGATCTGATGGTGTAAATGGAGCTATTATTGTAACCACTAAAAAAGGAAATTCTGGAAGTAAAAGAGTTAAAGTTACTTTGAATAGTGGTGTAGAATTCGAAAATGCTTTATTTGTTCCAGATAGACAGAAGAAATATGGACAAGGATGGTACGGGGAAAGAATCCATGTTGAAAATGGAGCTTGGGGCCCTGCTTATGATGATCCTAAATACGCAGGACAAATGTTGCCATCTGGTATACCTTTGTATGATGTCAACGGTGATGGTGTTATTACTATTAATGGAAATAACGGAAATACTCCACAACAGGACATTTCCTCTTCGTTATTTTTTAAATATGCGCCTCGCTCAAAAGATAATGTTAAAGACTTCTTTCAAACAGGAAGTTTGTTGAATAATAGCTTAACGGTTTCAACGGGTGATGCTGATGCATATGCTTCATTGACGATAAATAATCAACAGAAAGAATTTATTGTAAGAGATGATATTAATAAAAGAACTAGTGTTTTATTTAAAGGAGGATTCAAAAAAGATAAATGGATTCTAGATGGAATGGCTTCCATAACAAATAATTCTACAAATGTGACAAATGGTGACGTTTATCCAAATATCCTACACGCACCAGCTGAAATTGATATTCGTCAATTTGATGGGGTCTTAAATAATGATAGAGGCTATGCATGGACTATGTATTATGCTAACCCTTATTGGGATATTAAACATAACCGCGGAACAAGTAAGACTACAACTTTTAATGGAACTATTAACTTAACTTATAAGATAAATGACCATATTAGTATCATAAATAATGGTTCTGGTCAATATGTTGTAGGGGATGGTTTGTCTTGGAGAGATGCATATTCAGGTACTGCACAAAGGCCAACAATTAGTGGAGTATCAGCTATTGGTGCTTCATATGCACAATCGAATTCTATCAGTAGATTTTTGTATAACGATTTGATGGCGGATTTTAATTATGATCTGACAGACGATTTACAGATGAATTTTCTTGCCGGATTTAACGTTCAGGAATCATATTCTAAAACAACTTCCGCAGGAGGAACTGGTTTGAATATACCGGGTAAATATACTGTTTGGAATGTAGTAACTCCTACACAACCTTATAATCTGAATAATGCTAGAACACTTGCTAGAAAATATGCTTTTTTTGGTAATTTAGATTTAAACTATAAGGATTATCTATCATTAAATGCAACGATTAGATCGGAGTGGAGTTCTAAATTTATTAACTCACAAGATGTTGGAAACAGTAAATCAGGATATGTTTATCCTTCTGTTGGGGTTTCGTTTAATGCAAAAAATGCATTTAGTGGACTTAAGGCATCGAATGATTTAAGTAGATTTGTAGTGAAAGGATCTTGGACAAGAGTAGGACAAGATGACCCTGTAGGAGTTTTTGGTATTGAAGATACAGCAATCTTGGGGAATGGGTTCCCATTTGCTGGAGGGCCATTGAGTTTTGTTGGAAATTCACAGCCTACAGCATTTAATGTAAAACCTCAATTTATTACGTCGACTGAATTTAATTTAGGTTTAGGATTTTTCAAAGATAGAATATTGTTAGATGTGAATGCTTTCCAGACGGATACTAAAGATCTAATTACATGGCAAAGTACTTCCAGTGCATCTGGAATAAATCGTAAATTAATCAATATTGGTAAGATACAATCAAAAGGTATTGAAGTTGAATTAGGACTTGTTCCAATTAAGACACAAGATTTTAAATGGGATATCAGAGCTTCTTATTATACACAGAGACAGAAAGTTCTAGAATTGCCAGATGGTCAGGATGAAGTAGCTATTTATAGTTCAGGAAATGTAGGTATCTACGCTGTTAAAGGAGAAAATTTCCCAATTATTAAAGGAACCGGATATTTGAGAGATGATCAAGGAAGGATAATTATTGATGAAAAAACAGGTAATCCTCTTGCTACTAACAGTTTTATTAATCTTGGTCAAACAGATCCAAAATATATTTTAACTTTTAATACTAATTTAAAATATAAAAACTGGAGTGTATATGCTACAATGGATTATAGAGCTGGTAATAAAATCTATTCCGATACAATGTATCGTCTAGCATGGGGTGGTTATTTGAATGATTCTGCAGAATTTGATAGAACTCAGGGTGGATACGTTATTCCTAATTCTGTATATATGAATTCTGCCGGACAGTATGTCGCAAATACAAGTATTAAATCTGGTGGGACTTCTTATAATGATTTACCTGGTTATTATGGAGGTGTTTATTCTAGTATAGCTGAAAACTTTGTGATAGATGCAAAATCTTTTAAAGTTAGAGAGTTAGGAATTAATTATACATTAGGTAGAGATACTGCAAGAAGTTTTGGGATTGAGGGCTTACAATTTGGTGTTTATGCAAGAAATCCATTCTATGTCTTCTCTAAAGAAAATAGAGGGTATGCTGACCCGGAAGCGAGTCTTTCTAATGGAAGTAATATAAGAGGGATCTCTTCTCAGACCCAATATCCTTCAACTAGAGTAATTGGTTTTAATACAATTATTAACTTTTAATTTAATCTGAAATGAAAAAAATACTTTATACATCTGCAATAGCAGCATTATTATTAAGTTCTGCTTCTTGCTCGAATGATTTTATTGATGTCAACCATAACGATAATGAAGCATATAACAGTGAGTTGTCACCTAAAGAAAGGTTAGCCGCTGCTGAAACAACCTTGCATGCTACACATGCCGTTACATTAAATAGATTTGGAAACTTAATGATGAATGCATGGGTGGGTAATATATATCAATATACAGCGCCATTTGATGATGAAATGAAAATGAATGTTAATAGTACTTTTTACAACGGTATATGGGATAATTACTATTATGGAATCGGAAATTTACAAAGGCTTATTGATACCCCTAATGCTAATACCCAGTTTCCTGGTTATGTTGCGGCAGCAAAAATTATGAAAGCTTATTATATGCAAACGATTGTTGATTTGTATAATGATGTACCTTATTCTGAAGCTTTTAAATTTCAAAGTAACGTTACCCCTAAATATGATAAAGGAAAAGATGTATATCAAGCTTTACTAAAAGAGTTGGATGAAGCCTTAGCTTTATTGAATACTACAACTCCCCCAACAATTCTTGCTTCTTCTGATGTTATGTTTAAAGGGGTTGCGGGTGACTGGATTAAATTTGGTAATACCGTTAAGCTTAAAATGTTAGTAAGATTATCAAATACAACAGATTCATCAGTAATTGCCTATAGGGATTCTGCAATGAATACATGGCCAACTTTATCTAAAGGTTTTATTACTGAATCAGCCATTATCAATCCGGGATATAGTTCAGCTTCTGTAGCACAACAGAATCCATTATATAGAAATTATGGAGCTATTAATTTAACAAGTGGTGAAATTAATGCGAATTATAGATTAGTTTTAGCTAGTGCTAATATCGTTGACAATATGATGGGGCGAGTTCCTCTTACTTCAGGGGTTGTTGACTCTAGAATCCAAAGAATGTTCTATGCCAATGCTTGGGCTAATTTAGAAGATGCTGAAATCACAGATGGATTTGAAGGGTTTTTCGGCTTAGAGCAAGGACTGACTTCTAATCCAAGTAACACCGGAGGTGATTATGCAGGGCTAGGTATAAAACAGTTTTTAGTGCTTAACTCAAGTGGTCAGATCAGTTCTAGTGAAGGTTCAAAACAAGACGGTATCGTAATGTCTCTTGCTGAGGCGGAATTATTGCAATCAGAAGCTGCGGTATTGTATCCGGCAAAATTCAGTGGTGGGCAAGCTCATTTTGAAGCGGGTATCAGAGCTTCATTCACTTTCTATGGACTTTCGGCTACTTCAGCAAATAATTATATTTTAAATAGCAATACCAAAGCGAATGTTGGATGGAATGCTAGTACGAATAAGATTGCTGCTATTCAATATCAAAGATGGATTGCTTTAACCAATATTAACCCAACAGAAACGTTCATTAGTTATACTAAAACAGGATTCCCAGTTACTCCTATGCCTGTTGGTGCTACTACTGCTACAAGACCGGTAAGATTAATTTATCCACAGTCTGAGTATGTTGCAAACTCTGGAAATGTTCCAAACATGGTGAAAAATGATGCGTTTTCAAAAACAGGTCAATATGCACCATTCTGGTTAAAATAACCCAAAACAAATTTTTAATATATTTTATTACCGCCTTCGGGCGGTTTTTTTTGTGTTTGTAAATTTTTAAGGAGCGTTTTTTTGAAAAAAAATAATATGCCAAGCATTGTATTTTTTCAGGTTTTATCAGGCTTTTTTGCGAAATAATAGTTCACTTGATTGAGAGTCAGATTATTATATAGTTTGACAGTATGTGAACGTATAGATATTATCAATGTAAATGATTGTTATTATTTCTTAAAAAAAAATAAAGTTTAAATGTATTGATTTTGTTAAATATTTTGTTTTTAACTTATTTTAATATTTTTTTTATGTTGTTTTTTTGTAAATATTGAATAAATGATATTTTTTTTAATTTTTGCTTTGTGGTATTAATAAAGTTTTACAAATTTGTAGGGTACAAAAATTAAATTTGATATGAAGAAACTAACAACAGGTCTTCTTGTTTTGGTATTGTCTTCTTCTATAGCTGTTGCACATGCTCAGGCGAAGAATGATACTATCAAAACAAAAGAAATCGAGGGCGTGGTAGTAACCGCACTCGGAATCAAAAGAGAGAAAAAATCTTTGGGGTATGCTTCTGAAGAGGTAAAGGCAGAAGCGCTGACAGGCGGAACTACAAATACCGGTAACGTAGCAGGATTACTTTCAGGTAAAGTAGCAGGTTTACAGGTTAATACCAATAATAACTTTGGCGGATCATCCAACTTATTGATCAGAGGATATAAATCACTGTCAGGAGGATCTCCGCTAATTGTAATTGACGGTTCACCGGTAAATAACGGAAGTGTTAAAGGAACTGTATTTGATTACGGAAACTTTTTATCGGATATCAACCAAAACGATATCGAAAGTATAAACGTTCTGAAAGGAGCTGCCGCTTCGGCTTTATACGGAGAACGTGGTAGTGACGGGGTAATTTTGATTGTTACCAAGAACGGCCGCGGAAAACAGGATGGAAGCTGGGGAGTAACACTGAACTCAAATATTAATGTAGGTTTTATTGATAAATCTACTTTCCCTAAATACCAATCGAGATATGGTGCCGGGTATGGACCACAGTATGGAAATGATACAGATGGAGACGGTAATCCGGACGAGTATTTCAACCATGACCCGAATACCGGAGAATTCCAGGTTCCTCTTACTGAAGATGCATCTTACGGAGCTGAATTTAACCCTAACCTGTTAGTTCGTCAATGGTATTCCTATGACCCGACTTCTCCTTATTACGGGATGGCGACACCTTGGGTAGCTGCTAAGAACGGACCTATCAAATTTTTTGAGACTCCTGTAACGTACGTTAACTCAATCTCCCTTGAAAAAGGAAATAAATCATCAAACATTTCCTTATCTTACTCAAATATGCTTTCTAATGGTTTGTTACCGAACTCAGATTTGAGGAAGAATAACTTAACAGCCAAGTTTAGCTACGACTTTACTGAAAAACTTCATGCGACTGTCTTTTCAACCTTAACGATCCAGGATACAAAAGGTAGAAATGAAACAGGATATTCTGATAATATCGTAACCGGTTTCAGACAGTGGTGGCAGACCAACGTAGATATTTATGATCTTAGAGATGCATATGCCAGATCTAATAATGGAAATAACACATGGAACAGAACTTCCGGGGAAAATGGAACACCGGCTTACTGGAATAACCCTTATTTCCAAAGATACCAGAATTATCAGTCCGATTCCAGAACAAGAACATTCAGCTATGCTCAGTTGAAATACGATGTTTCTAAAAACTTCGGAATTACAGGGAAATTATCTTACGACAACATGCAGATGTTGATTGAAGAAAGATTGGCTAACGGTTCATTGCCTCAGGCATTTGGTGCTTCAGGAAATAATGTGACCTCAGGATATTCCCGTCAGGATGTAAGAACTTCCGAGACTAACTTTGATTTATTTGCTAATTATAAGTTTGACATTGTAGAAGATCTGAACGTTAGCGGTATCGTAGGAGGGAACATCAGAAGAAACTTAAGTGATGCGGTATATGCAAGTACTGAAGGAGGTCTTGCAACTCCGGGATTATTTGCGATTTCAAACTCTGCCAGCCCGATCATTCCACCGGATGAGAATTATGCAAAATGGCTTACATCGAGTTTATATGCTACAGCATCTTTCGGGTATAAAAACTTATTATTCGTAGACGGTACTTATAGAGTAGACAGAAGTTCAAACCTTCCGAAAGCTAATAATACCTACGATTACTATTCAGCAACAGGATCCTTGATTCTTTCAGAATTATGGAAACAAAACTGGTTAAGCTTCTGGAAAGTAAGAGCCAACTATGCGGAAGTAGGTTCATCAACAGTTAACTATCAGTTAAATAATACGTACAGAGTAAGAGGAGGATTCGGAAGTACAGGATTGGTAAACCAGTCTTATTTCTTAGCGAATCCGGATCTTAAACCACAGAGATCGAAAGAATTGGAATTTGGTATGGAAGCTCAGTTCCTTAAAAACAGATTAGGTTTCGATATCGCTGTTTATAAAACACGTACCCTTGACCAGATCATTAACCTTCCGGTAACCTCTGCTACAGGATACAGAACATTCCTTGTAAATGCAGGACAGATTAACAATAAAGGGATTGAAATTCAGTTAAACGGTACACCATTTAAAACTTCTAATTTCAGCTGGGATATTGATGTAAACTGGTCTAAAAACGAAAACGAAGTAATCTCTCTATACGGTGATTCTCAGAACTACCTATTGGCTCAATATCAGGGAGGTGTTTCTTTGAATGCAAGAGTAGGCCAGGCATTTGGAGCTTTAGTAGGATCAGACTATGTATATAATGCCAACGGAGAACGTGTAATAGACCCTGCTAACGGTAGATATTTAAGAAATCCAAATCAGGTAATCGGTAACATTACTCCGGACTGGATCGGAGGGATCAGAAACAGCTTTAACTATAAAGGAATTTCCTTAAGCTTCCTGATTGATATTAAACATGGCGGAGATGTATTCTCAACAGATATGTACTATGGTCTTGCTACCGGATTATATCAGGAAACTGCTATAGGTAACGACAGAACTGCAGGTGTGATCAATCCGGGAGTAAATCCAAACGGACAGGTTAATACCACTCCTACAAGTTCACCGGAGTTTTTTGGTAACGTAGACGGATACAGAAGAATGCCAAACAGCAGATTCGTGTATGATGCTTCTTATGTGAAATTAAGAGAGGCAAGTATCGGCTACAGCCTTCCAAAATCAATTCTTGCCAATACTTCTATACAGGAGGCAAAAATTTCTTTGGTCGGAAGAAACCTTTGGATTATCCACAAAAATTTACCTTACGCAGATCCTGAAGCAGGAACTGGAAACGGATTGGCTTCAAAAGGAAACTCTATCGGGGTTCTGCCAACAACACGTGACATCGGTATCAATGTAACACTAAAATTCTAAAACAAACATGAAAAAGATATTTTTAATATTAAGTCTAATTTCTTTAACGGTAGTCACCAATTCTTGCGAAAGTGACATCACGTCTTTGAATGAAGATCCGAAACACCCGTCAGTAGTTCCTTCAGGATTACTGGTAGCAAGTGCGGAGCAGGCATTAATATCACAGATGCTAACACCAAACGTTAATAATAACATCTCAAGATTCTTTACTCAGCAATGGGCACAGACTACTTATGTAGATGAATCCAACTACGATATGGTGACAAGACCTATCCCAAGAAACCATTATAATGTAATGATGGCTTCCAGATCTGCTACTGTGCACTCTGCAGGGGTTTTATCAGCACTTAGAGATGCTAAGCAATTCCTTGAGGGCGAAGGAGTAAGTGCAGCTAAGAAAAATAATAATATTGCTATCATCGAACTGATCAGCGTATATACATGGGCCAACCTTGTAGATACCTATGGAGATGTTCCTTATTTCGGAACTTTAAAAGCAGTACCGGGAAACCCTGGAGCTTCTGAAATTCCTTATGATGATGCTAAAACAATCTATCTGGATCTGATCAAAAGAATTGATGCTGCTGTTGCAATGATCAATACTACAGAATCCGGTTATACTGATGATTTGTTCTATAAAGGAAACATGTCTAAGTGGAAAAAAATGGGGAACTCTTTGAAATTCAAATTGGCAGTAACCATGGCAGATGCTGATCCGGCATTCGCTAAAACTACTGCTGAAGCTGCTTATGCTGCAGGTTTATTCGAAGGTAAAGAAGATAATTTCGGTTTGGCGGCTTTCCCATCAGGATTATTTTCTAACCCTGTATATCAGGAAGATGTACAGTCTGGTAGAAATGACCTTGTTCCTTCAGAAATGTTAATCAACTATATGAACTCTACCTCGGATCCTAGAAGAGCGAGATGGTTTGTAAAGGCAGAAAGAGAATTCGATAAAAATACCGGAAAATATAAGCCTAACACAGGATTTTATAAAGGAGGTGTTTATGGAAAAGGTAACTCATTTGTGAACTATTCGCATATGACTTCTCCAAAAATAGATATTAACGGAGTTCCTGATATGGGAGAAGATGGCGATTACATGCTTTTCTCAGAGAATGCGCAAGGATTTTTGTTGGATTATTCAGAAATCTCATTCTTAAGAGCTGAAGCAGCAGCACGTGGCTTTAGCGTAGGAGGATCAGCAGCAGGTCTTTATGGAGAGGCGATTACAGCTTCTATGACGGAGTATGGTATTGCTCCTGCAGCAGCGGTTGCATTTATCGCAGCAAATCCTTATGATGCTTCAAACTGGAGAAAGTCTATCGGTTTCCAGGCTTGGGTAGCCATGTTTAATAAAGGATTCCAGGCATGGAACTTTGCAAGAAGACTAAATTACCCGGTATTTGAAAATCCTGAAGATTCTACAGTAGAATCAGTTCCGGTAAGAATGAAATATTCTGATCAGGAATACTTACTTAACAAGACTTATGTTGAAAAAGCTGCTGCAAAAATCGGTGGAGATAAAGTATCAACAAGAGTTTTCTGGGATGTAAATTAATTTGACGTATCTTAGAAAAAATAATAATGAATGGTATTCCTGTAGCAATACAGGAATATCTTTATTTTAAAAATATAAAAAATATAATATGAAGTTTTTGATCGGGCTTATTGCCATAATGGGGGTTGTTTCTTGCGGTAGTGATGATGATAGAAGCAATACTAAAGTAGAGGAGGTGAGTGTTAATGGTACATGGAAACCTTCCCGGTATGAATTTAAAGGGAAAAGCTATCCGGTATCTGCTTGCGAAAAGAAAGGGCAGATACACATCAATGCCGATTTTTCCGGAGTTTATGAAAGATATGATACGGATGCATCCACAGGAAACTGCATAAAACCTGAAGGTTACTCAGGAAAATGGGTTTATGACAGAATGTACGGTAAATTAACACTTACGTATACTGAAGCAGGAGCCAGCAAAACTTTACAGAAAAGTGTGGATGACTTTTCTTCTACTGAACTTAAAATTGCTGATGCTACTAAAAATGTAGACGGAATAGCCGGAAACGACGATGCTGTTTTAGTATATGTTAAAGAATAAAAATAGTCTTCGGTAGGTTTATCTTTGAATGCCAAAATTGAGGATAAGGTAAATCGAGATCTGGGGACCGTTTTCAGACATTATTACATTTTAAAATCACAAAAAAAACTAATATGAAAAATTTAAAAAAAATGTCAGCACAGGACTTGAAAAACATTCAAGGAGGTTCTGCACCGGAATGGTGTGTGGGTTCAGGAGGATGCTGGGACCCTGTTAAAAAAACATGTTATTCAAACGGATGTCCTTAACACTGTTTTAAAGAATTTAAAAAGAGACAATTCTTAAACATAAAAACCGCCTTCGGGTGGTTTTTTTATTTCCGTATATTTGTAACTCAAATTTTGAACAGAAACAGATCATAAGAATGTTTCAGTGATGAATATTAAAAGAGAACTTAGAAGCATGAATATTAAAGATATTATAGAACAGAAACTTTCAGAAGTCATTTTAAATGTATATCAGTTAAAAGACATCAAGCTGGAAGTTCAGGAAAATAAAACGGAATTTGAAGGTGACTTTACGATTGTCACTTTTCCGCTGGTGAAACAATTGAAGAAAAACCCTGAAAGCATTGGCGTTGAATTGGGAGAAGCTTTAACGGAGCAGACCGAGCTTTTCGAAAGCTTTAATGTTGTAAAAGGTTTCCTTAACGTTAAAGTTAAAAACCAATTGTTTGTCGATAACTTCAGATCGGTAAGCAAAGAATTTTCAACCATAGAAAAGAAAAATGCTACCGTAATGGTAGAGTATTCTTCACCAAATACCAACAAGCCTTTGCACTTGGGACACATCAGAAACAATTTATTAGGATTTTCTGTAGCACAGATCCTGAAAGAAGCAGGGTATGATGTGATCAAAACGCAGATCATCAACGACAGAGGAATTCATATCTGTAAGTCGATGCTGGCATGGGAAAAATTCGGAAACGGAGAAACGCCTGAAACAACGAATACAAAAGGAGATAAGTTTGTCGGAAACTACTATGTGGAGTTTGACAAAAATTATAAAAAAGAAATTGCAGACCTTGTAGGTCAGGGCATAGGAGAGGAGCAGGCTAAAAAAGATGCTCCGATGATGAAAGAAGCCCAGAAAATGCTTGTTGACTGGGAAAATGGTGATGAAACCGTAAGAAATCTCTGGAATGAAATGAACTCATGGGTATACAGAGGGTTCAATGAAACCTATAAAAGGTTAGGGGTAGATTTTGATCAGGTTCAGTATGAAAGCAATACCTATATTTTAGGAAAAGACCTTATTCAGGAAGGATTAGATAAAGGAGTATTGTACCAGAAAGAAGACGGTTCTGTCTGGTGTGACCTGACGGATGAAGGTCTTGATCAGAAATTACTGTTACGTTCAGACGGTACTTCAGTTTATATGACCCAGGATTTGGGAACAGCGGTTGAGCGTTTTAAGCAGAATAATATTCAGAAGCTGATTTATACAGTAGGAAATGAGCAGGATTATCACTTCCAGGTTTTATTCAAGATATTGAAAAAATTAGGGTACCAATGGGCTGATCAGTTATATCACCTTTCTTACGGAATGGTAGAACTTCCTGAGGGCAAAATGAAATCCCGTGAAGGAACCGTGGTAGATGCAGATGACCTGATGCAGGAAATGTATGAAACTGCAAAATCTAAGGCTCAGGAGCTTGGTAAGCTTGAAACCCTTTCAGAAGAAGATAAAGAAGCATCTTATGAAACAGTAGGATTGGGAGCATTGAAATATTTTATGCTGAAAGTGGATCCTAAGAAAAAAATGCTTTTCAACCCGGCTGAAAGTATCGATTTCAACGGAAATACAGGGCCGTTCATTCAATATACTTATGCACGTATCCAGTCATTGTTATCCAAAGCGGGTACTTTGCAGACAGAAACAGCGGATATCGAATTAAACCAATCCGAGAAAGAACTGATTATGCAGCTGGCCAACTTTAAAACAGTGGTAGCAAAATCTGCAGAAACTTTAAGCCCTGCTTTAGTGGCCAATTATGTATATGACCTTGTGAAAGCATACAACTCATTCTATCAGAATAACCCGATTCTGAATCAGGAAGATGAAAATATAAAGCACTTCCGTTTAAATATTTCAGATCTGACAGCGAAGACGATCAGAAAATCGTTAGAACTGTTGGGAATAGGAACCGTAAACAGAATGTAAAAATAAAAGCCTTTTGAATTTTCAAAAGGCTTTTTTATTTTAAATATGCCGGATGCATTACAGTTGTTTTGAATCCGGTATTTCCTGTGTTTCATTCTCTTTTTTGCCGGCCATCTGTTTCAGGCTATCGGCATACAGCTTAGCGGGAGTCCATCTTGCATGTTTAGAGAGAGTCACTTCATAGCCTTTTTTGTACGTATACACTTTGGTAAATTTAGCTCCGAAAAAGATCAGCATACAGGAATAATTGATCCACATCATAATCAGAATCACTGTTCCGGCTGCCCCGAATGCTGAAGTAGGTTTTACCTGGTTGAAATAAAGGCTTAGTAAGAATTTTCCCAGGGTAAATAACACCGTTGTTAAAAAGGCGCCCCGCCAAACAGACTTCCAGGTAATCTGTATATCAGGCAACACTTTAAACATCATAGCAAATAAAAGCATGACAAGCCCGAATCCGATGGAGAAATTGACCAACTCAACAAGCATATATGTTTCAAATCCAAAATACTGGGTAATAATCTTATTAAAAAGACTGATAAGGGAAGATAAAACCATCGTGATCATCAGTAAGAAACCCAAAATGAGAATCATCCCAAGGGAATTGGCCCTGTCTAATAAAAATTTGACCAAAGCTTTTTTGGGAGCAGCTTCTACATCCCAGAGCGAATTCAACGAATGCTGCAGCTGAAAGAAGAGCGTAGTGGAACCAAAAACCAATGCTCCTACTCCCACGGCCTTCATAAAAATATTTTCTTTGTCAATCAGTGCACCTGCCAGCATTCCTTCAATACTTTTGGCTACATCAGGCCCCATGATACCGCTGATCTGGGTACTGATCTGTCCCCGGATCGCTTCTTCACCAAAAAAATTTCCAAGTACCCAGATGATAATGATCAATAATCCCGGAATGGAAAAAATTGCATAATAGGCCAGGCTCGCCGAATCTTTTGATGCGGAAGAGCTGTTCCATTCTGTAAATGTATCCTTCAGAACCTCCCAGAAAAATTTAGCATTATGAATCATATCAAATTATATTAAAATGGATATCCGATCGCAATATTAAGAACCAGATTGTCTTTTCTCCAGTTAGAATCTCCAAAGTTAATTTTATCAAATGCCCATCGGTTACCTTTTTCGTAATAAGGAACTCTCAATGGCATGGCCAGATCCAGTCGTAAGATTAGGATAGAAAAATCAAGTCTCAGACCAACTCCTGCGCCCACAGCAATTTCATTTAAAAAATCTTTGGAAAACTTAGCGCCAGGTCTTGTAGTATCCTCATTAAGCAGCCAGATATTTCCGGCATCCACAAAAACAGCAGCGTTTAAAAATTTATAAAGATTAGCTCTATATTCAGCATTCAGCTCAAGTTTAATGTCTCCGGCTTGATCAAAATAGGAGCCTGGAGGGATTGTTCTCGGGTCAAAACTTCCCGGTCCCAATGTTCTTGCTCTGAATGCTCTTATACTGTTACTTCCTCCTGAGAAAAACTGTTTGGAAAACGGAATGAATTCTGAATTTCCATAGGGATAAGCAATTCCACCAATGAATCTTGTTGCCAATGAAGACTTTTCTGTAAGCTTATGATAGAATCTGAAATCATTTTCAACTTTTACATACTGGCTGAAAGGAATGCCGAATATTTTCTTTTCCTTATCTTTTTTTACATCTGCTCCGGTAACCAGACCTGTGATATTTCCTGCCAGATCAAGCGTTCCTTTATAGTAAATGGTATTTCTTTTAGGAAGCATTGTATTGGTATAGGTATAAGAATAGGTAGGACCGAAAATTAACTGCTTTGCAACAATTCGTCGCATAGCAGGATTATTGGCAGATTTAGCGTAATATTCATCTGTAACATTTGCTGGTGATACCAACGTAATATCAATTACCTTTAAATCGTGTTCTTTTCTGGCATTCTCTTTCCACAGGTATCCAAATGATCCGGTGAAATTATTAAGCGTGTAATATTTCGTCCTGTTCTGGAATTCATATCCTAATGTAATATTCGTTCTTGGGACAAACTCACTGGAAGAATGAAAACGGAACGGAGCCACAATTCTCGGAATGGAAAGCTGCACATTCGTTCCTGCACGGAAGATATTATTGGCATCCTGCGCTCCTCCCATCTGGAAATCAAAAGCTCCGAATATAGCAGCCTTGAACTGTTCTGCACCACGGAAGAAATTCCGGTGGGTCCAGTTCAGGTTAAGTTCACTACCGGCATAATTGGCAGAGTTTGTTCTTCCCAAAGCTTCCAGACGTAAAGACTGGATCTGTCTTGGCGTTAATAAATAATAAGCATCAAATTTATGGCTTAGAGAATCTGAAGTAATAAATTCATTTTTCACAAACTTGAATACCCCGAGACTGATCAGCCGGTTCAGGGTAAGATTATGGTTGGAACGGTTATAAAGATCTCCTTTTTTGAAATATAAAGCCCTGTCGAAGATTTTCGGTTTAAACTTATGCTGCGGATCAATCACATAAATATCGTCAAAGGCATATTTGGAAAGAGAATCCTTGTCCATCGGAATGCTGTACTTTCCGTCTTTTACATCCTGGATGTTATAATTGGGAAACACAACCACCTTATCAATGCTGAACTGCTGAGTGGCCAGATCAGGAGTATTATCCTTCAGCTTTACGTTGAGTTCTACCTTATGGTTTTTGCTAACGGTACTGTCTGCCTGTACAATTATATTATCCGGATGGAAATAATAAAAACCTCTTTCCTTTAATCCGTTATCTATTCTTTCTCTTTCTGCCTTGATCACATCCAGGTCAAATGGCCTTCCGTTTTTTAGAAGCGTTTTATGGGTTAAATTCTGAATCTCCTGATTCACAAGTGTAGAATCTTTCTGGAATTTTACCCCGTTAATCAAATATCTTGCGCCAGGTCTTACCGTATAGATAACCTTGGCCTTTTTATTTTTTGAAACCGTATCGTAGGTAGCACGTGCGTTGAAATATCCTTTATTTTCAGAATAATTTTCAATGATCTCTCTGTTGAATTCACGATCTACATCCCCCAGTAATACAGGTTTTTCACCCATTTTATATTTAAGCCAGTAATTAAAGCCTTTATCTTTTTTAGGTTCTTTGGCTATATTATAAAAATAGAGCTTGGGACGCATCCCCAAAAATGTAGAATTGGGTTTGGGAGTAAGGTTGCCTTCCAATGCGGCCTGAAGATCTTTTTTTTCTTTTTTTGAAATAGTGTCATTCTCTATTTTTACCTCGGCGCCCGTATACAGCATCTGGCCTTCTTTCAAAAACCTGGTATTGCTGCAGGAAGCTACTGCCGAAGCTAATCCGGAAACCAACAGATATTTGCAATATGTTTGAAATGTATTACTCATTATTTAAATTCTACCACTTGGTTATTTTGATTTTTTTTAGGCTTTTTCTCTTTAGACTTCTGGAAAATCTCCCGGAACTTGTCATAATCCAGGGTGATGATAAACCCGACTCCTGTTTCGATGATCTGCCCCTGAAGAGCTACCTGATATTCATCTTTACGGTAAGCACGCAGCATATATCTTCCGTCTTTTGAAAGACTGTAATCTACAGAAACGTTGCCGGCAATATTGGTCATATTTTCATTCTGGCGGGCCTGGCCTTCCAGTCCGAAATTACTTCCTACAGTTACTTTCAGGCGGTCATTCAACAGTTTTTTACTGATATCCACATTCAGGTCTGTTCTGGTATTTTTCTGTCCGGTAGAATAATCTTCCGAAGAATCAAGACCGAAATTAAGGTCAACCCCTTTGATCAGTCCTGAAGCAAGATTATTCAGCTGTTGGGACAGGATTTTACTTACACTCTGTCTTGCCATTGTTTCTGCAGACATTCCGGCGCCGCTTTCAAACGGATTTTCTCCGATGAAGCGGTTCAGAAGAAGTAAAGCAAATACCTGCTTATTCATTTCAGACTCCTGTGTTCTGAGCTGAGCAAGCTTCTGATCGATCACATCTTTCACATTGGTAGAAATAGAATTATTCTTTTCCTCTGTGGTAATATCGAAACTAAGCTGAGGTTTCAACAGTTCACCTTTCATTTTCAGTAAAGTATTAAAAGGGATCCTCTGCTTATACTGGTTCATTTCGGATGCACTCTGCCCGCTGACCTGCTGCTCCACAAGATCAATAGGAGGAGCTTCGGTTTTATACACAGCGGTAATATCCATGATGGCCATGGTAGGTTCTCCGGTCCAGGTGATTGTACTTCCTTTCTGGATATCAAATTTACGTTTCAGGAAGCTTACCGTAAGATCATAACTCCCTTTTTCTACTTCGTAAACTCCTACCAGAGTGGTTTTTCCTGAAGGATCTATTCCTCCTGTCAGTTCCGCTTCTCCCTGGAGCTGTACAAAATCTCCATTGGCCTTATCGATGATCAGTGACAGCTTGGCTTCTTTACTTACTTCAATATTCACACTTACATCCATCCCTTTGATGCGGCTTTGTGCATTAAGAGAGTCTGCTTTTACGGTTTTATTTAAAACAACCTGATCCTGGTCAACGAATTCTACAATGCCGTCTCTTTCCTGTAAGGTTGGGCTGGATTGAGGAAGAACAAATGTGAAGTCTGTATTATCTGCAACACTCAGTCTTCCGTCTACTTTTGGTAAATCCAGATTTCCACGGATACGAAGTCCTGCATCAATAGCCAGAATACCATACATCATCGCATCATTGGATTTCTCCGAATTTACCACTTTGAAGTCTTTGGCATTTACATTCAGATTAAATGCGAAGTCCCTGTAGGTCTGCGTGAGAACCTGCCCGTCTACAACAAGAGCATTCCCGTCCTTATCATTGATTTTAAACTTATTGAATTCAATACCGCGGCTGGTAAAATCAATCTCATCATTAAGCTTTCTGAAATCACTTCCTGTTTTGGCAATTTCCAGACCGGCATCATTGAATTTTACTTTTCCTAAAATATTCGGCTTATCAGAAGTTCCGGTAATCTTAAGGTTTCCGGAGAGATAACCTTCCGTATTGGTAATCGCATTCATCGAAAACCCTTGAATACTCTTCATCTGAAGCTGGTTGATGGCCATATTCAGGTCGAAGGTGCTTGAAGCGGTATTATAATCCCCAAGGATTTTTACATCATTATTATTTCCGGAAAGGGCAATGTCGGCATTTAAAACTTTAGGTGAAGAATTGTTGACCTTTACAGCAAGATTTCCTACCGGACTTCCGTATACAATCAGATCCGAAATGTTCAGATCCGAAGTGAAGGTCATATCCTTCATCACATCCCTCAGCTGGGCCGTTCCGTTGATTGTACCTCTTGCAAGTATCGTGTCTTTTTTAATAAGCTCTGTAATGGTTTCAATTTTAAAATCTTTCAGTGAAATGTTCAAAGGACTATTCGGACTCTGGTTTTCTGACTGAACCGAAATCTGGCTGCCTCCATTTGTTAAAGTGAAGTTATCTGCCAGAACGCCTTTGCTGCTGATCTGTATTTTATTGTTTTCCGCAACATTCCAGTCTGCATAGTTCAGTTTGAGACCGTTGGGGTTCAGGGAAATTTCAGTAATATCATTAAGGGATTTTGCATTTCCGGCAATCAGGAAGCGGGTGGCATCTTTATCATCCTTGGTGGTGACATTATAGTTGATCGTATTATCTGCAACATCTCCGTTAATATCAATCTTGCTGATCGAAAAACTTGAACTTTTTAAAGAAGCTACATTCAGGCTGTACTGCAATGCCTGGTTTTCATTGGTCACCTTTAAAACTCCTTTTTCAATTGTATTTTCACCATACAGCAATTGAGGAATCTGCCCGTCGATTTCAATTTTCTGAGAATCGGCATCATAGTTTCCTGTTAAATTAATCGTTTCAAAGCTTTTCAGATCAGGAACAAATTTCCTGATAATATCATCATTTTTGATCTTCGCTGTAAAGGCAAAATGCTGCCCCGGATCAATTTTCTGGCTCTTATCCGGCTTCTGGAACTGATAATACTGGTTGACAGTCTGCGTTAAAGCTCCAAAAATCTGGGTAAGTTTATATTTTCCTTTCAATTCCAGATCAGCGACCTGAGAATTCAAAATAATCTGTGTAGAATCTGTGTCAGATGAAGCTTTAAGGTTAACTTCCTGTACCGGATAAACCTCTTTGGTATCAGAAAATGCAAAATTTTTCAGGTTTAAATAGCCGTTCAGATTATTCGGATCAAGACTTGTAAAATCACCATCTATTTTTCCGGCAATGATCATTGGTTTTTCATAGAAACCAAGCTTGTTGACATCCAGTTTGATGACTTCTCCGTTTACCTTTACGGTCGGATTCTTTTCATTATAAACTCCTGATGCGGTAAGCAGTAAACTGGCATTCGGATCTTTTGAATCCAAAACCACATGGTAAGCACCTTTATTGATCTTACCTGTTAAATTCATATTCTGGTAGCGGTATCCTTTGTATACGGCAGAAGCTACATGGCCTTTTAAGTCTGCATTGGCCTTTTTAAAATCAAAACTTTCTCCTTTGGCAGTAATTTGCGCCGTAATGGGACCGATATCTTTATTCTGGATAATTTTTCCTACCTGTACCCCCTGAAGATTGGCCTTCACATCATATAATTCATGATTTTTTCTGCGCATATCAACGTTGGCAATAACAGCTGCATTACCAAGAGTGGAGTAGAGGTTGAGGTCAGCATTCACCAATTTGGTAGTTCCCTTTGCATTTCCTTTAATGCTGAAATGGGAAGGAAGTGAAATATTGGATGGGATGGTGTTTTTCGGAACAAGGTTAAAAATCGTCTTAGCCTCGGAAGAAAATTCCCCGATTCTCAGATCATAATACAGCTGATCAGGATTCATCGCATTTTTAACCTTCCCTGAAGCGAGTACTCTGAGCTGATCCAGACCTGATACTTTAAGATCCTGAATGAGCAGATCATTCACACTGCCTTTTACATTGGCGTTGACATTAAGAATAGTATTCGGATATTTGTTGAACGGAACCGTATTTCTTAAAGTCGGTACGAGATTCAGAATATCAGAAAAACCGATTTTGGAATCTTTAATATTGGCTGAAATCTTTACCGCTCCGGGATTGGAGCTCAGCTGATCTATGGAGTTGTAATTTAAAATAACTTCATTACGCAGTAAAGTTTTCGGGGTCTGAAGATAAAGATCCTTGAGATAAGCTTCCTTTTCTGCATACACAAAATCTGTATTGAACTTCTGAATATCGAGACCTCTAGCTTCCCGGATCTCAGCTGAATTCACCGTTCCTGCAAAAGTGTTGTTCTCCATTTTAAAACTTCTCACTTCCACATTCATTTTTGAGAAATTCAGATGGTTGAAGTCCATTCCCTGTTTGGTGGGAGCAATAGCCGTATTGTTATAAGTAGCCTTTACATCATTAAGAACCAGTTTGCCTAAAAGCAGCTTCATAGCCTTATCCTGATCCGAAGCTTTTGAAACTTCAGGTTCACTGGTCTTTTTCGGATTGGCATTCTGGGCAGGAAGATAAAGATTGGCATTGATATCTGCTCCGGAAAGGAAGACGTTGGCAATATGATAGGTATTGTTTTCAAGATCAAGTTTATTGACCTTTGTACTTAATTCCTTGAATAGAACCTTAGCAAATGTTTTTGTATTGTCATCTCCGTAATCGATGTCGAAGTTGGTCAGTTTGATGCCTCTCAACCCAATATTCATCGGTTTCTTTTCATTGAGGGAATCTACTTTTTTCTCAACCTTTTTAGAGACTTCCTCTACGATATCCTGTTTCAGCTTTAATTTTAATCCATCCAGATTAATATCATTGACTGCATACGTATTTTTATTGAGATCGAATTTTTTTACTCTTGTATCAAAAGATCTGAAATAGAGTTGAATATCATTCTTTGACTGCTGGTCGTTGAAAGTAACGCCTATATCTTTTAAATTAATCTTATCAAGGGAAATAATGAAAGGCTTGGAGGGGCTTTCTTCTTTATCACTGGTCGCAAAAGCATCGATGATATAGTCGAAATTGAACTTGCCATCCGGTTTCCGTACTACATTGGCTCTTGCACCTTCCAGATCTACAGATGTAATATCTGCCGTAGAGTTGATAAGCTTCAGCATATTTAAACCTACATCCAGCTTTTTAACGGCTAAAAGAGTATCTACATCCTGTCCTTTGAGGTAAAGGTTTTCCATCACAAGGCTGTTGGGAAATCCGATGTAAACTCTTTCAAGGCTTACCGGAGTCTTGATCTTTTTTTCAAGATAGACAATAAGCCGGTCTTTGATGAAGTTCTGAACGGCGGGAAGTCTTAAGCTTAATATCAACAGGGTAAGAAGAACCAATATTGAAATAAAGGTTATTGCAATACGCCTTAAAAGTTTTCTTTTGTTGATTCGTTGTTTCAAATGGAATGGGTTTGTAACAAAGATAATAATACTAATTTATTCATTCTTTGTTGTGGTACCCTTAGCGAATGCAAAAATCCTGCCTTGGCTGCCCTATTATGGAATTTTAGTCTGTAGTTGTCAAGTGAATAGTTGAGTAAGACGAGCCAAGGTGCGGATTTTTATGCTTTAAAATGCCCCCTTTCTATCATTTTTTAATGTTGAAAAGGTTAGTTAGCAAAAATGAAAATTCAAATGTTAGTGTTGTTGTAAAGGGGGCATGGCATGGTTTGTATATTGAGATAAAAATTTTTATTCGTTTCCGTTTTCCCATTTTACTTCTTCTCCCTGTGGTGCGGCACCACCCTGAGCAGGAGTAATAGGAGCAGTTTCCTGATTGATATGGTAGATATAGGCTGCAATTTTTTCAGCATCTCTTCCTGTAATGGTTCCTTCTTTGATGAAAGGTCTCATTGTTGGATTGTTCGGAGAGCCGTTTTCAAGCATCCAGAATACATTTTTAAATAGACTTTTCTCTTTGATATTGATCCAGTGGGTATCGGTAAGATTAGGGCCGATTCCTCCTTTTCCGCCGTCTCCATGGCAGGTTACACAATTGGTTTTGAACAGTTCCTGACCTTCTGCAATATGATCTGCGCTGTATTTTGCGGTTTCCAGATCGATCTGAGGTGCATTTTTTTCATATTCTTCGATGGAAGCCAACATCGTCTTTGCTTCTTTGGTGTACTCAGCATCCGGGTGGGCATAGTCTGTAAAAGCAAAAGCTGTCAGATACACCACACAGAATATACATCCGAACCAGAACAGACCGATCCACCATTTCGGAAGAGAATTATCAAGCTCTGTAATACCATCGAAACCGTGGTCAATAAGAATATCTTTCTCTTCTGTCACAGACTGCTTTTTGAAAGCAGAGTTCCATAGTTTCTGATAATAAGGAATGCTTTTTTCTGCCAGGTATTTTTGTTTTTCCTCTTCCGGCAGGCGGCTGAAGCTTTCATTTTCAATCAGGTCTCCTATAGAGTTCATGATCAGAAGAAGGATGATGGCAATCAGGATCAGTGCCCAGAAAAATGGTGATGAAAAGTAACCTGAATCACTGGCGAACATTTCAAAGGCCATGATCGTTAAGCCTATCGTTGTTGCGATATATATTGAAATTGGGGTTCTCGTTTTCATGACAAATACAATTTTAATAATTACTCTACGCTTGCGGTTTGAATCTGTGTAGTTTTGATGTCGGTACCTAATCTTTGAAGATAGGCGATCATTGCTACAATTTCCCTTTGTTCCAATGGGATGTAAGCTGCTCCTTTTGCTGTTTTTTCCTTTGTCATCTGCTCTTTTACATCAGTAGCCTCTGAATAGATTCTTTGTACAATTGCTTTTGACTGGTTGTCTGCCCACTGATTCGCTGAATCAATCTGAGCTTTTGTATACGGTACATCAAAAGAGTTTTTCATCAGTTTCATTTTATCCACCATCTGTGTACGGTCAAGTTTATTGGTAATCAGCCATGGGAAACGTGGCATAATAGAACCTGCGGAAGTAATTCTCGGGTTGTACATATGTTTGAAGTGCCATGAATCCGGGTTTCTGCCTCCTTCTCTGTGAAGATCCGGTCCGGTTCTTTTAGATCCCCAAAGGAATGGTCTGTCATACACAAATTCTCCTGCTTTCGAATATTGTCCGTTTTTCCCCTCAAATCTTAATACCTCATCACGGAATGGTCTGATCATCTGTGAGTGACAGGAGTTGCAGCCTTCACGGATATAAAGATCCCTTCCTTCAAGTTCCAGCGGAGTGTATGGCTTTACTGCGGTAATGGCAGGAACACTTTGCTTCAGTGATAAAGTAGGAATGATCTCCACAAGTCCACCGATCGCTACCGTAATGAAAGCTAAGACAGCAAGCAGGGTAGGTGTTCTTTCCAGCCACAGGTGTACTCCTTCCCCTTCCTTTCTTCCGGTTCCTATATTGGCCAGTGCAGGAGCTTCCGCAGGAACTTCTTTCTGGAACGAACCTGCCTTCACGGTTTTGATGACATTGATCACCATTAGGATGGCTCCGGACAGATACAGCACACCACCTAAGAATCTCATTTTAAAGTAGGGAATAATTGCCGTTACAGTATCTAACCAGTTTTTCCATAATAAAGTTCCGTCCGGGTTGAATTGTTTCCACATCAATCCTTGTGTGAATCCTGAGATATACATCGGAACCGCATAGAAAATGATCCCTAATGTTCCCAGCCAGAAGTGCCAGTTGGCCATTTTTTTAGACCATAGTGGTGTTCTCCACATGATCGGTACCAGATAATAGACCACTCCGAATGCCATGAAGCCATTCCATCCCAGAGCACCCAGGTGTACGTGCCCAATTACCCAGTCGGTATAGTGCCCGATTTTATTTAATGATTTTGTTGCTAATAAAGGTCCTTCAAAAGTTGCCATACCATAGCAGGTAACAGCCACCACAAAGAATTTTAGGATAGGATTTTCTCTTACTTTATCCCATGCTCCTCTCAGAGTAAGAAGACCATTCAGCATTCCTCCCCATGACGGGGCGATCAGCATAATGGAGAATCCTGTTCCCACAGCCTGTGCCCATGCCGGTAATGCTGTATATTGCAGGTGGTGAGGCCCGGCCCATAGGTATACAAAGATCAGCGACCAGAAGTGAATAATGGATAATTTGTATGAGAATACCGGTCGCTGAGCTGCTTTTGGCATAAAGTAATACATCAGGCCTAGTACCGGAGTGGTTAATACGAATGCTACCGCATTGTGCCCATACCACCATTGTACCAGTGCATCTTTTACCCCTGAATATACAGAATAAGATTTCCAGCTTGTGAAAGATAACGGAACTTCCAGGTTATTGAAGATGTGAAGCATCGCTACGGCAATCCATGTGGCCATATAGAACCAGATTGCTACATATAAATGCCGTACCCTTCTTTTGGCAATCGTTCCGAACATATTGATTCCGAAGATGACCCATGAGAATGTAATTAAAATATCAATAGGCCACTCATGTTCAGCATATTCTTTAGAAGTATTGATCCCCATCAGGAATGTAATCACTACGGCGATGATCATCAACTGCCATGACCAGAAGTGAATCCATGAAAGCATATCACTGTACATTCTTGTTTTCAGTAATCGCTGCATACTGTAATAAGCACCGCAGAAGAAGGAATTACAGACGAAAGCAAAAATTACGGCACTCGTATGAAGCATTCTGATCCTTCCGAAGCCCATGGCTCCCTGTGTATTGATCAGTCCCTGAATATTACCCGATGCTAAACTTTTAATTGTGGTATCGTCCGTCCCGAATAAAAATTCAGGCAATTCAGGATAAAAAAGCATCAGTGCGGCCGTAAGCCCGAGCAGAAATCCTACAAGTCCGAATGCGATAGTAGCATAGAGGAATGCTCTGACAATAGTATTGTCATAATTAAATTTTTGCGTCTCCATAAATTCCAATAGTGTTTACCGAAGTGATATTTTCTCTGAAAAGAGGCTTATTTTTTTAGCTTTTTCTATGATGAAAATAAATATCATGTAACGTGTATAATGTTTTGCCAAAGGTATTTATTAACTTTGTTAGAGGCTAATAGATAATCTTCTAAAATATACCGAAAACTACTAAAACAGAAACGATGAAAGTATGTGGACAAAATATCAGGAAAATCCGTAGGAGCAAAGATCTTACGCAGGAGTATATGGCTTTTGAAATGGGAATTTCCCAGAAAGCATACTCTGATATTGAGAATTCAAAGGTGAAGATCAACCTGGAGATCCTTACTAAAATTTCAGATATTTTAGACATCAGGCCTTCCGATATCTGCAGCATCTCTCATAAATGCGGGACAGATGATGATTACGAAGACAAATATCAGGGGCTTTTGGAGTACATGAAGAAGAATAATATTGCAGTCCCGAAAGAATTTTTATAAAAGAAAGGAGTTTTCGGTTTTTGGCAAGTCCGGATTACCAATTTGCCCTGTAGAATGTGAATTTCTCTGAAAAGTTTTTATATATTTAGCGACCGAATAATTCATTCAATGAGCAACGAAAAAAATACAGGAGAAAACGAGACTTTAGTTAGAGGATTAACAAATCGACACATCCAATTAATAGCCCTTGGGGGCGCCATAGGAACAGGCTTATTTCTGGGGATAGGGCCTGCCGCAGTACTAGCCGGGCCATCGGTTATTTTAGGGTATGCTTTAGCCGGGATCATCGCCTTTTTTATCATGCGTCAGCTGGGTGAGATGGTGGTACAGGAGCCGGTATCGGGAAGCTTTAGTCATTTTGCCTATAAATATTGGGGAAATTTTCCGGGTTTTGCCTCAGGATGGAATTATTGGATTCTTTATATTCTGGTAAGTATGGCCGAGCTTACGGCTATAGGGCACTATATTCACTTCTGGTGGCCGGAAATACCGCTCTGGGTGTCCAGTTTATTCTTTTTTGTAGTGATTACTGCGCTTAACCTTGCTTCTGTAAAAGTATATGGAGAAACCGAATTCTGGTTTTCCATTATCAAAGTTATAGCAATCATTGCTATGATTGTTTTCGGGGTTTATCTTTTGGTAAGCGGAACCGGAGGAGAAAAAGCAACCATTACCAATTTGTGGAACGATGGCGGATTTTTCCCGAAGGGATTATTCAATAAAACAGAAAACGGATTTTCCGGATTATTTGCAGCAATGGCAATGATTATGTTCTCGTTCGGAGGGCTGGAACTGATCGGGATTACTGCAGCTGAAGCTAAAAATCCGGAGAAAACGATTCCTCAGGCGACCAACCAGGTAATCTACAGGATCCTGATTTTCTATGTGGGTGCTTTGGTGATTTTATTTTCATTAAGTCCTTGGAGAGAGATCACAGAAGGTTCAAGCCCTTTTGTAATGGTTTTTCAGAATCTGAATGGCCTTGAATTCAGCCTTTTTGGTAAGGTGATCCAGTTCAATTCATTGATTGCCAATGTTCTGAATCTGATTGTATTGACTGCTGCTTTATCGGTTTATAACAGTAGTGTTTACAGCAACAGCCGCATGCTTTTCGGATTGGCTCAGCAGGGAAATGCCCCTAAATTCCTGAAAAAACTTAATAAAAATTCAGTTCCTACCAATGCGATTCTTATTTCTTCATGCTTTGCAGGAATCTGTATTATCATCAATAAACTGGTGCCGGAAAAAGCATTTCAATACCTGATGGCACTGGTAGTATCTACATTGATCATCAATTGGCTGATGATATGCTACACGCATCTTAAATTCAAAAAGGCAATTACCCGTGAAGGAATTCAATCCAAATTCCCATCCATATTCTATCCTGTATCCAACTATATCTGTATTGCTTTTCTGGTCCTGATCTTAGGATTAATGAGTATTACAGGAATGGAAATACAGGTGATCCTGATTCCGGTATGGTTAGGCTTCCTGTTTATCATGTATAAACTCTATAAAAAACCTGGATAATACTGTAAAACGACACGAAGATATTTTAAAAGGTGGGGATCATTTGATTCCCATTTTTTTGTGTTGTATTCTGTACATTAGGATTACAAATATTCCGGTATTTTTTACATTGTGTCACCCAGCAGCAGCCTGCAGGAGATCATTTGATATAAGCAGACAGGTAAAAACCGTTAATCTTTAAAGTATCTTATGGAAAGAATGATTCATGCTCATTATTTCTATGAGATACTTTTTATGTATGCCATTTAAATTTCGTTTTTTTTAATGCCTGTTTATGGGAGATTTTGGTGCTTTGATCTATTATTTTTCGTACCTTAGTAAAGGTTGTATTTCAAATTCAGGTGAAAATTATAACCTGTTTGGAATTCCTGCGGACAAGCCGAACACCGCTCTCCAAAGTAGGCAAGACTAAAAAAGACACCTATGGCTAATTTATTTCAGACGCTTACCAACACTGTAAAACATTGGTACATCCCTTTGATTTTCGGAATCCTTTTTCTGATGTGCGGTTTTTACGTATTCAGCGTACCTCTTGCTACCTACGTGACGCTTTCTGTTTTCTTTAGTGTTTCATTTTTATTCTCAGGAATCACAGAAATATTCTTTTCCCTGCAAAACAGCAAATCTTTACAGGGCTGGGGCTGGTTCCTTGTCAGTGGACTGCTGACTACGGCAATCGGGGTTTATCTTATCGCCAATCCTCAGATCTCCATGACCGTACTGCCGTTTGTCATAGGATTTACTTTACTGTTCCGTTCTTTTCAGTTGCTGGGCTTTGCTTTCGATCTGAAGAGTATGAAAATAATGAGCTGGGGAAATGTGGCCCTTGCGAGTGCAGGAGGGATCATTTTTTCTTTATTATTGATATTCAATCCGGTATTCACAGGGATTTCTTTAGTGACGTTGACAGGAGTTTCCTTTATCTTTATGGGAATTGCTTCAATCATGTTGGCTCTGGATCTGCGAAAAGTGAAAAAGATTCCCGGAAAAGTAAGTCAGGAATTAAGAGACAGGCTCAAGTCTATACAGGATGAGATCGACGATCTTAAAAAATAATCATCATTATATGGTAAAAAAGATCTCCGGTAGAGGTCTTTTTTTATTTTCCATGATTTTTGTTGAAGTATATTGTATTTTTATCCCATCATAAATAGGAAAACTGTAAAAGGGCTTTCAATCAAAAAACAATCAATTATGGAAGGTGAAGTTAGTTTAAAGAATATTCTGAAAAATTTAAATCCGTCGCTTAATGAAGGAAAATATGTTTATTGTACAGTCAGTGACATCGATGTAATTCCTATGTCTAAAATTCTTTTTCTGTTTAAAGAAACGGAAAGTGTAACCATTGTGCTTAAAAAAGAAGATGCAGAAGCTTTAAACTTAGTCTTCAGCTATGTCGCTTCATGGATTACTCTGGAGGTTCATTCCTCTTTGGCAGCTGTTGGTTTGACGGCAAAGTTTTCACAAGCTTTAAGTGAAGCAGGAATCAGTTGTAATGTAGTGGCGGCCTATTTTCATGACCATATTTTTGTGGATGAGAAGGATGCTGCAAAAGCTATTGAGGTATTGAATGCACTTAAAGGGTAAAAGGAAGGTATTGCGAAAAACCTGCTATAGAATTATGAAACATAAAATACAAAGATCTATAGAAGAATATAGCCTTAGCAGATGGATATATTCATACTTTATGAAGATGATGATGAAATTTATGATCAGTATGACCTGACAGTGGAACAGGTTCAGAAATTAAAACCTTTTCTTAAAAGCAGCCTCAATGAAGATTTTGATCAATATTTATATCAGTTAGCTTGTTATGATCAATCGGAAGGGGAGGATGAAATTAAGTGATCCTATTTAAATAATTCAATACCATCATGGAAAATAATAATCCGTTTTTAAAAGTTTCAGATATAAAAGACCTTATCAGACATCTGTCTGATGAATTGAATAAACGAGACGATGCAGAAGTGGTTGAATTTGAAGTTGATCTGTACTGGAACATCATGGATGAAGAATTATATAATCCTTATGATGAACCCGGAGGTTTTACAATGGGAAGCCTTACTGAAGATTGGGAGTTCTTACAAAAAGTGGTAATGGGTGAACGCCAGATGATCGATTATGATCTGTATAAGCTAGCATCTATTTTAAAATTTTTAGGAAAGAGCAATATTATTCAAAAAGAATAAAAAACAAAAACCACCCTTAAAAAGAGTGGTTTGTAGTCAAAAGCGAACAAATGGCGAACCCAATAGTTGACGAGCTTGTAGTTTTATCAAAGCTTACATCATAAAAATACATTCGTAATTATGGTATTATTCTAACTGATTTGCCATTATATTCGGTAGCATTTTGAGGTTTTTAAACATGTAAATTTTATAATTATTTATTTTGGTCCTAAGATCTGTATCATATTGTCAGGATCAGTCATTAATTTCCATTCGGGAAAAAGCTAATAAAATTTATCATCTTTTAATTCATTTCTTCTGTTTTTACCTCAATATCAATTTCTTCAAAATCATCAGGAGTTTCCTGAATGGGTTCTTGAAGTTTTATTCCATCAAGATAATAAGTCGTTCCCAAATAGATTTCATCGCCAAAAACAACTCCATCTGTTTTTCTTTTAAAGCATTTCCCAGGATCCGCTTTAATGATATTGTCTGTCTGTTTCATATTTTATTATTATGTTATCGGATAAATTTTTGTGGCAAAATAGCTCCAATTGGTTGCAGCCTTATAAGCAGAAACGCTTGCTGCAGGTACATGAATTTCTACTTTATCAATAATAACCCCGTCAGCAACAAGGTTAGATCCTATTAATATTGGAGGTGTTGTTGCCAAAACTTTTACTATTACTTTTGTAACGCTTGATTGACCTGCAGATGGATTCATAGGCATGCAGTAGTTTTCCAGGTAGTTAATGGAAGCCGGAAGAATAATAGTAACTTCGTTATCTCCCTTAAGAGGCCTTAAATTCAAGCCATACGAATCTATTCTTTCTAAGCTCGTACACCCGGATAAATCAACAAGATTGGAAACAAGCTCTTCAACAGTTTCAAAACCTACATTATTAGTAAGCATACCACTGAAAATTCTTGTGATATAAGGAAGAGTATATTTCCCCGCTCTCGGATACATGTACTGAAATGAATTTGCTGTATAAGTCTTAACATTCTTAAATAAATTAATATCTAAGTATTTTCCAAAAAATGGAGCTGCGCCAAGTTCCTCTAGCTTATCAAAATTTCCGACTACAACAGTATTATACTGAAAGTAAAATGCATTAGAACCTATCTTCTTTATATTGGGAGGAAAAATAATGCTTTCCAATTTATTTGAATTGAATGCTCTGTCTCCGATTGTCTCCACATTCGTGAAAAATCTAAACTCATCAAAACTGTAAGAAAGGTCTCTCGAGGCATTAACAGATGTGTTGAAAGTATCAGCAGGAATATTGATAACAGCTCTTGCTTCCGCAAAACTGAGTTCTCCATCACCGTTGGTATCAAAGACATTTAATAATGTAGCTTTCCTGGTCGCACTCGAAATTTGAATGAAAGTGGCAACATTTGAAAATGTAAATTTAAAGTCTGGCCAATTGGCTTCCATGAAATCTTTATCTTCCTGATATATGGTAGTAAACTTCCAGGTTCCTTCAACTACAGAATGAGGCGTTGTGTTACCCGAATCATCAATCCCCTTGGCATTGATAATTGGGAAAAATAGCTCACTCGAAGGACTACTTCCATTCAGATTATTAACCCTTAATCGACTTACATTTTTTAAATAAAAAACAATATTATTCACATTAATTAAAGGGCAATCTTTGATAACAAGTGTTTTAATTGAACCTGCTGTAAAAGTTAAGTTAGAATTGGTAATAAATTTTTGATTATCTAATATTAAAGTATTTGCTGTACTTGGCAAAATTAAGGAAGCAAGCAAACCGCCTTTTGGCAATAATACTGACGATATTCCTGTTCCTGCAGCAGAAACTCTTTTAATACTTGTACAAGCAGTAAGGTCTATTGACTGTTTTAGATTTGGACAATTCGTTACATCCAACTCTTCCAGAATTGTATTATTACCAATAAACAAGTTTCTCAAATTTTGATTTGAATAACCGGAAATCTGACTTCCGATTCGAAGCCTCGACAAATTCATTGCTTTTGAAACATCTAAAGTACCAAGATACTTTCCTGACAAATCTCCAAGATCTTTAATTGCAGATGCACCATAGATAATAGTTTCTGTGTCGTTAAAAGTAATAGCCGGAGCTTGAACCAAGGATGCAACATTTTTTCGCAATCGTGCCCTATTGATATAAGAACCAAACTTAATTTTCGTATATCCGTCTTTTTGAGCAGTTAGTAAAAAATTAGCATTTGGAGGAACTGCAGGCGTTCCCGCAGGTGTGTAAAGTCTCATCGTAATATAATCAGATGAGAAGGTAGACGTATCATACTTTCCATCCATATATCTGAATCTGTTTAATAACCAATAATTCCTGTGCGATTTTCTTGAACCTTGTGCGGGGTATAAGTAACTTCCGTTCCCGGCAACAACCAAAGGGTCTATATATTTATATTTCGCATCTTCATTAAAAATACTTTCCGCCCATTTGTCAGATTCTAATGTGTTAAAGTAAGTATTGCACTTATCATAACTCAGAATTCCAGAAGTTCTCATTTTCTGATACAAGGCCGTAATTTCAGTATCAAAAGCTACTTCAACCAATTTCCAAAGCTCTGAAAGAGCGCCATTCCAGACAAAACCGCTTCCTACTTGGTCGTGAGCTTCCACCCAATAATCATATACGTTGTGGCCTTCGTTATTAAGACCTAAAACTGTGTCATTGTCATAAAAAATAAGATACCAACGTTTATTTCCTTCAGCGTCCGGATACATCGCAAACATCTGATTTTTAGCACGCTGATCGACCATTGCAAAAAACTCAGTAAAGACATAATAAAACAGTAAAAACTGAATATTAAAATGGTCCGGAGCCTCGGTCTTGAATTTTGCAGGATTATTTTTGCAACTCACAATCCACGTATGTAAAGCTTCAAGATTCGAAGTGTCTTCATTATTTTCCGGATATCTTCCCTCAAAATCATTTTTCCATAAATGCTTACCATTTTCGTCTACACTTTGAAAATCTGTAGCAATAAATAATGTATTATCTGACGTATTGTTTAAGAATTCCCAGCATTCCTGGCCCCCTGTAAAACCTGTCGTTGCTTCATTCGACTTATCATTGTTAAAATTATATTTCCCTAAGAAAATACGCTCAGAATCTGGTGTAGCGCGGTGAAAAATAAGTATCGGAAAACCATCCATTGTCGTCCGGACGTTAGGATCCACTAACTGAGGGGGCACTAAGTAACCTAGCTGATTCAAAGAATCCTGTGCAAGCCTTGCCAAACCAATATTGTGAGAACCGGAAGACTCCATAAAATCCGCTTTAAAAGTAAAAGTCTTTTCAGCTAATGAGTTGTCACGAAGCTTATACCTGGAAGAAACTGATTCACCATTTTTAAAGCCGCCATTAAATTTTATTTTAAAGTTTTTTCGGGGATAATATTGTGATGATGTCCCCTGAACATCAACACTCGCATTTACATAAGAAAACGATTTTGTAGGATCCTGAGCATTTTCATACGCTCCAACAATTGTTTTTTTATCGCCTTTATAAGTTGGCAGATCTCCAACAATGGTTAAGCATGGAATTGATTGTAAACATTTATCGTAGGACAAATTTCCGAATGCATCGTACAGTTTATTTCTCTCGTAAATGTTGACTTTTTCAACCAGGTTATCCATGTCAGCGATGTAATTTGACAACATCTGATCGGCGTTTAGATTATTATTATAAACCCTGATATTATATAGATTAATAGTACAGTCATCGCTTCCAATGGTAATGTTTTGAGGAGCTTGTTGTAAAAAGCTGTCTAATGAATTATACTGATATAGTGAAGATATAATTCCATTGATATACACAAATACCAATCTTTGATCTGCAACCTTTGTAACGACTACACTTACACGGATCCTTTCCTCTTCCTTAAAAAATATGGACGTACCGTCCTGCTCAGAACTGAACGAAAACGAATTTGAGTTAGCAACAAATCCAACATTTCCATTTTTACAAGAAAAAATAGTACTGTCATTGTTTTTTATATCTGAAGTTGAAAATTCAAATTCTAATGTTTTACCGCCTGTTTTAAAATCGTTATCAAATATTTTAAAAGGAATCTCAACCCTTGCATTTCCGCTCACTTTAAGCGCCACAGAACCCTTTGAATCCTGAATCCATCCATTGGTGCTGAAATCAAAATCTGTAAGAGTACATGACAGGTTTTTGTATTTCCACTCGTTTTTGTTAATCTCTGAATTGCTTCTGTTTCGACTGCTTAAAAATAATTCCAGGCCTAACGTTTCGGCTTCAACCTGAATATCAAATGCTGCTACCACTACTGAAGTGTTTTTCGTAACATTGCCACATTTAAAAGTTACAGTGTGCGCACCTGAGTCCGTAAATGTATAGGTGAACTTCTGCAGACTTCTGTTTACTACCAATTCTGAAACCTTCACTCCGTCAACCAAAATCTCAACATCGCTATAATTTGACGATGGTGAATATACCAGATATTCAATCGAAGCGGGAGCATATTGATTAGCAGCAACATTATTTGCTGAAGAAACCAGAGGCGTTAAATTACCTGCAACAACACTGATGATATCTGTAAATAAGTGATTGCTTTCAATGATCTCTCCTGACAAATCAGCGGTCATATACACCTCTAAAATATGAACTCCATGCGGCTGTGCAGGAATTTCATAAAGAAGCTCTTTGTTATTGATTGAAGTAACTACCGGCGGAAGATCTGATCCATTTAATTTGAAATGAATCGTCTTCTCGACATTCCCGGTTGGAATATACCGGAAAATGACTGGCCCCGAATTAATAGTGGTCTTGTCGTATGTAGTACTTAAAGCAAGTGCTATTGTTTGAATATCATATTTTAATTTCCTGTTATTTCCATAACTATCGGTGATGCTGAGCGTTATTGTATTATCTCCCGCCAGAATATATGACGTGATATCTATCTCATTGACTCCCTGATTAATGCTTTTGTTAAATAGAATCGTATTTCCTTTTAAAATACTCGCAGTTCCTCCGCCGGTCTCACTACCATCAATGCTGTCGATGGATGACCACGAGAAAACTATTCTAACTTCACTTCCAAATGATCTTACGAACGATGCAGGTATTTCAGATTTGGCACGGAAAACAATTCCATTGGTTCCTCCGTTTCCCCCACCACCGGTTCCATATTCACTTTCTGACTTTTCTCCTGAAGCTGAATAGGCAATCTGTTTAATGATTTTTCCATCTTCATTTTTAATGAAGAACATCACGGGATAAATGAAGTTATCTGCAACTTCTTTATCTGATCTTTCATAATTTGTAAAATAAATTCTTCCTGTATATCTCATTTTAATCTTCTTGTGTTAAATCAATAAAACCATCTGTTCCACCTCCAGGCATATTAACCTCCAGAACAGACCAAACAGAACCGTCAAAGGAAATTATTCCGAAATTTTCAACCTTAACTCCTGAAGCATTTTCGTAGACTCCGCTCCCTGCCCAAAACCATTTTGCTGATCCAGGCTTAACAATAATATTATCCGTAGGCCTTAAAATTCCTCCAAAGGAAGAATTTGCTCCCGAACCTTTAAGCAATTCTATCTGCTCCTGAAGTATATTTACAATTTCCTCGATTTGCACCTTTGTATAGACATTTCCGGTCTCTTCACCATCGTCTATAGTGGCTGCTGGTCTGATCTTTAATTTTTCTTTCCATTCTTCTACATTTCTGGCAGTAAGATTGGATGCATTAAGTTTTGCGAGCACTAAATCGTGTGCGCTTTCATCTTGCAGATGATTTGTAAAAGTTGTGCTGGATACCGTTTTTTGAAAAGTTTCATTTAAACCCGTAACCTCATCCATCTTGATATTTTCATCTAAATGACGGAATGAAGAAAAGGTCTGCTGAAACTGATGCTCTGTGGGTATATCACCCTTTTCAAACCAGCTGAATATTGTTTTTAATGGTACTTTCATTAGTATTGAAAATTAGTTTTTATAAAATTGATGTTTGAGGGAAAGTCTATTCCTGGTAGGACTTATTGTAGTGAAATAGAATTCTGTTTCTTTTGAGGAATTATTGATTTTTGCCCCTCTTTTATCGTGCTGTCAATGAGTGGATTATAAATGTGACTATAACTTAGAAAACATATATTTTCGCAATGTTTTTGTGATTTTATTTTAAATCAACTACATTCTTTTACATTTTTTCTATACTGTTTTCTGGGTATATTTTTTTGAATCCAATGATCATTCACATTCTTTAGAGTGCAAATTTCATTGTTTTTTTGTCCTTATAAAAGTTTTTTGGCCTCGCTATTCTGTACTTGCAGTAACAAGTATTTTTAACCGAAATAAGACAGTGTGAATGAATAATCAATTCATCAAAATAATATCTTATATGAGTACCGTAAATGAACTGTGAATATTGTAATCGAAGCTATACATTTTTATTGGGAAGTGATTTGAAATCAGGAACCAGATTTGAGTTTGATCATTTTTTGATAATGCCAAGTTTTATAATTTGCTACCTGGTTGCCATCGGATGATAACATTCATCCATTTATAGAAGGATTTTCAGAAGACATATTTTTTCTATAGCTCCAGAAATATTGATTTCGTGAATGGTAAAAATAGTGCTTATAGGATTAAATAAGAAAACCAATTGAGTACTTTATATCGAACCCCGCAAGTTAACTCAATAGCACATATCTTTCCAGATTAATAATGAGTTAGAAGGCATAAAAAAAGAGAAATGATTAAAATGATCATTTCTCTTTGAACGTAGACTCACAGGGATTCGAACCCCAGATGACTGAACCAAAATCAGTAGTGTTACCGCTACACCATGAGTCTGTTTGTTTTAGTGGTGCAAATTTACAGCTTTTTTCTTTATATACAAGAACTTTTTGAAAATTTTTTTAAATTTACTGTAGATTTTATTCACGGAAAATATGCTGATAGACTTCAATAATCTCAATATTAATCAATTATCCTTTCACACGGAATTTGAAAAAAAAGTGGAAACTTTTCTAAAAGAATGGGGCTCTGACGGGGCAATGGTAAAAGTTCAGACCTCAGGATCTACAGGAACTCCTAAAATTTTTGAGATTGAAAAAAAGAAAATGATCAATTCTGCAGTGATGACCTGCAACTTTTTAGGATTACAGGAAGGTGATACTGCATTACTGTGTCTGCCGGTAGAATATATTTCCGGAAAAATGATGATCGTCCGTTCCATCGAGAGGAAGTTAAAATTAATCATTACAGAACCTTCCTTAAGGCCTTTGGAAAATGTAACGGAAGAAGTAAGCTTTTGCGCAATGACCCCGCTTCAGGTAGAGAATTCACTGGATAAACTTCATCTAATAAAAAATCTGATCATTGGAGGGGCAGCCACTTCAGAAAGTTTGAAACATAAAATTCGTGAGAGGAATTTAATTCATTCAAACCGTATTTTTGAAACTTACGGAATGTCAGAAACTTTATCTCATATTGGGCTGAAGAAGTTGATGCCTGTGCACGAGGATTATTTTACGGTTTTTGAAAATGTAAGCATTGCTCTGGATGAAAGAGGCTGTCTGAAAATTTACGCACCCAATGTGAATGATGAAATGCTGCAAACGAATGATTTAGTTGAAATTAAAAATGATAAGCAGTTTAAATTTCTGGGACGAATAGACAATGTTATTAACTCCGGTGGAGCGAAAATTTTTCCGGAAGCCCTTGAAACACTGGTTAAAAGGGAAATTTCCAATGAAGCCGTATTTATAGGAGTGCCGGATGAAAGTTTGGGCCAGAAATTGATGTTGGTTATTGAAGGAAATGAATCTGAAGAAATAAAAGATAAAATTTCAACAATACCTTTTGAGAAAAAATTTCACAACCCGAAAGAAATTATTTTCATCAAAGAAATTCCGAGGACTCCCAACGGAAAAGTAAACAGACTGGCATTATACAAAAATATAACAGCAGATTGATAGCGCTTTATTGGACATCTTAAAATAAAACAATGAAAAACTTTTCAAAAGAACTCAGCTTCAAAACCTCCCGCAGCAGTGGGGCAGGCGGGCAAAACGTCAACAAAGTGGAGACGGCTGTTACCGTACTTTGGAAAGTAGATGTCTCCGAATTTTTTAATGAAGATGAAAAAATACTGATTCAGAATAAACTGAAAAACAGAATCAATGCTGAAGGCTATTTATTCATGACGGTTTCAGAAAGCAGAACCCAGCTGATGAATAAAAACAAAGCCATTGAAAAAATAATCGAAACTGTTAATAAAGCCTTGATTATTCCTAAAAAAAGAACAGCAACAAAACCTTCAAAAGCACAGAAACAGAAAAGATTAGACAGTAAGAAAAAACTTTCTGACAAAAAAGAAAACAGACGTTTCAGATTTTAACCTGTTTCCTGTCCTGAAAATCTTATTTTTGCGGAAAATTTTTAAACCATGATAAAAAAACTGATCCTGCTAGGATTTATTTCGAGTTCTTTATTTTCATTTGCTCAGAAAGTAACCATCAGTCCTGCTGTAGGATATGCGTGGAGAGTGGCTGAAACAGCATCCGGTCTTTCAATGGAAGAAAGAAATTACGTTAAAGGATTGAAAAGCGGAGTTCATTTTGAAATTGCAGCGTATTACAATCTGAAGAATATCGGAATTGGAGCAAAGTTTTCCAATTATAATGCGTCAAGCAGCGGAACATTAAGGGGATATGCGAATGGACAAACTGTTTCTGTACCTGTCAGTATAAAAGATAATATCACTTTCTTTGGGCCTTCAGTGATGTTTTCCAATTATACCAAACCTACAAAGCATAAATTTGCTGCTGATGTATCCATTGGGGTAATTTCGTATACAACCAAAACAGGGTATATTAAAGGAACAGGCTCCAATCTGGGTCTTGAAGCAGGGATCGGGTACCAATACGAGGTTTCCAAAAATTTCCTGATTGGACCTAAATTTGGTTTTACTGCAGGAACACTTAATAAAATGGAAGTAAACGGCCGTACAATGGATCTTGCAAATGATCAGAAAGAAGGTCTTACAAGGGTTTCTTTAAGTGCAGCGGCTGCATTCCGTTTTTAAGTCTTATATTTGTAAGAATTAAAAAAAACATCTCATAATGACAGCAACAATCTTTTTATCAGCAGCATGCCGACGATCAGGATTGTTGCTGTCATTACTTTATTTACACAGAGATTCTTTTCTGAAAAGTTCTAAGGACTTTATCAATTAAGCCCTGTCAGGATCCAAGGCAGGGGATTTTCCGGATTTTTATTTATTTTTTGTAGTATTCCTATGGAAGGCAGATGTATTCTGTTTTCTACATTGGGTCATCGGGAATTGCTGCGCTTTAATTGTAAAATTGAAAAAAAATGTCACCACATATTATTGTCACTACCGGAATTTATGATGCTATAAAAGATACACTCAGAAGGAAAAAAGTGAGCATTGGAGAAGAAAAAAGACTGACTGAAGAACTCAGAAAAGCAAAGCAGGTTCTGAGAAGAGATCTCCCTGCTGATATTGTAACGGTTGACAGAAAAGTAACCTTAAAGGATCATACATTGAATTTTGAGCATGAGTATATTTTTGTACCGTCTACCAAAGAAAAGATTAAGAAGAATAAGCACTCCATCCTTTCTGATATTGCCCTTGCAGTAGTAGGATATAAAGTTGGAGATATTATCGAATGGCCTTTCAGAGACGGGGAAAGGAAAATTGAAATTCTGAAGGTAGAAGCCTGGGAAGGATAAAAACATGTCATATAGGTTGAATTTACAAAGAAAACGTGGTCCATTTTTGGGCTGCGTTTTCTGTTTCTTGACGGGAGTCCTTTGCTGGAAAACGCTAAGGCGTAATTTTTATATACTAAATCCTTTGCAGGAAATCTTTGATTTCTTGCGCCTTAAAAATAGATGCAACCTTATAAAGACCTTGGCGCCCTTGCGTTTGAACAAAAAAGCATAAAGATCAAAAACATATTCCTGCCGGTTGATTTAACAAATGATAAAAAAGAACCTCTGTATGAGACTTTCTCAATGTGTGTTAGCTGCATTCCGTTTTTAAGTTTTATCTTTGCAAAAATTAAAAAAATGAGCAAACCGATAACTGAATTCATAGAAAAGTATTACCTGCACTTCAACGCAGCTGCATTGGTAGATGCTTCTAAAGGATATGTTGCCCACCTTAAAGATGGCGGAAAAATGATGATCACTTTGGCAGGAGCAATGTCTACCGCTGAATTAGGAAAAATTCTTGCAGAAATGATCCGTCAGGGGAAAGTTGATTTTATCTCTTGTACAGGGGCCAACCTTGAAGAAGACCTGATGAACCTTGTGGCACACTCTCACTATGAAAGAGTTCCTCATTACAGAGATCTTACAGCTCAGGATGAGTGGGATCTTTTGGAAAGAGGTCTGAACAGGGTTACAGATACATGTATCCCTGAAGAAGAGGCCTTCAGAAGATTACAGAAACATATTGTTGAGATCTGGAAAGATGCTGAAGCGAAAGGAGAAAGATATTTCCCTCACGAATTCATGTATAAAATGATCCTTTCAGGAGTATTGGAGCAGTATTATGAAATTCCTAGAGAAAACTCATGGATGATTGCTGCTGCAGAAGCTAATTTACCAATCGTAGTTCCGGGATGGGAAGATTCTACCATGGGTAATATTTTCGCTTCTTACTGCATCAAAGGAGAGCTTAAGGCAACTACAATGAAATCAGGAATCGAATATATGACTTACCTTGCAGACTGGTATACTAAAAACTCAGGAGGTAAAGGTGTTGGGTTCTTCCAGATTGGTGGAGGTATCGCAGGAGATTTCCCTATTTGTGTAGTGCCAATGCTGTATCAGGATATGGAAATGCATGATATTCCTTTCTGGTCTTATTTCTGCCAGATTTCTGATTCTACTACATCTTACGGTTCATACTCAGGAGCAGTTCCAAATGAGAAAATCACTTGGGGTAAATTAGATATCACTACACCGAAGTTTATCGTTGAAAGTGATGCAACGATCTGTGCACCATTGATGTTCTCTTATATTCTTGAGAATTCTTAATAAATAAAACTCTTTACGAGATTATAATATAGCGCTTCCGTTTTTGGGAGCGTTTTTTATTTTCAAAGTTTGATTTTTCAGATTTTTCACAGAGTGAGTTTACTGCTTGCCGAAGATCTATAGTGGGCAAGCCAAAATATTCTTATGACTTAAAATAGATTACCTGGAACCTCTGTAAATTCGGTATCTGTTGGAAAATAAAATCAATCCAGAGAGTTCACCAGCACAAAATAACGGTACGCCAGAATTCCTTTTTCTATTTTTGTTAGCTTATTGGGATCCTTCTTACTCAGCTTTGGAAGGATTTTCTTATTGATTGCATTCAGTAACCTGAAAAATGATTTTTTCATATCTTTATGTTTTAATCAAACATCATTGAGCTGGTAAGAATTCAAAAATGATGCAAAAAACGAATGAAGTGTAAAACTCAGGATCTGAAAAACAAAAATTATGGACGAAATTTTCAAACAGCAGGTATACGAAGTAACCCGGCTTATCCCTAAAGGAAGGGTTTCTACCTACGGAGCAATAGCGAAAGCAGTAGGCTATCCTAATCATTCCCGTCATGTTGGAAAAGCAATGGGTGGCTGCCCGAAAGATGTTCCTGCCCACCGGGTGATCTCCAGTTCGGGGGTATTGTCTGTTCCGGAATTTGAGCCTAAGCTGCAAGCCGAAGGAATTACTATCGAAAATCTGAGAATTAAAAACTTCAAAAAACTGTTCTGGGATCCGATGAGTGAGTTATGATTATATTTTTTAATCATCAGATGAATGAAACCATAAACTTCATCTTTGACAAAGTCACCTGTTCTTAGCTTTCTGCAATAAAGGATTCAACTCACAATTATTCGTGAGGAAAAACAGAACGAATTTCAACCATTAAGAAAAATGAAGATTGGCTTTACGTTTTATAAAAAAAATATCACTCATACCTTGACATGAGTGATACAAATATTTTCACAGTCTAAAACTGTCTTGTTATTTCCTGGCCTTTGAAGGAGTCTGAGAATTTTTCAATTCCTCTTTCAGCCTTTCGTTCTCTTCCTTTAATAAAGCAATATAGTTTTGTAGGTTTTCAATAATTGCTCCCGGAATATTATCATAGTTATTCTGAGTCGTGATTAATCCTGCAGAAGTTGACTTATCATTAAATACCGGATGATCATTATTAACAACTACTGCCGCTGTCTCTTCTTCATAAATATCTTCAACCGGAACTTCAAAGAAACGGGCCAGTTTATCCCATTCATCCTGAACGATTCTTACATCACCACTTTCTTTTCGGCTGTAGTTGGATACATCCGTTGCTATATAATCAGCTACCTGCTGCTGAGTATAGCCTTTTTGCTTTCTGATGAGACGTAATTTTTCTTTTTGCATGACCTACATTTTATACAAAAATGGCAAAAATAGAGAATGTATACAACAGAAAACAGAAAAAATATACAGTAAAGTAAGAAAGGCTAATAAGAAGGAATGAAAAGGTTTATAATATAAATTATATCCAGACAGATAGTTAATGATTTTACGAGCGGAATGTTGTAAAAACACAAAGACTCAAGATTTTCCATTCAGAAATATACATAAATATGCATGTGTCTAATGTGGTTTGAAAAATTAATTGTATCGAAGATAAGATCCTTGCTCCTTTGTGCTTTTCCAAGACTTACACAATAAAAAAAAGACTGCTTCAGAATGAAACAGTCTTAAGTAAATTATTTTTCAAGTTGCTTATAGCTTCTCTGTATAAAATCGGTCAGGTCTTTTCCTTTCAGCAGATTCTGTGAAAGTTTGGCAAGATCCAGAGCATATTTGATTAAACTTTCTTTTTCTTCAGCATTCTCAGTTTTTAAAATCTGATTAGAAAGCTCACTATTGGAGTTTACCACAAGATTGTACATCTCCGGGAAACCTCCCATTCCGAACATGCCGCCTCCGCCTGTAGCCTGCATTTCTTTCATTCTTCGCATAAACTCAGGTTGTGTGATCGTGAATGGAGCATCATTGCTGTCCAGATCTTCGAGCTGTACTGTGAATTTTGAATCCTGAATGGCTTCTTCCACATCCTTTTTCAATGACTCTTTTTCTGTTTCATTCAATTTTGAAATGATAGGTTCATCTTTTTTGATCAGGTTGTTGATGTGGTCGGCATCTACTCTTGCAAAAGAGATATTTTCCTTTGATGTTTCCAGTTTCTGGATTACGTGTGGAGCGATAGGAGAGTCTAATAACAGAACTTCATATCCTTTATCCTTTGCAGCCTGAATATAGCTGTGCTGTTCATCAGCGTTGGTAGCATATAAAACAACCAATTTATTGTCTTTATCCGTTTGCGCAGGTTTGATTTTGTCAACCAGTTCGTCCCAAAGGAAGTACTTGCCGTCTGTAGTAGGGTATAGAGTGAATTTGTCTGATTTTTCAGCAAATTTTTCCTCTGTAACGATTCCGTATTCAATGACCACTTTAATGTCATTCCATTTTTTCTCATAATCTTCACGGTTTTCGTTGATCAGGGAAGCCATTTTATCGGCAACCTTTTTCGTGATATAGGATGAAATTTTCTTTACGGCACCGTCTGCCTGAAGATAAGAACGGGAAACGTTCAATGGAATATCCGGAGAGTCAATTACCCCTCTCAGAAGCATCAGGAAGTCAGGAACGATTCCTTTTACCTCATCCGTTACGAATACCTGGTTTTGGTACAGCTGAATTTTATCCTTATCAATATTTAAGTTGTTGCTCAGCTTAGGGAAGAACAGGATTCCGGTAAGGTTGAAAGGATAATCCACATTCAGGTGGATGTTGAATAGAGGTTCTTCAAACTGCATTGGATACAGTTCGTGATAGAACTTCATATAATCTTCATTCGTCAGTTCGCTTGGAGCAATGGTCCATGCCGGCACCGGATTATTGATGATATTGTCTACTTCCTCCGTTTCAGCTACTGCATCTTCAGGAGCGTCTTCCGGTAATGGCAGGGTATGGGTTTTTGTCCCGAATTTGATCGGAACAGGCATGAATTTATTGTATTTTAATAACAGGTCACGGATTCTTCCTTCTTCCAGAAACTCTACCGAATCTTCTGCAATGTGAAGGATGATTTCTGTACCTCTATCGGTTTTATCAGTCGTTTCTTCAAGGGTAAATTCCGGGCTTCCGTCACAGATCCAACGTACGGCAGGTTCGTCTTTATAAGACTTTGTAAGGATTTCCACTTTTTCAGCGACCATAAATGCCGAGTAGAATCCAAGACCGAAGTGTCCGATAATTCCAGAATCTTTTGCTGAATCTTTATATTTTTCTAAGAATTCTTCCGCTCCGGAGAACGCCACCTGGTTGATATACTTTTCAACTTCCTCACCGGTCATACCAATACCCTGGTCGATGATACGAAGTGTTTTTTGCTCTTTGTCAATTTTTACTTCAAGTTTCGGATTGCCATATTCAACCTTTGCTTCGCCGATACTTGTTAAATGTTTTAATTTCAACGTAGCATCGGTAGCATTGGAGATCAATTCTCTTAAGAATATTTCGTGGTCACTGTAAAGAAACTTTTTGATAAGCGGGAAAATGTTTTCCACAGATACATTAATATTTCCTTTAGTCATCATATTTTAGATTTTTAATTTTCAATTCTTTCTCAAAAAAAATACCATCGGGAAGAATGTGACAGAATGACATTTTTCTGATGGGGAAACAAGGATATGATGTGGTTTTGTCGAAGAAATATCATATTTTTAATCCTTAAAAATTTTTACTACAATGAAGTTGAAATGTACAGTTTTTATTCTGCTCATCATAACCTGCTGGATGTATGGACAGAAAAAGCCTTTAGATCATTCTGTCTATGACAGCTGGCAAAATATAGGCACGAGAAAAATTTCCAATGACGGAAAATGGATTGCCTATTCTGTGGATGCACAGGAGGGAAATGACAACCTTTTTTTATATTCGGTTAAAAATAAAACCTCCAAGACGTTTCCAAGAGCTACAAAAGTAAATTTTACGAACGATTCGAGATTTGCTGTTTTTCAAATCCGCCCGCAGTATAAAGATATAAAAGCAGTAAAGGATAAAAAGCTTAAAAAAAGTAAATTAACAAAAGACAGTCTTGCAATTGTTGATTTTTTGAGTGGTCACACAGAGAAAATTCCTGATGTGAAAACATTTAAAATTCCTGAGAAAGCAGGTTCTTATGTAGCTTATCTTCTGGAAAATACAAAAGATAAATCCTCAGATGACGCTTCTGATAAAGAAAACGGCGAGGAAAATAAGGATGAAGATAAAAACGTAAAACCATTGCAGCTGGTAGTACGAAATCTTTTGGACGGGAAAAGTACAACGTATGATAATGTAGTGCGCTATGAGTTCAGTAAAAATGGGAAGCAACTCGTTTTTGTAACCAAAAAGCCGGAAGAAAAGCCGAACAAGGATAAGAAGGAAGGAAAAGATTCCGGTGACGAAAAACCTGCGGATAAAAAAGATACGGATAAATCAAAGCCGAAAAAATATGCGTTACAAACTGTGCAGGTGGTTGATCTGCAAAAAGGTAATGTAAATAAGATTTCGGAAATGGAAGGCGATTATTCACAATTGTCTTTTGATGACGAAGGAAACCAACTGGCATTTGTAGGAACTTCTTCTGCTCAGAATGACCTGGTAAAACTGTATAAGCTGTATTACTTTGATTTTAAGGGAAATAAGAAGGAAATGATTACCAATGAAAATACCCAAATGAAAAAAGACTGGGTAATTTCTGAAAACCGTTTACCTTTATTCAGCAAAAACGGCAAACAACTGTATTTTGGCGTTGCTCCGAAACCAGTTGCAAAAGATACAGCAATGATTGCCAATGACCATGCTGTTGTAGATATCTGGAACTACAGGGATGATTACCTGCAGACAGTACAGCTAAAAGAATTGAAAAATGACCTGAAAAAATCTTATGCTGCTGTCATGCAGACTGAAAAACCGGATTTTTTTAGAAATATTGATGGTGAGGATCTGGATACCTTACGACTGGTAAATGAAGGGAATGCTGAATTTGCTTTGGGGATTACCAGTTTGAACAACCGTATTTCTTCACAATGGGAAGGGGCTACAAAGAAAACCTATTTCCTTATTGATCACAAAACAGGAGAAAGAACAGAAATTATTAAAAACCTGAATGGAGCCGTTGCTGTATCTCCACTGGGTAAATTTGTAGTGATTTTTGACAGAGAAAAAGGACAGTGGCTGAGCTATAATGTGAAAACCAAACAAACGTTACCTTTACATACAGGCTTACCTGTTTCTTTTGTTGATGAAGAATTTGATATGCCGGATTTCCCCAATTCATATGGTATCGCATCCTGGACAGATAAAGATGAATCTGTGATTATAAAAGACCGCTACGACCTTTGGGAATTCTTTCTGAACGGCTCAAAAAAACCAAGAAATATTACCAATGGATTCGGGCGTAAGCATAAAATAACATTTGATACATACGAGCTGGATAAAGATATTAAAAGCCTGAACCGGAAATCTTCTATCTATTTATCAGCATTTGATAATACCTCCAAGGCAAACGGAATTTTCAGAACTTCGATTCAGTCGGACTCTGATCCCGTGAAAATTCAGATGGAAAATGTCTGGGGATACAGAAGTCTTCAAAAAGCGAAAAATGCAGAGGAATATATTGTGGTAAAAGAGTCTTACACCGATTCGCCCAATATTTTTGCAACCTCTGATTTCTCCCAACAGCAAAAGCTGAGTAATACGAATCCGCAGCAACAGCAATATAATTGGGGAACTGACGAATTGGTACACTGGACAACGCCAAAAGGAAATTCTTCTACAGGAATTTTGTACAAACCGGAAGATTTTGATCCGAACAAAAAATATCCTATGATTGTCTATTTCTATGAAAAGCTTTCGGATAATCTGAACCGCTATGTAGCTCCGGCACCCACACCTTCAAGATTGAATATTTCTTATTTCGTGAGCAATGGATATCTGGTTTTCACCCCTGATATTTCCTATACAGATGGTCTTCCGGGAGAATCTGCAATGGAATACATCAATTCGGGAGTTGAAAATCTAAAGAAGAATGCCTGGGTAGATGGCACCAAAATAGGAATTCAGGGACAAAGCTGGGGCGGTTACCAGGTAGCCTATCTCATCGCTCATACCAATATGTATGCAGCTGCCTGGAGTGGTGCACCTGTTGTCAATATGACTTCCGCATACGGAGGAATCCGTTGGACTTCAGGAATGAACAGACAGTTCCAGTATGAAAAATCACAGAGCAGACTGGGAAAAAACTTATGGGAAGCTCCGGAACTTTATATTAAAAACTCACCGCTTTTTACCATTGATAAAGTAAAAACTCCGGTAGTGATTATGAGTAACGATAAAGATGGAGCAGTGCCATGGTATCAGGGAATTGAAATGTTTACCGCATTGCGCCGTCTCGGAAAGCCCGTATGGCTACTGAATTACAACGGTGATGATCACAACCTCATGAAACGCCAGAACAGAAAGGATATTCAAATTCGTGAGCAGCAGTTTTTTGACTACTATCTCAAAGGTGCTAAAGCTCCGGTCTGGATGACAAAAGGTGTTCCAGCCACCCAAAAAGGAAAGAATTGGGGATTTGAGCTGACAGATGATAAACCTGACTAAATTAAAACCCCGGCGGAGCCAAAGGCTCCGCCGGGGTTTTAATTTATATATTTTCTAAAAACACACGACGCAAATAAACTGACACAATGGCATTTTTTTTATGATGGGCCTGTTGATCACTTTTATTATATTTACCGCCAATTATAATAAACAGTATGGGAATCTTTGATTTTTTTAAGAAAAAAAACAACAGACAGGAAAATGTCAGTACTCCGGTTCAGGAAATTGAAATGCCGGAGGAAAAAATAGCGGAGGAGACAGCAGAGGAAGTGGCAGAAGTGACACCGGAAATAAAGCAGGAAATCTCTTCACAGCCACAGTTGGTAGAAGAGCAGCCGGTGAATGAAGAGTACGAAAAAATCAAAAGGTATAATGATTATATCGTGTATTCTATTGCGTTGCAGCTGAGAGGAGAGTATACCCCTATTTCTGCTTTTGAGAAAGACAATGGTGAAATAGAAGGTTTTGTTTATATGGTAACTGAAGATGCTTACGCCCTTCCGGTACATGAGGCCATCAGCAAAATGGAAGAAAAATTTGAAAACGAACTTCAGGAAGGGAAGATCAGGTCTTATATGATTTTATATCACTCGCAGTTTGATCACAATGATAACCATAATCCTGCAACTCAGGAGGGAGAGTTCAAAGCGATTTCACTTTCTTACCATTTCAAAGATACTGATAAAGCAAAAACAGGATTACCTTATATTTTTGAAAACGGAACGATTACTTATAAAGGTTTTGCAGAATTTTCACACGAGGAAAATAATGGAATCATGAATCATCAGTTGATTGATGGGAAAGAATATTTTACCAATACAGAAGGAATTGCAGCTCCTGAAACTACTAACGAAGCCGGAATCATTGTAAGAAAATCCAATGTACATAACCTGATCAATACCTGGAGCGGAATTTTTGGTCACGAAAATTTCCAGACTAAAGATTACGGTCAATATCTGACGAATGTTTTGATGCAGTCTACAGTGGCTGACCCGCTGGGAGAGGGTAAAAGCAAAACGGAATTTGAAGACGTAAGATTTAAACCTGTTGTTACAGATGAGCTTAGCACCATTATGCCGGAAGTGAAAACCGATTATACTTTGGATTTTGAAACAAGGTCTGTCCGTGAATGGGAAAACGCCCTGAACTTACAGGCAATTGTAGCAGGTCCTGCCAGAAATACTTTCGGAATCTGGTTCTTTGCCACCGATTATCCTGAAAACAGGAATACCTATCTGACGCAGCCGCATCTGAATGTAAATATCAGTGGGATTGTTTTAATACTGGATGCTCATGAAGGTACTGATTTGCCTGACGGAACAAAGATGAGTGAAGAGTTTACTACCTATGTGCCAAGCCAGACTCTTCCTAATTATGCATGTTTTGATTTCATTGCTAAAGTGGTAGACTTCAAGGAGACGGAATTGCTTGAAGACGGAAGCATTAAGGGATATATCCTGAAGTTGAAACTGATCACGCATGAAGAAGCTGAAGACTTCTTTACCATCGATGCTTTTGTCAATAAAGAGAACATGAGATTTGAAAATCTTACAAAAGGGATGAAAGTTACGGGAGCATTACAGCTTCAAGGCAAGATTGCGAATTAATACAATATACATTAGAGTAAAAGAGTCTGAGTTTTCAGGCTCTTTTTTATTTTCCGGATATATCAGGTAATGAAGTTTTAAAGTTTTTTATTTAACGTAAAGAGGCATGGATTCGAATGTCCTATTGTAAAGGAGCAAAGAGAAGCAACTTTGTCGCTGCTTAAAAAAAATCAATGAAATTGATTCCTTCTTTGCTTGCTTATAATATTACAGTGTTCATGTGAATCCTTGCGTTTGAAAAATAAAACATGTGATTTAAAAATAGCATTTCCACAAATTAACGTGAAAAAGAATGACGTATTAATGGCAAAACAAAAAAAAGGCAATCCGAAGACTGCCTTTCTGTATTTTTTTGAAAAACTTATTTGTTGTTTTTCATTTCCTCTTTGATTTTGTTTTCCAATTCCTCAGCAAGTTCAGGATTGTCTTTTAAAACATCTTTTACAGCATCACGTCCCTGACCTAATTTAGATTCTTCATAGCTGAACCAGGAACCGCTCTTCTTCACAATTCCCATATCAACCGCTGTATCAAGAATTTCTCCTACTTTAGAAACACCTTCACCATACATGATGTCGAATTCTGCCTGCTTGAAAGGTGGAGCTACTTTGTTTTTCACAATCTTCACTTTCACACGGCTACCGATCGCTTCATCACCCTGCTTGATCGGTGCACTTGCTTTTCTGATATCGATTCTTACCGAAGCGTAGAATTTAAGAGCATTACCTCCGGTAGTGGTTTCAGGATTACCGAACATTACTCCGATCTTCTCTCTCAACTGGTTGATGAAGATTACCGTACATTTTGTTCTTGAAATGGTAGCTGTAAGTTTTCTTAATGCCTGAGACATCAATCTTGCATGAAGACCCATTTTGGAATCTCCCATTTCACCTTCAATTTCCGCTTTTGGTGTAAGAGCCGCTACAGAGTCAATCACTACGATATCGATGGCTCCTGAACGGATCAGGTTATCAGCGATCTCCAGAGCCTGCTCACCGTTGTCCGGCTGAGAAATAATAAGGTTTTCAAGATCGATTCCTAATTTCGCTGCATACGTTCTGTCGAAAGCGTGCTCAGCATCAATAAATGCAGCAATACCGCCGGCTTTCTGAGCTTCAGCAATAGCGTGAAGGGTCAAAGTTGTTTTACCTGAAGATTCAGGTCCATATATTTCAATGATTCTTCCTTTTGGATATCCGCCAATACCTAATGCGATATCTAATCCTAAAGAACCTGAAGGAATTACTTCTACCGTATTGTCTATAGATTCATCACCTAAAGTCATTACAGTTCCCTTTCCATATGTTTTATCTAGCTTGTCAAGCACTAATGCGAGTGCTTTTTTCTTATCATCAATGTTACTCATCTCTATTAAAATAATTTCTCAAAAATACATAATTTCTCAATCAAAAACTAATATTATTTATCCCTGAAACGGGTTTTTAGAGTTAAAAAATAATAAAATTTTAAGACTGATCTTATTCATAACGAAGGAGATGAAAAATGGGGTATTGAGAAATATTGAAAAAATAAATTTAAGTTGAAAGTAATGTTTGAAAAAGGGTTTTATCCATCCAATTTAAAAAAATACTTATCTTAAAACATTATTTTTTAAGATCATCTTATGGACAGAAAATTAAAACTATTCCTGATCAGATCCTTTGCGGTATTAGCAGTGATACATCTGGCTTACTTTATTTACGGCTATGTAAAGTTTAAAGGTATTGGGGACATTAATATTTATACAGAATTTTACAGGTTCAAATTTTACGATGATGTCTCCATTTCTCATGTTTTCGTATCAGGCCTTTTTCTGTTTTTCTTCGTTATTTTTCTCCTTAGAAATCATTCCCGAAAGAGATATGAACTTTCAAAAAAATTGGGAATAGGGATGGCACTTCTACTGATATCCTTTCTGTCCCTGACTTTTTTCATCAGTTACAGTTTTGGGTTCAATGCAAAATTACGGACCGAATTGCCTGAAAAGGATCTTAATAAAGATAAAACCCTGCTGAATATCTTACAGCCCTTTTTATACAATTATACTTCCTACAGCTCAGAGAAGCTGTTTAATCCCAAAAATATTTTATATCCCAAACCTTACCCTGTAATTGAAGTAAGAGATACGGTGTATTACGAGCCGGATCATAATAAGGATTATTTCTCAACAGAATCCAGATACTACAGTATTGATACCCTGAAAATGCTGAGTGCAGATCATAAAAAAATGAGCAATAAAGCAAAATCGGTGCTCGACATTCTTGGGCTTGATGCCGGAGAACTGGAAAAAAGGATTATTTCTAAAAAGGAAATAGGAGACAGTACCGAAATTATATTTCAGGGAATAGAAGTACATCCTGAATATGATGAGAAAATGTGTATTTTTCTTGAAAACAATCTTTTGTTCTCCCCATTGCATAAAGTTCCTGAGCGGCAGCAACAGTATCAGAATGCAGTCAAAAGATATAATTTACTTTATACATACAGTCAGGATTCATTACTTTCTTCTTTTCAGAAACTGGATGTCCTTTTAAAAAAGTATCATATAGAAACACAGATCGTTCCGAAAGATCTGACTAAAGATGTCTTTTATTACCGTGATCATAAAGATGAACCACTGAATGCGATCCGTAATACTTATGAAAGAAATGATTTAAAAGATAAATTCAGAACCCTCGACCGTTTGTTTTACAAGCCGGATTATCTTCATCCTTCTATCAGAGAAATCTTTATCAGCGTTGTCATTGGGGTTTGGCTTATTTTATTTTTACTGTATCTGATCTGGAATTTCAGGAACCGGAAACTTTCTGTGGATTAGATTGTTTCCGGCTTTTTTGTTTCTTTGAAAAATGGCATTTTAATGAAAATTTGAATTTTTTGTGATGTTCAGATAGTCTTTCAATACCTTCATCTGGTCCTTATTTCCTCTTTTTATTCTGGCATCCCGGCTTACGAATGTGTCATAGATTTTGTTGAAAAGTATTTTTGATTTTGGGAACAGTGTCTTGTAGGGAACTTCCGGAATTTGCAGTCTTTTGCAAACTTCCTCATCCAGCAGAAACCAGGTACAGCAGATGTGCAGATACCGTAAATTTTTTCTTTGGAGCTCAAATTTTAAGATAGGATTTTCCAGGGATTCATCCAGTAAAGAGTGGGCGAGGAGTACAGAATCCTTATCCGCCGGCGGCTGAACGGATGTCCACAAATAAAAATATTCCGTAGCCTGTTTTTTATCATCGGGAAGAAGTTGTTCCGGGATTCCCAGCAGATAACCTACATATTTCCACAGGTGGAAAATTCCTTGCTCTTCTTCATCAGATAGGGTATTTCCAAGTTTGAGAAGGCTGTGAAGAAAAACAAGACTGAAACCGATGTAAGTAGCCATCATATCCCATGAATTGATGGGTTCTCCCCAGTTCTCCGTATCCCATTCTTTATAATATTTTTTGATGGAAAGTCTTGCATAGGAGTGAATCAGGCGGGTTTTTATAGCAAATTCATATCCTTTTGCATGAATGTTCAGGGCGTCATACCGGGTAGCATTTACCCAGAAATCCAGCGTTTCAGAAAGACGTTTTACCGCTCCTTTTTTTAAGGCTTCCGTAGCAATAAGCGGTTTATTGAGGTAGGCATAATCATAACCACCGATCAGGCAGTAGTCTCTTAAGGAGATCAGTGAATCGAGATTGCCTCTCATACAGAGTTCAGCACCGCTTTTGAGAAGATTGTAATCAAGCCAGTCCGGTACTTTTTGAGTCTGTGCGAAAAGTTTTTTTACACTTTCAGGAACGTGATCTGTCTCAGAAACTCCATTTCTGATATAACCTTCTATTTCCCTTGAAGCTTCATGAAATTTTTTAGTAAGATAAACATCCTTTACAACCTGATCACCCGTTTCATCAACATGGTAAAAGAAAGAAGCGAACTTCTCAAAGTCTTTAAAACTAACTTCAGCCCCGGAAAGCTCAATCAGCTGTTTTCCATTGCCTTGTTCCCAAAAATTTCTGAAATGTGGAGAATCTTTAAACCTTGGTTGTATCATTGTTCATTCCTTTACCTATAAAAATACAAGTTTTGCACCGAAGTTTTATGGTGAGATTTGTCATTTGGAATATACTTCAATCCTCTTGTTGCTGAAAAATACTACAAAAGGGTAATTTTTTTGCTTTCCAATAAATGCAATCTTTGATACAAATTAATAGCACTCAAACCGAAAATTCATTAATCTAAAAACAAATAATCATGAAAACAAAAATTTTATTACTGCTGCTGCTCGGGTGGGTGGGAGTGATTTTAGGGCAAAAAAAAGCTAAAGTAATTAGAATAGACTTATCTAAAGATAAAGAAATACCAAGTATATTGGAAAAAAATACATATGTTGAGTTTTTATTAAAAGGTGTAAATGTTTTTAAAGTTTCAGGATTTTCTACTACTAAAGTTGAAAATGTGGAATTTGAACCACCACAGTGGTTTTTAAATAATATAAAGTCAGCAAATCCAGATATAGCAGAGGTTATAGTTGTCAATTCGGCTGTGATGGCAGTCTTTGATAATGGAAATAAAAAAAGTAGAACAGAAGAATATGAAAATTTGTATAATAGTGTACACGATGATTTGAAATCTTTTTTTCAAAGTTATCAATTAGTAAGGTCACAAATGTTGCTAGATGATGAACTTAATTTTGTTGTTTCTGATTCGATTTTTATTGATTCAATTGCTGTAGTTGAAAGTTCTAAAAAAATATACTTTTCTCATTTTTCTCACTTTGATCCAACCATTGAAGATTATAAGAAAATTGAATCGAATTTGGAGTCCTTATCTTTAGCTTATTCTCAACTTACTAAAGATTACGAAAAATTTGTTGGTTTAACTAAACAATTAAATCTAAGTAATTTTTATAATAAAGATTTTTTATTAGCATCTGAAATTTATAAAAATGTTTCGTTAAATACTGATAAAATATCTTTAAAAGCAAATAATGGAATTTCCTTTTACAAGAGAATTATAACAACAAACTTTAACATCATTTTGCCTGCTCAACAATTGACTGAGGATGTAAATATTATTACTCCACAACTTAAGAATAATAAGGGGAAGGTAGTGTATTCTTATTCTCCAATTAAATTTACTACTTCTGGGGGTTGGAAGATCAATTTCAGTGCTGGTTATTTTCTGAGCTTTATAGGTAATGATAATTATACTTCTTATACAAACTCTCTTGGAAACAAAGAAATAGCAAAGGGAAATACAGATAGGATCACAAATGCATTAGGTGGTTTAATACATGTTTATCATAATGATCCAGAAACTTTGGTTCAACCAGGTTTTTCTTTTGGGATCAGTTTAGCAGATAATGCCAGTGCAGGTTTTTATGGTGGAGCTTCTTTATTTTTTTTAGAAAAAAATAGATTAATTACAACTTTTGGTTATTCATTTATAAAAGTTAAAAGAATAAATAAATCAAATTTATCAGCTCTTGCAGACTCGGATAGATATGCATTTATTAATGTTGCAGATACCGAAATACGATATGATAATATTTATAAGGGAGCATGGTTTTTTGGAGTGACTTATAATTTGAGTAATAGTGAAAAAAAATAATATTAATACAAAAAAACCTTCCCATCAGGAAGGTTTTATATTACTCATTGCTTATCGCTCATTACCGATTACAAAGAAGCAGCATGTACAAGCATATCTACTAACTTGTTAGAGTAACCCATTTCGTTATCATACCAAGAAACAAGTTTCACGAAGTTAGGAGAAAGCATGATACCTGCATCTTTGTCGAAGATAGAAGTTCTCTTATCTCCTACGAAGTCCTGAGATACTACTGCATCTTCAGTATATCCTAGAATACCTTTCAATTCACCTTCAGAAGCTTCTTTGATAGCAGCACAGATCTCATCGTAAGAAGTAGCTTTTTCTAATCTTACCGTAAGGTCAACTACAGAAACGTCTACAGTAGGTACTCTGAAAGACATACCTGTTAATTTTCCGTTTAATGAAGGGATTACTTTTCCTACTGCTTTAGCAGCACCTGTAGAAGAAGGGATGATGTTGTTCAGAGCAGCTCTACCACCTCTCCAGTCTTTCATTGAAGGACCGTCAACCGTTTTCTGAGTAGCTGTTGTAGCGTGTACAGTTGTCATTAAACCTTCTACGATTCCGAATTTATCGTGAATTACTTTAGCTAAAGGAGCTAAACAGTTGGTAGTACAAGAAGCGTTTGATAAAATTTTGATATCATCAGTAAGTTCCTTGTGGTTTACTCCCATTACGAACATTGGAGTATCATCTTTAGAAGGAGCAGAAAGGATTACTTTCTTGGCACCGGCGTTGATGTGAGCCTGAGCAGAATCTTTAGATAAGAAAAGACCTGTAGATTCTACGATATAATCAGCACCGATTTCGTCCCACTTAAGGTTGTTAGGATCTTTTTCAGCAGTTACTCTGATTTTTTTTCCGTTTACTACAAGATCATTTCCTTCTACAGAAACTTCACCTGGGAAAATACCGTGTACAGAGTCATATTTTAACATGTAAGCCATGTATTCTGCATTGATAAGGTCATTGATTCCTACAACTTCAATGTTGTCTCTTTCAGTCATTGCTCTGAAAACAAGACGTCCAATTCTACCAAAACCGTTGATACCTACTTTGATTGTTGACATAATAGTTTGTTTTTATTAGATTTATAAAAATAATTAGATTGCTAAAATTTCTGAGATCAACATCAGATCTTTGTTGATTTCATTATGTTTTTTAATAGCTTCCTCGATAGGCGTGTATACCACATCGTTGGAACGCATTCCTGCCATCACATTGCTTTGCCCTTCCATCAATCCTACTACTGCACCATATCCCAGTCTGCTTGCAAGCACTCTGTCTGCACAGCTCGGCGAACCTCCTCTCTGCATGTGTCCTAAAACGGCTACACGAATATCATAGTCAGGGAATGTCTGTTTGGTCTTTTCGGCAAGCTCATAAACGTTGGCTAATTTTTCGCCTTCAGCTACCACTACAATGCTGGATGCTTTTCCTGTTTTTTCAGCTTTTCTGAAGTTGGTAAAAAGATCATCCATGCTGTCTTTTTTCTCAGGAATAAGAATATCCAGAGCACCTGTAGCCAAACCACTGTTTAAAGCAATAAACCCTGCATCACGACCCATTACTTCCACAAAGAAAACCCTGTTGTGGGAAGTTGCCGTATCACGGATCTTATCAATTGCCTCCATGGCGGTATTCAATGCCGTATCATACCCGATGGTATTATCAGTTCCGAAAATATCATTATCGATCGTTCCCGGGATACCGATCACGCGGATACCGAATTCTTCATTGAAGATCTTGGCTCCGGTAAAAGTTCCGTCTCCACCGATGCATACCAATCCGTCGATTCCGAGTTTTACACAATTGTCATACGCTTTCTGACGGCCTTCTGCTGTTCTGAATTCAGCGGATCTGGCAGACTTTAGAATCGTTCCACCCTGGTTGATTATATTTTTTACGGAACGGGCTCCCATTTTCAGGAAATCGTTGTTGATAAGGCCATTGTAGCCTTCTCTCACTCCGTAACATTCGATATTATAGTAATTGGCGGTTCTTACTACCGCTCTTAATGCAGCATTCATACCCGGAGAGTCGCCTCCTGAAGTAAGAACTGCAATCTTTTTTACAGCACTCTCTTTCATCTAGTAAAAAATTTCGAACACAAATTTACAAAAACAAGTTCAGATTATCGTAGTAACTTTTCAATAGTTTTGAATATAAAGTATTAAAAGCTTCTGAAGTTTGTAGGTTTAAAAATATAACGTGCCGTTTTGGTTTCCGGAGCATTGACGTCAAGCTCATACCATGGCGAAATATTCTGGTGAAAAGGATTGGACAGCAAATGAATAGACTGGGCCGGAGTAAAACCTTCACCCAATAAAAATAATTTCTTTCCTTCTTTATTGCTGCACACACCGGCAACAAAAACAACATGTCCCGGACTTCCCGGAGTAATCAGGATATCACCTGTCTTTAAATCTGGGTTTTTCAGTACAGGCTGAGTTTCCTTATTAAGGGAAATTGTTCCTGCATAATTGAAGATGAGGTCCAGATAATTCCTGAAATTCAGATAGGAATCATCAAAACCGGCCGTTTTTCTGAAACTCACTGAATTTCCGCTGACAAAAGCCCTGGTCCCGTTTTTATAATCATTCCATCTCAGAAGATCACCACTGGTAAAGTGAAACTGAATCTCGTCATACCTTTTCATTGTATACAGATATTCTGCTCTTAATCGGATAACAGCGTCCGCACATTGCTGAAGATCTTTATTTCCTGTATCAATGTCAAACACGGCTTCATGAAGATGTTGGGTAGAAACAGGAGCGCCGTCATATCTTAAAATCTGGCTGCCGTAAGGTTTCAATTTAAAATTTTCAATAAAATATCCGAAAGAATTCTGTTTTTCATCCTGCCATTCATAGCCTTCAGGAGTTGAAAATCGTTCTTTTACAGTGTTCTTTTCTTTATTGATAGGGACGGAACTTTTAGGTGTTAAATCCGTTGTTTCCTGAGAAATATTATTTTTTGGAGCCTTATCATGGCCGCAACTCCATAAAACAATGGTCATCACTATTCCCGGAATAATTTTTTTCATATTCATCTGATTCGCTTACCAATATGGTGTTTTTTGTTGGATATTGAAACATTGAAGATAAGCTTTTTGTAGGAAAGCGCAAAGGTTTATAAGGATTGGAAATATTTTAAGACACAGAATATTGCGGCTTCGCTCGATATTAAGATTTCAGCAACTCTATTTCTATGTTCCTATGTTGTTAAAAAACTAACCAAATATGAACATAGGTTTTCATAGATTTAAATATGCAGTATACAATTTATTGAAGAATAAAATAAAGCATCATCTATAAAAAATAATTTACGTCTTTGCATTTCCAACAAATACATCAGTATCTCATCCAAAATTTTCCTTCAATAGAAATACAGAAATCTGTTAAACTTTTGTATTATCGTCTTCAGGAATCAGAAGTTTTCCCCAATCATTCAGCAGCCAGAGAATCTGAACCAGTTTGTCTCCAAGCTCTGTAAGGGTATATTCAACCCTTGGGGGCAATTCATTGAAAGACTGTTTGGTCAGAATGCCGTCATCAACCATTTCCGTGAGTTGTTGGTTGAGCACTCTACGATCTACCTTGGCAATTCCCCTCAAAAATTCACTTGGACGTTTTTTCCCTTCATTGATCTGCCATACGATGGGAATTTTCCATTTTCCACTGATGGTATTAACGGCGATTTCCAACGGACAGATTTTATTTTCTTCAGCTATTCCCTTTGTTTCCATAAAATTGACTTTTTTATCCCTATGGGTGAAAAATATGCGTTATTGCTTATGTGTAGCGGCTTTTAGACCTTTGTAAAAATAATAAAATTAAAAACATGAACACATTGGCCAAACAGATTGAACAGCTGAATCAGGAACTTTCATCGCAGCTTCCACAGGAGGTTATAAATGCATTTGGAAAGTCTGTTGACGATTTAAAAACAAAAAATATGGAAGACAGATGCATTCAGCCCGGTGAGAAGATGCCTGAATTTATACTGCCCAATGCAACAGGTAAAATGATTGATTCCAATGATATTCTGAAGAAAGGAAAAATGATACTGGCCTTTTACAGAGGCAGCTGGTGCCCTTACTGCAATCTGGAATTAAAATTTCTGCAGGATAACCTTTCCCGTATAAAAGATAAAAACGCTGTTTTAATCGCTGTTTCTCCACAGACTCCGGATCATTCTCTGAGTATGGCGGAAAAGAATAAGCTTGGGTTTGAAGTATTGTCTGATCAGAATAATGATTTCGCTAAAAAATTAGGAATTGTTTTTCAATTGCAGGATTTTGTACTGCCTTATTACCGTAATTTAGGAATCAACCTTTCTGAGTTTAATAATAATGATGAAAACTTACTTCCTGTTCCGGCAGTTTTCGTAGTGGATCAGGACAGGAGGGTTATATTTAAATATTTAGATGTAAATTACATGAACAGAGTAGATGTGGAAGAACTAATACAGGCGTTATGACAGAAAAGCGAAAAGGAGCCCGCTCCATTAAAGATATTCCCGCAGATATTTTAGAACAGTTGAACCGGGGAGAAATAGAAACAGCAAATCTTACGGAATGGCTGGCAGTAGATCAGAAACTTTTACTGGCAAACTTATTAAGACAAAATAATCGTTCAGAATATCTTCAGCCTGTACTGAAAAAGGTTGAACAGTTGAAAAAACAGACCGTCAATACAGTTAACGAAGCTATAGGAACAGGATTATTAGATCTTGCAGTGGCCAATGAGGATGATGAATTCCTGTCAGAACTTTTAATACATCAGGCAGATCTGGTACGGTGCTGGGCTGCTTATACTATTGGAAGAAATGACAGATTGGATTTAAAAGACAAATTCAAAAGAATACAACCGTTCGCTGCAGACCCTCATTTTGGAGTGCGGGAAATCTGTTGGATGACCATGCGGCCGGATATTTCAAAAAACCTGACTGACAGTATCACTATTTTATCAGAGTGGACGAGCCACAAAAATGAAAATATCAGACGCTTTGCCAGTGAATCTACCAGGCCGAGAGGCGTGTGGTGTGAGCATATTCAGGAATTGAAGCAAAATCCGGGGCTGGGACTGGAAATTTTAGAGCCTTTACGGTCAGATCCGGCCCGCTATGTACAGGACAGCGTTGGCAACTGGCTGAATGATGTCGGCAAGTCGCAGCCTGAGTTTGTAGTGGAAGTTTGTGATGAATGGCTGCGGGAGAGTCCAACCAAAGAAACTCAATATATTGTTAAAAAGGCACTTCGGACAATCCGGAAATAAAATGATCCACAGGCCGGAAAATACCTCTGAAAATTAAAATCTGCGTAATCTCCGGAATCTGCGAGAGAGAAAGAAAGGTTTATTCTTAGAACTTTTCTGTCATTATTATGATGTATCAAAAAAGTTATCCACAATATGATATTTCTGAATAGAATTACATTGCAGGTTTCTGATCCTTAAATACTTAAGAAAACTCTTTAAAACAGACATTTTTGCAATAGTCTAAGGTGAAAAAAGTTATCCACAATATGGGATTCTTAAGTTTTATACATGCTGGATTATTGATATCCAGTATCTTAGGTAAATCCTTTAGAATCGAAGGTTTTGCAGCATAGCAATCCAAAAAAGTTATCCACAAAGTCAGAAATGATAGCTGCAGGCTAAATTTAAAATTCAACGCTTTGAATATGGAAATACCACCCGGATTTTTGAAAAGCTTAGATTTCCATCCTAAACATCTGTGTAATCTGCCGAATGTGTGGTTTGAAAAAGTTATCCACAATATGGAATTGTGCCCTAATCATCATTGTATCTTTCATAAATTCAATACATTCTGAAATCCTTCAGGAAAGGACATTGATGTGAATTTGCTTAATAAGGGCATTTGAAAAAGTTATCCACAATATCAGAATATGAATTCATTCTGTCTGCTGTTTCATCCGGATTAAAAACTCTCTTCCAAAAGGTATCTGTGTGAATCTGAGATTGGAAAAAGTTATCCACAATATGAGAATGTCAATTGAAGCTTTCTCTATCTGTCACAGAACTAGTTGATTAATAAAAATAGCTGTCAGAGGGTATTTGAAAAGGTCATAATCATACATTTGAAGTGAAAAGTTATCCACAATATGGAATCCGGATTGAATCTTTAGATCGGAGGGAAATGTATCTAGCATTTCTCTGTCAGGTATTTCCAGTATCTTTTCGGAACATGCTGAATATGCAGTTTCATATTCTTTCTTTCAAGGATATTGGTTTTTGTAAAATACCGCTGCCAAAGTGTTTGATAATTTTTTTCCTCATCATGGAACTTCTGCTGATACTGGTGGAAATCCAGCTTTTCATCCGGATAAAAGAAATCACAGCTTTCGAGATCATATAAAATACCGTAATTTCTTCTCAGATCATAAATCATCCATTTCTGGTCCTGATAACGGTCTTTGAAATGTTTTCTGATTAAAGGGATAACATTGAAATCAGGATCTATTTTTGAGAAAAAAACACCGTCCTGCATTTTTTCGAAGCGGACAAATGCGGTCATTCTGTGACTTTCACGTCCTACGGATTTACAGATTTTTGAAATTTTTAAAATGTCAGGATCTGCAAAATTTTCAAGAATATTTTCACCCTGATGCTTTACAGATTGCTTTACGGCAGATAAAATTAAATGTTCCATTTCCCGGTCTTCGGATAAAAAAACTTTTAAAAGTTGATGAATACCCTGTTTTCCGATACTCTGCTCTAATTTATTGAGTACCCGTTCAGATTTGGTATTTTGCGTGATAACTTCGTGAATCTCTGCAAATATATTTTCCTGATGATATTTTTCTCTGCTCACAATTTCCACCTCCTGATACCGGTATTCAAAAACTTCAAATACCGCTGTAAAAAGGCCGTCAAAACTTCCGTCGTAGAGTAAGGTTGTTATCATTAAGTCTATAAAAATATCAATGTCGTTGATGTCGGATTAAAACAGGCTCAGCTGCTGGGAAAACTGGTTGTGGAACTTGGAAGAACTACCACCAACAATTAATTTTCTGAAATTCTTATCTGTTAAATACCGCAGATAGGCATTACCGGCATTAAAATCAATAAAATATTTTGCCCGGTTTACGGCTGCACCCAATTTTTTCAAATGATCCATCGTTAAAATCTGAAAACGCCTGGCACTTACAATTTTCTGGGCTGTTTTTACCCCAATTCCCGGAATCCTCAGAATCATCTGATAATCTGCAGTCTGAAGACTGACAGGAAACTGATCTAAATGTCGTAATGCCCAGCTTAATTTAGGATCCACTTCCAGATCAAGGAAAGGAACATTCGGGTCTAAAATCTCTTCTGCTTTAAAACCGTAAAACCGCATCAGCCAATCCGACTGATACAACCTGTTTTCCCTAAGCATAGGAACCTCAGTCGTTAAAGAAGGAAGTCTTTTATCTTCCAGAACAGGGACATAGCCGGAATAATACACTCTTTTCAGGTTGAAATTTTTATAAAAATGATCCGCCACTTTGATGATCTGTAAGTCATTTTCATTGGTGGCTCCCACGATCATCTGGGTAGATTGGCCTGCCGGAGCAAATTTGGGAACTTTCTTTAAAATCTTTTTTTCATCCTGATACTGGCTGATCCCTTTCTGAATATATCGCATCGGGCTGAGCATATCCTGTCTGTTTTTCTCAGGAGCCAGCAATTTTAACCCGCTTTCGGTAGGAATTTCAAGATTTACAGATAACCTGTCCGCATATAAAGCAGCTTCCTGCATCAGTTCATCACTCGCCCCGGGAATAGATTTCAAATGAATATAACCATTGAAGTTTTCTTCCAGCCGGAGTTTTTTGGCCACCCTTACCAGACGTTCCATGGTTGTATCTGCATTTTTGAAAATACCGGAGCTCAGAAATAATCCTTCAATATAATTCCTGCGGTAAAAATTAATGGTAAGATCTACCACTTCTTCCACGGTAAAAGCAGCCCTTTTAATATCATTCGAACTTCTGGAAACACAATAGGCACAATCGTAAATACAGTGATTGGTCAATAGAATCTTAAGCAATGACACACACCTTCCGTCTTCTGTATACGTATGGCATATCCCGCTTGCAGAGCTGTCTCCTAAAGCACCTTTTTTGTTTTTTCTCGTCCCTCCGCTGGAAGAACAGGAAACATCGTATTTCGCAGCGTCAGCAAGGATTTCAAGTTTTTCTTTAAGACGGTCAAAATTCATATCAATAACGTTTTGATACAATTTGTATCGGTGTTGTTTTAAATATTGTTCAAATTTAGTTCCAAAATTGATAAATGTCAACCTTTTTTCATAGAAGTTATCAACAAAAAACAGCCTCAAAATCATTATATTTACGGCTCATTAAAGTTTATATTATGAATCATAAACCAATCGAAGGTTTTTCCAAGCTGCCAAAGCAGGGGAAAATCGACTGGCTCGTAAACGAATATCTTGAAGGAAATCAGGAATACCAAAATATATTAAAACAGTATTGGAACGAAGACGCAGATCTTCAGAAACTTCATGAAGAGTTTTCTGAGAATACGATCTCCAATTTTTATATGCCTTACGGAATTGCTCCGAACTTTCTGATCGACGGAAAACTATTGGCTCTTCCAATGGCTGTTGAAGAAAGTTCAGTAGTGGCAGCCGCCTCCAAAGCTGCGAAATTCTGGATCGATAAAGGTGGTTTTAAAACAACCATTATCAATACAGAAAAGCTGGGGCATACCCATTTTATTTTTAATGTAGAACCTCACAAATTATTACATTTCTTTAATTTCAGTTTAAAGAAAAAATTATTTGAAACCACAGAAGATATCACCGCCAATATGAGAAAGCGTGGTGGTGGTATTTTAAACATCAGCCTGATTGATAAAACTGCTGAAATGCCGAATTATTATCAGCTGAAGGCAAGCTTCGATACGGTAGATTCAATGGGAGCCAACTTTATCAATTCATGTCTTGAGCAGTTTGGGAAAACACTGAGACAGGAAGTGGCCACCAGCGAAGATTTCACACAGGAAGAAAAGAATTCATTGCAGATCGTGATGAATATCCTTTCCAATTTTACACCGGATTGTATTGTGAGAGCTGAGGTTTCGTGTAAAATGGAAGATTTAAAAGACGACAGCGGAATTTCTCCTGAAGAATTTGCTTCTAAATTCAAACAGGCAGTTACCATTGCTGAGATAGAACCTTACCGTGCAACCACTCATAATAAAGGGGTAATGAATGGAGTAGATGCGGTAGTCATTGCTACCGGAAACGACTTCAGGGCAACAGAAGCCTGTGCTCACGCTTATGCTGCAAGAGACGGACAGTACAGATCATTGACGCATTGTACAACAGACAACGGGATTTTCAGATTCTGGATCGATCTTCCTATTTCAGTGGGAGTTGTAGGAGGCCTGACGAATCTTCATCCTCTGGTAAAATTCTCTCTGGCATTATTAGGAAAACCTTCTGCGCAGGAACTGATGAGTATTCTTGCCGTTTCAGGGCTGGCCCAGAACTTTGGAGCATTACGTTCTTTAGTTACTACAGGAATTCAGAAAGGACATATGAAAATGCACCTGTTGAATATCCTAAACCAACTGGGAGCCACAGAAGAAGAGAAACAGCACTTTGTGACTTATTTTAAAGATAAGACGGTAAGCCATCATGAGGTGATCAATGAGTTTAACAGAATGAGAGGAAACTGATGCTACAGATTATCCTGCCCATTATATTCCTGCTGTTCGGATTCTTTTTAAAGAAAACGAACCATGAAGGCTTCAGAAGTTCCAAGAGATTTGCCAATATGTTTATTATATTAGGGATTTCCACATTGGTAGCGAAGTTTATTTTAATGTATCTAAAATCAAAATAGTGAAAAAGAGTATCCTGTTCTTCCTGTTGATTTCCGGGTTAGGTTTTTCACAAAAGAAAAATTTAAAAATAAGTGATTTGCAGCCAAAAACAGAGAGTTTTGTTTTTCCTGTTATTTCTTATCCGGCTAATTCCAGAGTTGAGAACAAGATCAATCTTTTTCTTCAGGTAAGCGAATTGGAATATATTCCGGGATCAGAAGGCAGTCCTTCTGCGAAGGTGAGTGCAGGCAGTACTTCGTATGCAAACTATGTGTATTTCTACGATTGGAAAAAGCTCGAGACACCCGAAAATATTCTAAGTATCAGTATTGACGGGGAGGCTTCAGGAGCTTATCCCGAAGAATTTTCAGACTGGAAAAATTTTGATCTGAGGACGGGGAACTGTATCAATGCTGAAGACTTGTTTCAGGCAGATGCGGTTAAAACAATTAATACTCTTATCCAGAAAAAGATCAGAAAAAGAATCAATAATTTTCTTGTTAAGCTGAAAGCTCAAAAAAGTACTTCAGAAGATCATCTGGAACAGATTGGTTTGTACGAAGGATGTTTCACAGATTATACCCTGAACGGCATCAGATACTTCTTTGGAAAAGATAAATTGACTTTTGTGGCAGGCAGGTGCTCCAATCATGCTATGCGGGCATTGGATGATCTGGGAAGTCACAAACTTGAGCTTACCTATAAAGAACTGGAAAAGTACTGGAGTCCTTATGCGAAAAATCTGATTTCAGGTTCTGAAAATGTAGGCAAGACAGGTCCCGGGAACAAACTATTCAAAGGGAAAATTGACGGAAAATATCCTGTAACGGTTTTAATCAACGAAATCAATGAGGATGATTCCTTTTCAGCCACGTACTGGTATGATAAGAACAGGAAACAGATCAACTGGAGAGGAGAATTTGTTCATGACCATTTTTCCATCACAGAAGATGACTATCATAGCGAAGAATTGAAACAATGGATACCAAGAGCCTTGGTGGAAGCTGATCTGAAGGGAAATAAGATCATCGGAACCTGGCAGGATTATAAAACAAAGAAATATTTAACCCTAGAATTAGAAGAGTTATAAAATGAAAACAATTACATTAGTTTTTGGAGCAGTTTACGGAATGATATCCGTGATCCTGGGTGCATTCGGTGCACACGCTTTAAAGAAAATATTAGCTGTGGAAAGGCTGGAAAGTTTTGAGACAGGAGTAAGATATCAGATGTATGCAGCTTTTTTCCTGCTGATCATCGGATATATCTTAAAATTTGAAACGTCTGCTGAAAAATGGACCTCCATCTTGATGATTGCAGGAACATTTTTATTCTCAGTGAGCATCTATTTTCTGAGCATGCAGGATTATCTGGGGATGAACCTTAAGTTCTTAGGACCTATTACTCCGCTTGGAGGCCTGATGATGATCTTAAGCTGGGGAATGCTTATTCTTTATTTTGCCAAAAATAAAATATAAGAATGAAAATCAACAGAAGAAGACGGTTAATACGAACATTCAATCTTTTAGATCAGCCTATCAGATTCAATCCGTTTGTATTCAGCCGTACTTTTTTTATGTGGGCCGTGACAGGTCTTGTGGGCGGTGTGATTGCCGGCGGATACTGGATCGTTCTGGAACATTTTACAGAGTTTCTGGCTCACTTTCAGGGGTGGCAGGTTATTCCTGTCATGGCCATTTGTGGTCTGCTTGCAGGATTGGTGATCCATTTCATTGGTGATCCGGGAGAAATTCACCTGATCGTCAACAACATCAGATTCAATAAAGGAAAACTGGATCCGAAGAATAATCCTTCCATGATATTGTCATCACTTTTCTGTGTGGCCTCAGGAGGAAGTCTGGGACCGGAAGCTCCTTTGGTGCAGGTAACAGGGTCTACAGGTACCTGGCTGGGGAAAATTTTCAGACTGAAAGGAGAGGAGCTGCGTTCTTTAAGCATTGCCGGGATGGCATCCGGTTTTACAGCACTGTTCGGAGCACCTCTGGGAGGAAGTCTTTTTTCGCTTGAAATTCTGCATCATAAGCATGCGGTAGAATATTACAGGGCCATTATTCCTGCTTTGGTAGCAAGCTGCTTCAGCTATCTGATGTTTGCTTTGATCATTCATTTGGGAATCGGGGCAACCTGGGATCTGAAAGCCTACCATTATACAGGCGTCTATGATTTCCTATACGCTTCGTTATTTGGAATTGTAGGTACTTTCTTCGGATGGATCTTCATTTTTGTCGTGAAATTTTTTAAAAAAGTTTTTGAATACAGAAAATTTCCGATCTACATCAAAACGTTTGTAGGAGGAATTATCTTAGGCATTATTGCTTATAATTTTCCCATTACAAGATATTTCGGTCATCATGAGATCAACCAGTTGATCGGAGGAAACTTCGGACTGAATTTTTTAATTCTGGTATTGATCTTTAAAATCCTGGCCATTGCGATTACCGTAACTTCAGGATGGAGGGGAGGTTTTATCATTCCTCTGTTTTTCGTTGGAACTACGTTAGGACTGATTATTCATCATCTGTTTCCGGCAGTTGATACCACTTTGGCTATTGTAAGCTGTATGGCTGCCATCAATGCCTGTGTGACGAGAACCCCGATGAGTACAACGATTATCTTAGGAACACTTACAGGATTTACCTATTTTGTTCCGATATTATTTGCCAGTCTTACCGGATATTTCCTGGCTCCGAAAATTCCGTTCATCGGATCACAATCGGAGAAACTGGAAGAAGAATAATGAAGTATAAGCTCGCACTGTTATAATGAAAAATTTTCCTTCATCCATTTCAGCTTATTATAACTTTTCAGGAATTTTGTCTTAACGGAAATAAATTTTTCCTGGGCTTCAATCATTTTATTTTCCCTTGAGTTAATAAGGAAAAGAGAACTTTCCCCGTTGCTGTGTTTCGTTTCTTCGGCATACAGGAGTTTCTGATAATTGATAAGGTTTTTTTCCGAAAGATCAATTTGGGCGCGATAATTCAGTATTTCATTTTTATAGGTTTCAATTTTTGTGTCCAGTTCTCTTTTTTTGAGCTTTGTGTCCAGCAGGTTCTGGCTGATTTTAATCTTAGCCATCTGGTAATTGGCTCTGGCTTCTCTTTGGAAGACCGGAACCTCCAGCTTTAAACCATATTGGAAGTTCTGATCAAAAAGAGGCAGATAATCTACCCGGTAATTTTCTTTATTAAAAAAATTGTAGGTAAAATCAAGCTTGGGAAGGAAGCTTTGCCATTTCAGTTTTCGTTCGCTTTCAAGGATATTGTTTTTCTGATTGTAATACACTATTGATAAGTGGTTGCTGATTTCCCTGCTTCTGAATTCCTGCAAAAGAAACTCAAAATCTGAAAAAGCATTATGTTCCGAAAGTTGGTCCGAAGGATAAATGGGCTGTGAAATCTCATATAATTCCTGTCCGTCTTTCCATAAAAATACCTGAAGCTGCTGTGTACTTTTCACAAAACTGAGATAAGCTTCTCTCTGCTGAAGCTCAAAATTCTGTAACTGTGACGCAACTTCAACAGTATCTATTGCAGCCTTTTCTCCAAATTCAAAAGATTTTTTGGTAAGCTGCAACCGGTTTTTGTTGATATCAACAATTTTCGATTTAAGCTTATAAATTTCATAATGCTGTACCCATTCCCAATAGATGTTTTCCGCTTCCAGAAGAAGGTCATTGGTGAGAACGGTCTGTTCGGCTTCGGTCATTTTCTGTGCAAATTTTGCCTGATCCAGTACAGCTCTCCGATGATCATACAGCAGATTTTTTGCCAGAGGAACCGTGATTCCCCATTGGTAAAGTCCACCCTTTGTATCGCTGGAATTCAGTTTTTCACCATCCAGATCATTGTAGCTTCCCGTTACTTCTATTCCATACCAGGTTGGAATTCCCAATTCAATATTTTTCTGCTCATAATATCTTGTTCCGTCAATATTTTTTTTACCCATTTTTCCGCCAAGAACAGGATCAAAACTTCCTCTTGCTTTTATAATTTCATTGGCTGCAATTTTATTCTGCAGCTGATATTTTACAGCAAGTGGATGATAATTTTTTACAACGGAAATAAATTCAAGAGCCGAGATCTTAAGTGAATCCTGAGCAGAACCGTAATGGAAAAAAAATAAGAATATGATTAAAAAAAAATTACTTTGCCTTTTCATCTTTTCCAGATTTTTCATTTTTTACTTCATAATAATCCGGTGGAAAACCATTAATATTTCGCCATAGTTCATACCATACCGGCACATCGTTCAGAATGGCAATTCCCTGTACTCCGGTCCCCATTTTGATCTTTGGCGGCCATTTTTTTTCGTTTTTATCTTCAATCACCAATGCTTTGAAAAGCCCGTTCACACTGATATTACTTTCTACAGCAATCACTTTTCCGGCAAACGTTCCGTAGCTGGAGTTAGGCCATCCGGAAAATACAATGGCAGGAAAACCGTCAAAAGTACACATCACCCGCTGCCCTTCTTTGATAAGAGGAAGGTCCACCGGTTTGATATAGATTTCCACTGCATGATCCACATCGGTGGGAACAATCGTTCCTATATTTTCACCATCTTTAAGAATTTCCCCGATCCCGGCTTTGTTAAGCTGAACAATCTGCCCGTCCTGAGAAGCGATAATGAAATACAGACCCTGTCTGGCCTTATAATTGGCCACCTGGTTTTCAAGCTTAGCAATATCGCCGTCACTCCCTTCAATCTGTCCCATACTTTGGAAACGCTCTCCTTCAGTTTTACTCAGTTTTTCAGTATAATCCTGGATTACAGTGTTTTGCTCAATATGGGTGTTGAGAATTTCCTGACGTGTCTGGGCTACCTTATTTTCATAAGATGTTTTTTTGGCAACGGCATTTTGGTAAGAAATACTTCTCTGCTGGAACTGGGTAAGAGAAACCAGCCCTTCATCATACATTTTTTTCTGCCTTGCAAACTGATTTTCAGAGAGCTGCAACTCATTTTTAACAGCTTCAAGCTCAGCTTCTTCTCCGGTAAGTTTATTGTTAAGTTGGCTTATCTTTATTTTTAACTGGTTTAGTTTCAGGTCTCTCGCAGAATTTAAAGCCTGAAGCTGGTTTTTTGCTGTGGCTGCCTTTGCTTCATAATAGTTACGGACTCCCTTTTTGGCATTGACCTGTTCCTGGGTTCTCTGTACTAATAGCGGATCTAAATAATCATCTTTTATTTCTGAAAGATGAAGTAAAGTATCCCCCTTTTTCACGTAATCTCCGTTTTTTACATTCCATTTGGTAATCCGTCCGGGAATAGGAGAGTTCAGCTGTTGGGGACGCTGCTCCTGATAAAGCGAGCTGACATTACCCTTTACTTTTATATTTTGGGTCCAGGGAAGAAATAAAGTGATGATTCCCCCTATAAGAATGAAGAAAAACCACTTTTTCACTCTAGGTTTTTTGTGAATATGATAAATATTGTCGAATGACTGTAGTTTCATTTTGCTAAAAAATTATGATAGAATTTTTAAAGTATTGTCTTCGATATGAAGATGCTGATCAGCAATCTGCAGTAAGTTTTCATCCTGCGAAACAATGATAACCGTTGTTTTCTCTTTTTTCATTTGCAGGTATCTTATGATTCTTTCCTGATATTCCTGTTGAAGACCGGCAAAAGGATTTTCTAAAATGATGAGTCTTTTTTCTCCCAACAGCGTTCTGAGTAATAATATTTTTTTCCTGGAACTGAAAGTCACCTCAGAATCTGTCTCGCTGATTTCTGTAAAAAATCCACTGCTGAAAACGCTTGAAATATTTTCAATTCCAATCTGTTCAGAAAGTTCAAGGATGTCTTCTGTAGTACTTTCGGTATTACCCAGAAGAATATTTTCTTTCACGGTTCCCTGGATTATTTTCATATCCTCAAGATAAAGACCTATTGAGTTCCGGAGTTTCTGTTTATCAATATTCTGTAAAGGAATCTTATCAAAAAGGATTGTTCCTGAGCTGGGTTCGAAAAATCCGGTTATCATATTCAGTAAGAGTGATTTTCCGGTTCCCAGCTTTCCGGTCAGGATGGTAATGCTGTTTTCTTTTATCTTAAAATTAAGGTGAGAAAGAATAGGGGTTGTTTCATTGAAGGAAAAACTAACATCTTTAAACTCAATTTCAAAACCTTTTCCTTTTTGAGAAAGGATAATTTCTCCGTTCTGTTCTTCTTTCAGATCTGTAATTTTAGAAAGTTTGGCATAAGCAGCGATCAGATCATAATAGCTTTCAAGACTGATGATAAGCTTTTCTACAGCTGCCATAATACTTAAAACCACAATCTCAGTTGCGATAAATGCTCCGATATTAAGTTTCTGACTGATTAACAGATAAGTTCCGATGGCAAGCATTGCCAGCGTGATAATAACTTTAAAGGCAATAATCGTTTTGTATTGAAAAACAAGAACCTTAAAGTGGCTTGTTCTGTGGTCCAGATATTCCACTACACGATCATCTGTCCCTTTCAGATGGGCCCCGCTGTCAGCGTGCAATTTAAATGTTTTTACAGAACCGGCAATATCCTCAATCCATGCTGCAGTATCATATTTTCTGTTGCTTTCTTCAATACTTGATTTAATCCCGCTTTCCATCGTATATCTGAAAATAATGATCACGCAGATGACAACCAGGGCACCGAATGCCAAAAACCATGGATGGTAGAAGGAAAGGAGCAGAATACCGAAGAAGATCTGGATAAGCGCTGTAGGAATTTCCAGTAAAATTTTAGAGACACCTTTCTGAAGATTCTGGATATCAAAAAACCTGTTCATAAGCTCCGGAAGGTAATATTTCCTGGTATGGGAGAGATGTATTTTGGGTATTTTATCTGCAATTGCGATAGAGAATTCTACATAAATTTTTTGTTGTATTTTTTCAATGATCTCAATCACTTTTAGCCTGAAATAGCCTACGAGCCATGTTCCCATCACTACGAAAAAAATAAGAATATAAATGGACGTTGCCATTGTAGCCCCCATCACAAAACTTACGATAGACTGTATTCCCAAAGGAATGCTCAGTGATACGAGTCCGTTAAGAATAGCATAAAAATAAATGTTGGTAACATCTTTTTTTTCTTTTGTAATGTAGCGGATAAGCCTTTTCCCCTGCTCATTGGCCGTTATTTCCATTTTTTCTTATTTAGTAAGTTTAAAGGTTATACTTTTTTGTGACTGTATGGTGGTAAAGAAATCGTTGAATTTCTGAAATGCTGAATGACTCCGTTTTATGAACTGCAAAGATAAAATATGAGAGTGGGGAGTACTCTTATTGCAGATTAGAATGTGATTAAAATGTGATTAGAATATGAACTGCTCTTCATACTCCTGCATAGCTTTTCGGCCTTATGCCGCCATTTGGAGTGATGAATGGGATAAAGATTCATAGAAAACTTACTGAATGCGTTAAAAGTTCCACAAATTTCTTTTTAACCTTATTCATTTTTAGTAAATTTGTCAACCTTTAAATATTAAAATAAAATAATAAAAATAATATGAATCTTCACGAGTATCAATCAAAAGAGATTTTATCAAAGTATGGAGTAGCTATCCAACGTGGTTTCGTTGCAAACAATGTAGATGAAGCTGTAGCTGCTGCTGAAAAACTAACTGCTGAAACTGGCGCTCAAGGGTGGGTAGTAAAAGCTCAGATCCACGCAGGTGGTCGTGGTAAAGGTGGTGGTGTAAAGTTCTCTCCAAACATGGATAAGCTTAAAGAAAACGCTCAGAACATCATCGGAATGCAGTTGGTAACTCCACAAACTTCTGCTGAGGGTAAAAAAGTAAATTCTGTTTTGGTTGCAGAGGATGTATATTATCCAGGTGAAACAGAAACTAAAGAATTTTATGTTTCTATTCTTTTAGACAGAGCTGAAGGTAAAAATACAGTTGTATATTCTACTGAAGGAGGTATGGATATTGAGCACGTTGCTGAAGTGACTCCTCATTTGATCCACAAAGAAATCATTGATCCTGCTTTAGGTCTTCAGGGTTTCCAGGCCAGAAAAATTGCTTTCAACCTAGGTCTTGAAGGGAATGCTTTCAAAGAATTTACAAAGTTCATCACTTCTTTATATAACGCTTACGTTGGTATCGATGCATCTCTTTTCGAAATCAACCCGGTGTTGAAAACTTCTGATAACAAAATTATCGCTGTAGATGCTAAAGTAACTTTGGATGACAACTCATTGTTCCGTCACAAAGACTTAGCTGAGCTTAGAGATACAAGAGAAGAAGATCCAATGGATGTAGAAGCTGGTGAAGCTGGTCTTAACTTCGTAAAACTAGACGGTAACGTAGCTTGTATGGTAAACGGAGCAGGTCTTGCAATGGCAACTATGGATATCATCAAATTATCCGGTGGTAACCCGGCTAACTTCCTTGACGTAGGTGGTACTGCTGACGCTCAGAGAGTACAGACTGCTTTCGGAATCATCTTAAGAGATCCAAACGTAAAAGCAATCCTTATCAACATCTTCGGAGGTATCGTAAGATGTGACAGAGTGGCTCAGGGTGTTGTAGATGCTTACAAAGCTATGGGTAGCCTTCCGGTTCCATTGATCGTAAGATTACAGGGAACCAACGCTGTAGAAGCTAAAAAATTAATTGACGAGTCTGGTCTTCCGGTTCACTCTGCAATTACTTTAGAAGAAGCTGCAAACAAAGTAAAAGAAGTTTTAGCGTAATCTAAAATTTTCAGATAAAACAGAAGCCACTTCATTTTTGGAGTGGCTTTTTTGTTGGAAAGTTTCAGTGAAAATAATTTGATCACAGATTCGGCAGATGTTTACGGAAGATCTGCCGAATCTGCAAAATCAGCGGCATAAAAGCGGATTACACTTTCGCTTTATTAATAGAAATTTTAGATAAAATTAAAACCGTTTCTTCTTTGGAACGGTTTTTTAATGCATGTACAAAACTTTATTCATGAAAAACTTACACATTCCGGAACCGTGCTCTGAAAATTGGGAATCAATGTCCCCAAAGGAAAAAGGCAGATTCTGTTCTGTCTGCAATAAATGTGTCATTGATTTTACACAAAAAAATCCCCTGGAGATCAGGCAGATCATAGATGAGAAGAGAAGCACAGACGTACAGGTTTGTGGTAGATTCTATGATTATCAGTTAAATACTTCTGACGTATCCAAAAGAATAGAATCCCGCTTTTTAAAATATATTCCTGCAGGTTTCCGGAATAGCAGAATGGTACTGGGTATATTTTCTTTTCTTCTGTTTCTGACAGGCTGTTCAAAACCTAAACCCGAAGTGTATGCAACAACCGGTGTGGTTGTTGAAATAGAAGAAGATTCTCCTACGGCCCATAAAAGCCGGATTGCAGACAATGACAGTATTGGTAAAATCCCCCGGAAAAATCATACTGCGGACAAAGAAAAATTTAAAAAAGAAGCAGACGAATAGATCTGTTTGTACAGAATATGTCTAAATGCAGCCGGGTAAAGAACTATTTTCAGGAAAACCCTATGTATCCTAAAAATATAGATACATAGGGTAATATTTTTATTATTTATAATCTGTGGGAACTCCGTTACTTATCATGATTCTCCAATGAGGCGGAATCTGCATTTGTAATACTGATACTTGTTGGGGTTACCAGCTGGATATTGTCCGTATCAAAACGCTCTTTGATATTGAGATAGGCTTTACTTTTGGTCTGAGCAAGATTGGCTCCTACTTTGATCCAGAATTTAACCTGGAGATTAAAGGATCCCTGCTTCAGGTCTGTAAAAATAACTTCGGCAGTATCGAGCTTATCCACATTATCAAGGTCTTTAATCACTTCCAGAATTCCCTTTTGTGCCTTGCTGATATCTTCATCCGCAGGGATTTCAAAATTTAAAATAATTCTCCGTTGTGGAGAAGCTGTAATATTATAGAACGGAGCGTTGAAAACAACCTGATTCGGGATATAGGCTTTTTTACCATCGTCCGTAAGGATTTTTGTTGTCAGAAAGCCAATTTCCTGAACCGTTCCCGAGTGAGTTCCAATGGTAATATAATCGCCTACTTTGAAGGCTTTATCAATTCCGATGAGCATTCCTGAAAATATACTGGATACCAGATCTTTTAAAGCTACCCCGGCAATCACCCCGGCCACTCCCAAACTTCCGATGAATTTCCATAGAAAACCACTGAAACCCATAATTTCTAAAGAAATAAAAGTTCCCATGAGCATGATCAGAAAACGGAATACACCGATTAAAGTAACCAGGGAGCTTTCTTTCTGGCTTTTCGGAAAGAATTTATGAAAGAGTTTTACGGCAGCAATACTCAGGTATTTACTGGAAAGAAGAAAAAATGTAAAGACTAAAATTCCGACAATCAGCTTCGGAGTAAGTTCGGCAAAGGTTACATACCAGTTTTCGAGGACTTTATAAACAACGTCAATATAACTGATTCCGGTTTTCTGCATGAATTTTTTTTTGATTAAAGATATAAATTTTCATCAAAAAATTTGCCAGTTCCAAAAAGTCTACTAAATTTGTAGACTATAAAAGCGTTATATTATGTCAATCAAACTAGGAGATACAGCACCCAACTTTCAGGCAGAGTCATCGGCAGGAGATATTAATTTCTATCATTATCTGGGAGATTCCTGGGGAATTCTGTTTTCCCATCCTGCAGATTATACTCCGGTATGCACTACGGAACTGGGATATACTGCAAAACTACAGTCTGAGTTTGATGCCAGAAACACGAAAGTGATTGCTTTAAGTGTAGATGGGGTAGAAGACCATCAAAACTGGGTGAAAGACATTAATGAAACCCAGAAGACGGAGGTCCGCTTTCCTATTATTGCAGACAAGGACAGAAAAGTTTCAGAATTGTATGACTTTATCCATCCCAATGCTTCGGCTACAGCTACAGTGCGTTCCCTGCTGATTATTGATCCGGCAAAAAAGGTCAGACTGATCATTACTTACCCTGCATCTACAGGAAGAAATTTTGATGAGATCTTACGGGTTCTGGATTCCTTACAGCTGGTGGATCAGCATCAGGTTGCCACACCTGTCAATTGGAAAGATGGTGAAGATGTTATTGTACCGCCCTCCATTTCTACTGAAGATGCCAGAAAAATATTCCCTAAAGGAGTGAGAGAAATAAAGCCGTATTTAAGATATACGCCTCAACCGAATACATGATTTATTTGATTTTTTATAGTTTAGTTTTAATTTGTACGAAAAGCGCCCCGGAAATAAATTTCCCGGGGCGCTTTCATTTTTTTATAAGTAGTTCAGTGATTACTTAACGTCGTTGATGATTTGTTTTGCTTTAGACGTTGGAAGATAAATCTGGAAACCTAAACCAAAAGTAATTTTGTTGGTATATCCACCGCTTCCGAATCCAGCGTTTGCGTCATATTTTACTAAACCTTCCAAACCAATGTTTGGAGTAATGAAGTAAGAATAACCAGGTCCGAAACCGAAGTTAAGTCCGTTAGAAGAAGAACCTCCTTTAGAGATTGATGTTCCTCCGATACCCACATTACCTTCAAAGAACCATCTTCCGTGGTGTAGTAAGTTGTTTACTCCCTGCTCTCCCGGGTTAAGATAGTAACGTCCTAATGCCCCTACGTTATACGTAAAAGTAGTTGGCGCATCTTTAGCTCCTTTGAAACCTAAATCTACATAACCTCCTAATGCAACGTTATCTTCAATAAAATAAGCTCCCTTCGGCTGAATATTAAAATCATAGCCACCTCCCTTGTTTAATCCGAAGTTGGCACCCGCAAGGTTACCCCCTACCATCCAATTACCTTTCTGAATCTGAGCATTGGCAGTTGCTGTTAAACCTGCTACAGCTAATATCCCTGTTAAAATAAGTTTTTTCATAATTTATTATTTTAATAATTAAATGTTTATTATTCACGAATTATAGAAAAAACAATAAATGTGCCAGAATCTTAATTTTAGACAATTTTTCTAAATTAATGTTAAGAATATGAGTGATATACAATTTAACTTTTTAACATTATCTCTAAGAATTCCATAATGATAAATAAGGAAAAAAAGACGATCAAAAGTTTGAAAGTGATATTGTTTCTATTCTGTTACTTCATTAAAATGAGAAATTTGAATAAAAATGTATTCAACTGAAAACGTCACATCGCTTTTTTTTACATTTTAATCTGTTAAATAAGCAAAAGAATTACCGAGATGATCAGCCCGGCAATCGTAAACCTGATTCCACGTTTAAAAGCTTTGGTTTTAGGATTGAACATCCAGAAACTTGAAACAACAAAGAAAAATAAAGCAACTCCAAAAAATACACTTAGCGGCGCAATGGCATCTTTAGACTGTGATTTGTGTAGAGAAACCATCTTGTCCAGTACAAACGGCAGTTCCATTTTTGAATATTTGGCTACTCCCGTTGCTGAATCATACGTGCCTTTTTTAAAATGAAGAAGGGTGCCTTCGGTTTTTTCTACTTCAAGCCCTTTCATCTTCAATTCTTTTTTCAGCTCTTTTTCCGAAAGATTGGCAGATAAAGTCTTTTCATACTTTTTCTCACTCTTTAGAAAATCGGTGTCTCTGTAGACCAAAATAATTCCACTTACTGCATACACTGCCATGATCCCGGCAAGGAAATACCCCAGATAACGGTGGGTTACTCTCATGAAACTTCTTGTGTCTTTGATCTTATCCATATCGTTTTTTTGTTTTGTTTTTAAATTTCAAAAGTGGAAGCTGCAAAAATGCAATTTCCACTTTTAATAAGTCGTGATTATATTTTAACTTTTACAGCTTGTAAGTCAGCGTAAAATAATAATTTCTCGGTGTAATCGGATTCACTGAATAATTCTCGTGAACATTGTAGTTGACCACATCAAACAGGTTCCCCACCTTTCCCTGGATAGAGAATTTCTTCCATTCGTAACCTACAGATACCATTACGGTAGTGTAATCTTTTAATGCAAATGATCTACTGATTCCATTTCTTGCGCCTAAGCCAGTAGAACCATTTTTAGTGTCATTCCATCCAGCTAATCTATCCCCGATGAAGTAAGCTCCTGCGCCTACTTTCAAGCCTTTTGCAAAACGCGTGAATTTATAAAATACAGAAGCGTTGGCTGTTGTAGCTGGTGTTCTTACCAATCTCTGTTTTTCAACATATCCAAAACCATCTGGTGTGTCAAGATATACAGAATTGTTGTAAGAGAATCCTCCAATAATTGATAAGTTTTCTGTCGGATTTCCTGTAATATCCAACTCAACACCACGGCTTCTCATTTTTCCTGCAAATTCTTTATAGAATGAATCTGAATTTGCCTGACCATTGGCTAGCTGAGGTGCAGTTTGGTAATAGTTATTGTAAACAATTTGATATACTGTTAAGTTTACAGCTAAAGCATTATTCCAAAAATTCTTTTTTACTCCTGCTTCATATTGATCAATAGTGGTAGGCTTTAATGCTTGCTCATAAATGTCTTTTCCTGTATTTTGAGCGAAAGAATTGGTGTAGGTTGCAAATACAGAAAGGTTATCATTTGGCATATATACTAAACCTGCTTTTGGTGAAAATGCTCTGTCTGATATAGCTGTATTTTTTTGATCAACATCTCCAAGGTCGTTTGAAAATGTATTTTTAGTATTGGTCATTGTTTCTAAATAAGACCATCTTAACCCAGCAATTACTTTAAGCTGTTTGGTAAGGCTTATGAAATCCTGAATATAAATACCAAATCTTTGCGTAGGAATTTTTGTTCTGTCTTTTAAGGAAGCGTCAGGCATTTTTCCACTGGCCCAACTTGACGGATCATCTAAATAAAGGTTATTATTAGTGGCAGAGGTATTGCCATTTGTTCCATAAATAGTTGGATTGGTGTAAGTATAGTTATTTTGGATACCATAGTCTCCATCAGTACCAATTAAAACCTTATGATTGATGTTTCCAGTATTGAACTCTCCATTAATATTAACTTGTAATGAAGTGTAATTTTGTTCGTTAAATGTTTTATTTAAAGGTCTTTGCCAGAAAAGGCGGTTTGAGTTCTTTTCATATCCCCATTGTACTCTTTCTGTAGAATAATAGTCCTTTGTATAGTTCTGATAAGAAGCTACAGCATTTAATGACCATTTTTCAGTAAACTGGTGATTAAAAGTTATGTTGGTAGAAACTTGTTCTACATTTTGATATTGCCAGTCAGCTCCTAAGAAAGCATTTTTAGGGAGTAGGTCATTGATTTTATAACTTCCGTCAGGATTGATAATGGATCCAAGACCAAAATCCGGAGTAAAATTATTCTTAAGATAATCTGCTTCCACGATCAATTGCGATTTTGGGCTTAAATTAAATAAGAATGAAGGATTGAAATAGTATTTCTCTGATTCTACAACATCTCTGAAACTTTCAGCATACTCATAAGCTCCATTTACTCTGAATGCAATATTCTTAGATAAAGGACCATAAATGTCAACAGTAGGTTTGTAAGAGTTCCAGCTTCCCCCATTTAATCCTATACTCCCACCAAAATTGAATTTCGGCTTCTTCGTAATCATATTGATAACACCACCAGCTGCTGTATTACCAAAAAGCATAGCATTCGCTCCCTTTAAAACTTCTACTCTTTCCAGCCCACTTACTTCAGGGAAAACACCACTGTTTACTCTTGCTCCGTTCTTGAAGATGTTATCATTACCTAAAATGAAACCACGCCCTCCAAAACTATCCTGAGAATTTCCTCTTGAGGAAGTAACATACATTCCGTTTACATTCTGCAGAACATCGCTAAGCTGTTTTGCCTGCTGTTGCTCAATGATTTCGTGAGTAACAATAGCAATAGGCTGTGGATTTTCCATTACCGTCAGATTAGACTTTGTAGAAAGTGGTCTTGCCTGGTTGGGGTTACCGGTCTTATGAAGATTAATATCCTCAATAGTCTGGGTTCTGATGGTATCAGCTTCAGCATTTTTAAGCTGTGAACTCACTGTAATAGCGGTAAATAGGAGCCCCAAAGAAAGTAGTTGTCTTTTCATTTTATTTTTATGTAGAACAGTTTTAAATAAGGCGCAAATGTAAGTATTTGTTTAGAATAGTTAAAAATAATTTTATGATTTTTGTCATATCCTTCACATGCAAAAAATGATTCGTTTCTATGCAATCAATAGGTGTGATCCGCTTTTTTTATGAATATATTTGTAAAAAATAAAAGAATATGCAATTGGTAAAAGCAGGGCTTTGTGCCTTTGGGATGAGTGGAAAAGTGTTTCATGCTCCTTTTCTAAAGGAACATCCGGGATTTTTTCTTTCCGGCATAGTAGAGAGAAGTAAAGAAGAATCTAAAGATAAATATCCGGAAGCAACCATCTATCGTTCCGTAGAAGAAATGCTGGAGAAGGCAGATGTTGAACTGGTGATTATCAACACTCCGGTGCAGACCCATTATGAATATGCCAGAAAAGCACTGGAAGCAGGAAAAAATATCATTGTTGAAAAACCTTTTACAGTCAATGTTTCAGAAGCTGAAGAACTGGTGAAACTGGCTGAAGATAAAGGATTATTCTTAAGCGTATATCAGAACAGAAGGTTTGACCGTGATTTTTTGAAGGTGAAAGAGATCCTCTCTTCGGATAAGCTGGGGAATATTAAAGAAGCTGAAATCCGTTTTGACAGATTCCGGACTGAGCCAAGCGGGAAACAGCATAAAGAAAGCCCGGATCAGATGGGCTCAGGCTCACTTCACGATCTCGGAGCACATCTCGTAGACCAGGCAATACAGTATTTCGGATATCCTGAAAAGCTTTTTGCTGATGTCTTCTCTATGAAAGGGTCTGAGTTTGCAAATGATTATTTTGAGATCCTGCTGTTCTATAAAAATGATCTTAGAGTACGGTTAAAATCATCGGTATTTACCAAAGAAGACCATCACGCCTATAAAATTCATGGTGACAGGGGAACATTCCTTCAGGAGAGAACCGATAATCAGGAAAATGAACTGGTAAGCGGAGCGATTCCTGTCTACGGTAAAGAATGGGCACAGCCCTTGAAAGAACCTGATGGGATCGTCAACTTTTTAAATGAAAAAGGAGAAACTGAAAGAATGGAGACTTCCAGTGAAGCCGGAAATTATATGGATTATTACCAACAGATCTATGAGCACATTGTTTTCGGATATCCTTTACCTTCTCCCGGAAAAGAGGTAATCCTGAATATGAAAATCATCGACGCCTCCCTGGAAAGTTCAGAAGAAGAAAGGGTGGTGGTGCTGTAGATGATTATCAGTGAGCTATGAGTGAGTTAAGGGTTTTAGGATGAAGAATAAAAACCCCTGAATTCATTCATAGCTCATGTTTTTTTATAATAATTCCTGAAGCTCAAGCCATCTCATCTCCTGGTTTTCGAGTGTTTCAGAAACTGTTTCCAGTTCAGAAGATAGCTTAGCTATTTTTTCGTAATCTGTTTCATTGTTAAGCTGATCCAGGATTTTTGCACGCTGTTCTTCCAATTCAGGCATTTCTTTTTCAATCGTTTCCAGTTCTCTCTGTTCCTTAAAGGTAAGTTTCCTTTTAGAATGGGACGATGAAGCGTTTACGGTAGCTGCAGGGGTTTCTTTTACCGGTTCTGGCTTTGCCGTTGTATTTTTTTCTAAAGATTCTTCCCGGCTTTTGGCTTCCCTGTATTCTGAGAAATTTCCTACAAAATCTTTTATTTTTCCGTTTCCTTCAAAAGCCAGCACATGGTCTACAATCCTGTCCATAAAATAACGGTCGTGGGAAACGATGATCAGAGATCCCTGGAATTGTTGAAGGAAGTTTTCCAGGACCGTCAGGGTCGGAAGATCCAGGTCGTTCGTAGGCTCATCAAAAATCAGGAAGTTAGGATTCTGGTATAAAATATACATCAGGTGAAGCCTTCTTTTTTCACCTCCCGAAAGTTTGGAAATAGGAGAGTATTGCGTCTGGTCGTCAAATAAGAATAATCTCAGGAACTGTGATGCGGAAAGACTTCTTCCGTTAGCCAGAGGATAATGCTCTGCAATTTCTTTAATGAAATCAATCACACGCTCGTCTTCCTTATAAGTAAGTCCCTTTTGGGCAAAATACCCGAAAGAAATAGTTTCTCCCGTTTCTATTTCCCCTTTGTCTGCTTTTTCAAATCCCTGAATAATATTTAATAAAGTAGATTTTCCAGCCCCGTTTTTCCCGATGATTCCTACCTTCTCACCACGCTGAAACTGATAACTGAAGTCTTTTAAAAGAACCTTATCCCCGAAACTTTTATCAATATGTTTCAGTTCAAGAATTTTATTTCCCAGACGTTTCATTTCAAAATCCAGTTCCAGGCCTTCTTTCCGGGTATCGGTCTTGGCCACTTTTTCTGTTTCATAGAAGGCATCAATCCTGCTTTTGGATTTGGTTGTTCTTGCTTTAGGCTGTCTTCGCATCCACTCAAGCTCCTTTCTGTAAAGGTTGTTGGCCTTATCAATAGTGGCATTGAGATTTTCCTCACGAATCATTTTATTTTCAAGATAAGTGGCATATGAACCGTTATGAACATAAAGATTCCTGTCTTCCATTTCCCAGATGATATCGCAGACACTGTCCAGGAAATACCGGTCGTGAGTTACCAGCAGCAAGGTGATTTTTGCTTTGTTCAGATAGTTCTCAAGCCATTCTACCATGTCCACATCAAGGTGGTTGGTAGGTTCATCCATGATCAGAAGTGTATGTCTGTGTTCAGCTCTGGTTTCCGTTAATAATTTTGCCAGGGCCACACGTTTGATCTGCCCTCCAGAAAGAGTTCCCATTTTGGCATCCAGATCAGTGATCTTAAGCTGAGACAGAATCTGCTTCATTTCATTTTCCAGATCCCAGGCTTTGTGAACTTCCATATCTGCCAATGCCTTTTCAATGAAGTCCTGATCTGTAGAGTGAAGGGATTTGTGGTAGTTCTTCAGAGCCAGAATAGGTTCCGAGTCCAAAGTCATCATAAATTCCTCAATGCTGAGATTGGGATCATAATCGATCTCCTGGTCAAACAGAACCACCTGAATATCTTTATTGATGATCACAGTACCGCTGTCTGCAATTTCTTTACCCATTAATATTTTCAGAAGGGTAGATTTTCCGCTTCCGTTTTTGGCAACAATGGCAATTTTGTCTCCTTCATTAATGTGAAAAGAAATGTTTTCAAACAAAACTTTGATGCCGTAAGATTTGGTAAGATTTTCTGCAGAAACGTAATTCATTGGAAATTAATGCTTTGGTTTTGAATTAGAATTGAGCCGCAAAAATACGAAAATGTAACCATAAAATTTTCCTGAACACCTTTTTATAAAATGATTATTCACGTTTTTTTAATAAACTGTATCCACTGCCGGCGGAAACTATTCTGTACATTTGATAGGAATATCAGCGAAACAGCTGGTATTCATAGAAATAATTTAATAATAATGTAAAATCCGATTTGAGGTAATGAAAAAAGTAATTGTCGATATGGACGGGGTGATGGCAGATGTATACCATCAGCTGGTACAGTTTGAAAAAAGAGACACAGGAAGAGAGATCGAAATCAGAGAAATAGCCGGGAAGCCCGAAACAGAAGCTTTTCCCAATGGCAAAAGCCATGTCAATGAAGTAGGGTTTTTCAGGACTTTGCCTGTGATGGAAGGCAGCCGTGAGGCGATGGAGTACCTGAACAGCAAATATGAAGTGTATATTGTATCTGCAGGAATGGAGTTTCCGAACAGCTTAAGAGAAAAGTATGACTGGCTTGTAGAGCATTTTCCTTTCATCAGCTGGGAGCAGATTGTCCTTTGCGGAAGCAAAAAAGTAGTATCAGGCGATGTGATGATCGATGATTATCCTAAGAATCTGGATCATTTCTCAGGAGAAAGACTGATCTTTACACAGCCACACAACGAATTGATAGAAAATGATACTTATAAAAGAGTAAATTCCTGGAAAGAGATTATGGATATTCTGTAAAAATCAGGGAAGCATTTATTGTCAGAGTTTTTCAGCCCGCTAAACGCTGAGTTTTTACAATAAATTTAACTAAAAGAAGGAGAATTTTAATATGACTTTATGAATGTCGGCGGTTTTAAATAAATAAGTTTGCATCAAACTTTTAACATGAAAAAACGCAATACCTTATTCTTCCTTTGTGCAGCATCAGTCCTGGATGCCCAGGTAATTTCGGGAACCATTATCTCCAAAAATGAAAACCAACCTGTTCCTTATGTAAAAATTGGAGTAGCCAAGAAAACAACCGGAACGATTTCTGACGGAAAAGGCAACTTTTCAATTGATCTTACCAGTCTGGATCCCGGGCAAAAGGTAAAGATCGAAGTCCCGGGATATGATCTGTATGAAGAAACGGTGGAGAATTTTAAAAAGCATGATCAGCAGAAGATATTTTTAACGGAACGGCCTAAAAATATAAAGGAAATTGCCATCCGGCCTAAAAAGCTTGTAGATAAAAACTGGGGCGTAAACACGAAAACAAAAAGTGTTATGTATTTCGTTAATCCGGAATTTGACCGAAACAAATTTCTTGGGGAAACCGCTCTGGAGTTTAATGCCAGAAAAAGATCGAAGATTAAAAATATCAATCTGAATATTGCCAGTTTTGTTTCAAAGGAGCCGGTTCTGATGAGATATAGCATCTATAGTGAGAAAAACGGTTTTCCGGATAAAAATATTCTGGATGAGGAAATTACCGTAGAACTTACCGAGGATATGATCAAAGACGGAACCTATACCCTTGATGTTAATGATCGTAATATTTGGGTGCAGGGCAGGTTTTTTGTCGGAATACAGTTCCTAAAAGCTTTTGAGGGCAGGATTAAGATAAGCGCAGCTCTTTTCAGAACAGGTTTTTTAAGAGAGTTTTATGGAGACTGGCAAAAAATGTCTATTGCGGCTCCTGCCATTAATATCGATGTAAAGATGGATAAAAACGGAAAAGATACCGGGGAAGATGATAGGGGCTATACAGATGATAGCCAGGAATGGCTGCGGGATAACAGCAAAAATATAGAAGAGGCCAGCCAATCGATATACGGTAAAAATGAAACGGCAGGACATTATCTTGCCCTGAAAGATACTGATCTTTATTATGAAGTTTATGGTGAAGGCAAACCTCTGGTATTGCTGCATGGCAATTCCGGAAGCATCAGGGATTATTATCAGCAGATTCCTGCTTTAGCAAAGCAGTATAAAGTAATTGTGGTAGATACCAGAGGTCAGGGGAAAAGTAAAGACACTTCCAAAAGAGATTTTACCTATAAATTGTTTGCAGATGATGTAAAAGCATTGGCAGATCATTTAAAGCTCGACAAAATCAATATTGCCGGATGGAGTGATGGCGGTAATACCGGTCTTGAGTTTGCCCTGAAATATCCTGAAAAACTTAACAGGCTCGTCATCATTGGAGCTAATGCATTTCCTGAAGGCGTGCAAGATCAACTGATGGAACGCTTCACCACTCAGATGGCACAACTGAATCAGATGGGAGCAGCAGATACCATCAATGAACGCAGACTTTTAAAGATCATGCTGACAGAACCGAACATCAGCAAAAAGGATTTAAATAGAATAAAGAGCCCGGTATTGGTCATTGCCGGAGACAAAGATGTCATCAAACAGGATCATACGGAAATGATTGCCAGGCAAATTCCTGATGCAGAAAAGATCATTTATAAAGATACCACTCACATGGTTCCTTATGAAAGACCGGACGAATTAAATGCGGATATTCTGAAGTTTCTGGAAAAGAACTAGAGACAGGAAACAGGAAGATGGAGTCTGGAAGAATGAACAATGTAAACATTTACAAAGGGATTTCAATTCCATAGGGCATCATTATTATTTGTTAAATGTAACGCTTTTGTGAACGAAAAATATCCGGTGTAATTTTCTTTGCAATTGTAGGGTTAATAAACTTAAAAAAGACTTTAAGTCAATTTTAAACAGATCATAACTTTCACCTTCCAATATCTGTTTTGCTTCCTTCTAATCCAGTGTTAATCTCTTCAATGACCATGAATTTCCATTGTAAATATCAAGATCTACTTTAGTATTGATACCATGAACGATCCCGTTCTCTGTGAATTGCCAGAAATCCCACTGATCATCAGGAGATGGAGTAGGAACGTCATTATAATTGGCCAGCCAGAGCGGATAATCTTCAAATTCGCCTTTCAGGAAATCTTTATAATAATGATAGTAGGTATAGATAATAGGTTTTTTACCGTAAGATTCTTCCACAATCTTGCACCATGTTTTCAGATCCTCTACCAACTTTTTATTGGTCTTTCGTTTAGGGATTTTTTCAATATCTAAAATAGGGGGAAGGTCTCCGCTTTCCAGTTTTACATTCTCCAGAAAATTATTGGCCTGGATCACAGGATCTTCATCGGCTCTGTAAAAATGATAGGCCCCACGGATCATATCGTGCTTTTTAGCTTCTGCCCAGAAGTCATTGAAGTGCTTGTCTGCACTTCTGTTGCCCATGGTAGCACGCATTACCACAAATTCCAGCGGTATGGTTTTGTTTCCGATACTCAGACTGTCCCACTTGATATCTTCCCGGTTCTGATAATGGGAAATGTCGAATCCATAGGTCTTGTCCAGGTTGCTGCTTATGATCCTCTGAATCCTTGCGGCTTCCTTTTCGCTGTTGTGAAGTTTTTTATGCCTGAATTTATTAAAGTACAAAGCGTAATAATAGCTGACAGATTGTTTTAAATAAAATCCGGTACCTATTAAAGCAATTATCAGGATCGCCAGTATTACCCATCTCCGGAAAAAATACTTCTTCCGTCTGTTCTTATGGATCCGTTTGGCAGTTTTTTTGGTGTACTTTTTTGGTGTCATAAAGTTTTGCAAAACTAACTTTTTTCACTGCTAAATGCTAAATAAAATCAGTAAATTTGTGTATTATGGAAACACGCGAAAAAATCATCATTATTGGAGGAGGATTTGCGGGGCTGCAGCTTGCAAAAACATTAAATAATAAGAACAAAAAAGTAATTGTTCTGGACCGGATGAACCATCATATGTTTCAGCCGCTTTTTTATCAGGTTGCCTCAGGAAGGATAGAGCCTTCCAACATTTCTTTCCCCTTCAGAAAGATTTTTCAGCAGTCCAGAAACACACAGTTCCGGATGACAGACGTCAGGGAGATTGATCCGGTCAACAATAAGGTAATTACGGATGAAGCTGAATTTACCTATGACAAACTCATCATTGCAACAGGCTGTAAAACTAATTTTTTTGGTAATAAAGAACTTGAAGGCAAGGCCTTTGGGATGAAAAATACCCAGGAAGCGATCAGCATCAGGAATCACGTTCTGATGACCTTTGAAAAACTGATCATAGAAAAAAGCCGGAGCGATGACGGAAACTGGAATATCGTAATCGTAGGAAGCGGCCCTACCGGTGTAGAGCTCGCAGGAGCCTTCGCCGAAATGAAAAAAGACATCCTTCCCAGAGATTATCCGTATATGAACTTTGACCAGCTGAAGATTATTCTGGTAAGCTCTACTGAAAAGCCTCTTGCCGTCATGAGCCAGGAAGCACAGGACAAATCTGAGAAATATCTGAAAGATCTGGGAGTGACCTTTATGAGCGGAGAAGTAGTGACAGATTATGACGGCGATAAAGTACATCTGAGAAGCGGAAAGGAAATCCCATCCAATAATGTTATCTGGGCAGCAGGCGTTACAGGAAATGTGATAGACGGTTTCCCCGAAGAAAAATTAGTTCGGAACAGATACATCGTTGACAGATACAATAAAATAAAAGGCTACGATAATATATATGCCATTGGTGATATTGCCTATATGGAAACCCCTAAATATCCTCAGGGGCACCCTCAGGTTGCCAATGTAGCCATAAATCAGGCAAAGAACTTAGGTAAAAATCTTTTAAAGAAAAATCAGAACGAATGGAAAGAATATGAGTATGATGACAAAGGCTCATTAGCTACCATTGGAAAGCACAGAGCAGTTGTTGACCTGCCATTTATCAAGTTCCAGGGATTTCTGGCCTGGTATTTCTGGATGTTTCTGCATTTAATGCTAATTTTGAGCGTTCGAAATAAGCTGGCCATATTCTTCAACTGGATGTGGAGCTATATCAACAAAGATTCTTCTTTAAGATTAATTATTATACCTACTAAGAAAAACGGAACATTACAATGAGAATTGATATCATAAGCGTACTTCCTGAACTGATGGAAAGTCCGTTTAAAACCTCTATTTTGAAGAGAGCGATGGATAAAGGACTGGCAGAAGTACATTTTCATCATTTAAGAGACTGGGCTGTCAATAAGCACAGACAGATCGATGATGAACCTTACGGAGGCGGAGCAGGAATGGTCATGATGGTAGAGCCATTGGATAAATGCATTTCAGAGCTGAAATCTCAAAGAAATTATGATGAGGTGATTTACCTGACCCCGGATGGCGTTACCTTGAACCAGAAAATAGCCAATTCTCTTTCTATAAAAAACAACTTGATCTTCCTTTGCGGACATTATAAAGGTATAGACCAGAGGGTGAGAGATCTTCATATTACAAAAGAGATTTCTATCGGAGATTATGTTCTTACAGGTGGGGAGCTTGCTGCGTGTGTGCTGGCCGATTCTATCATCAGACTGCTTCCGGGTGTTCTGAATGATGAACAGAGCGCTTTAACGGACAGCTTCCAGGATGATCTTCTTTCGCCACCTATTTATACAAGACCCGAAAGTTATAAAGGACTTGAAGTGCCTAAAATCTTACTGAGCGGAAACTTCGGTAAGATTGAAGAGTGGCGTCATGAGGAAGCCGTAAGGATTACCAAAGAAAAACGCCCCGATTTACTGTAAAAAATACATATCCCTATTTGAACAATTTCTTTTTAATAAATTACGTTTGTTGTAATTATAAATGGAATAATATTTGTTATAAATGTAGGTGAATAGAAAAATATTAATATTTTCAATTTTAAATTATAATTTTATTTTTATTATTTCACTTTTTGCATAGATTTGTATTTTGAATTATATGTTAAATTGTGGGAATAATTGAAAAATTAATTCGCTATAACTGGTTTTATTAAGATTTTTTGTTATATTTGAAATATTTCTTATTGGAAATTGATTTGACTGCATCGTGCTAAGAATCAATAAAATTTGAAAAAAAATAATAAATTTACATTGAGAAAAAAGAACATAATAAATTAAAAGTATAGAAATTAATGTTGACGGAACTGTTCTCTTTTTATAATGTTGAAAATTTATTTCTCCCTGATCCGAAACCTGTACACAAATTAGATCCTACCCGTTCAGGTTTAAGAAATTGGGATGAAAAGAGATATAAAAATAAAATTTTTAAGATCTCACACGTATATCAACTGATGAAGGAGGAAAATGGCGTCTTACCGTTTATCATTGGGTTATCTGAAGTTTCCGGAAGGAAGGTTCTTGAAGATCTGGTGGAAATGGAGCCCTTTAATTCGGAATACGGAATTGTACATTACAATTCTATGGATGAACGGAAGGTAGACGTAGCCATGTTATATGATAAAAATAAAGTAGAGGTCATAGATTCTGAAACCATTACTTTCTTTTTTGAAATAGGAAATAAAAACACTGGAAATTACGACACCACGCGAGACGTACTTTTTTCAAAAATTAAATATAAAGATGAGATTATTAATGTCTTCATCGCCCATCTTCCCTCTAAGCGCGAAAAAGATATCAATAAACCCAAAAGAGCCTTTATACTGAACGAAATCCGGCAACGGATCTTGAAAATTGTAGATGAAGATAAGGAGCATGTTATATTGTGTGGTGACTTTAACGAAAACCCGGATGATGAAAATTTAGTACAAATTCTCTATGGCAACGATCATGAGAAGGTTTTGATAAACCCTTTTCAACAGTTGTTTTCTGCAAGAAATTATTCTACTTTTCATTATAAATCTGGATTGCTGTATGATCAGATCATTATGTCAAGATCACTTCTTGATAATAAGACCCTGACTTTTCAGGAGGCACATATATTCAATTCTGAAAAAATCAGCAGCAGAACCAGAAATTTTGAAGGACGACCTTTCCGAACGTATGCCGGCACACGGTATCTGGGCGGATATAGTGATCACTTTCCGGTTTTTGTAACATTTAAAAGCTTACAGTAAAAAAACATAAATAATAAAAAAGTAGAAAATGAAAAATTCGAGCAACACAAGCTATCATTTAGATTCCATCGACAAAGAGATTATTTACATGTTGATGGATAATGCTAAAACTTCTTTAGCCCACATTTCTAAAAATGTAGGGATTTCCACCACTGCGGTACATCAGAGAATTAAAAAACTGGAACACGCAGGCGTTATTGAAAACTCCATTTCTTTCCTTAATCCTAAAAAAATAGGGTATAAGGTAATTTCTTACATCGGTGTATTTCTTGATCAGCCAAGTCATTACCCGGATGTGGTAAAATCTTTGCATGACATCAATGAAGTAGTGGAAGCCCATTACACAACAGGAAATTATACCATATTCCTGAAAGTTCTTTGTAAAGATAATGACCATCTGATGCAGATCCTTAGCAAACTTCAGAAACTGAAAGGAGTAACCAGAACAGAAACCTTTATCTCTTTAGAACAAGGTATTTACAGACAATTGAAAGTATAACGATATGAACATAGCCCAATATTTGGATTCAACTTACCTGAAAACACCGGAACAGTCAGGTATTTCCAACGAAGAAACACTTCAGAAAGATAAAGAACTTGCTCAGGAAGCGATCGATAATGGTATTTTTGCCGTAATGATCCGCCCGGATTATGTAGGAGAGATCAAGAAATATATTCAGGAAAGAAATTCAAATGTTGCAGTAGGAACTGTAATAGGCTTTCACGAAGGAACGTATTCTGTTGAAGAAAAGCTTGCAGAAGCTTCGAAAGCAATTGAAGACGGTGCTGATGAACTGGATTTTGTGATCAATTACAAAGCCTATATTCAGGGAGATCTTGAACTGGTAAAAGATGAATTTGTAAAATGTACCGGTCTGGCACTGGAGCATCGCAAAATTGCCAAATGGATCATTGAGATCGCAGCTTTAACAGATGCGCAGATTGCAGATCTTACCCAAAAGATTTCTCAATGGGCAGAAGAACATTTTTCTGAGAATGAGCTGCCTCATATTTTTGTGAAATCTTCAACAGGATTTTATGAAACTACAGGTGGAAAGCCAAACGGAGCAACATTCGAAGGCATAAAAATCATGCTGGACAATGCAGGAAAACTTCCTGTAAAAGCAGCCGGAGGAGTAAGAACGCCTGCAGATGCTGAAAAAATGATCAGCATGGGAGTGAAAAGAATCGGAACCTCTTCCGCCTTGGCCCTGATCAAAGATGAATCTTCATCAGAAGGATATTAATTCAATATGATACCATAAAAAAACCATCAATTCAATTGATGGTTTTTTGTTTTTATACCTGTTCCTGATACTCTTCGTAAAACTGTTGGGTTTCTTTGATCAGGCTGTCCATTTCTTCCAGTGTAAATACTTCAAGGAACCTTTTTCTGAATTCTTTGAAGTGTGGAACTCCTCTGAAATAGTTGCTGTAATGCTGTCTCATTTCAACCAATCCCAGTCTTTCACCTTTCCACTCTGCGCTCCATTCCGCATGTTGGCGTACTGCCAGTAAACGGTCTGAAATCGTTGGTGCAGGTAAATGTTCACCTGTTTTAAAGAAATGTTTGATTTCATTAAATATCCATGGGTAACCAATAGCTGCACGGCCAATCATAATTCCGTCGCATGCATATTTTTGTTTGTAGGCCAGTGCTTTTTCAGGAGAATCAATATCTCCGTTACCAAAAATTGGAATCTCGATATTGGGATTTTGCTTGATTCTTGAAATATGTTCCCAGTCTGCTTCCCCTTTGTACATCTGTGCACGGGTTCTGGCATGTATGGTTAATGCTTTGATTCCTGTTTCCTGTAAACGTTCTGCAACTTCATCAATATTAATGCAGCTGCTGTCCCACCCTAAACGGGTTTTCACCGTTACAGGCAGATGAGTAGAACTTACAACAGCTTTTGTAAGACGCACCATAAGGTCAATATCTTTCAAAACTCCGGCTCCGGCTCCTTTGCATACTACTTTTTTTACAGGACATCCGAAGTTGATATCCACAAGATCAGGATTTACGGTTTCCACAATTCTTGCAGACATGGCCATAGCTTCTTCATCACCTCCAAATATCTGTATACCCACCGGTCTTTCATAATCGAAAATATCCAGCTTTTTACGGCTTTTGATCGCATCACGAATTAAGCCTTCGGAAGAAATAAATTCCGAATACATCAGGTCTGCACCGTGCATTTTACACAAACGTCTGAACGGAGGATCACTTACATCTTCCATCGGAGCCAGCAAAAGCGGAAATTCCGGCAGTTCTATATTGCCTATTTTTATCATGGTGCAAATTTACAAAATTCTAAATATCCCGGAATATGATATTATCTATGGATGTGATGGGTGAATTTTGGCTTTAGGGTTTAAGAGTGGAAGAGTGGAGATTAAGGGGATTTGAGAGAGGTTGAAAGTAATTAAATAGAGCAGAGCCTTTCAGTAAATATTCTGCTTTAAACCTAAAACTTTGAATTTAGAAACTTGCTTTTACCTGCATACTTCCGATATGAATCGTCCTGTCTCCTGAATTTCTTCCTTCATAATTTAAATTCAACTGGATGAAAGAGTTGATCGCCTGCTGAATAAATACACTCCAAACCTGGTTTTTTCCGGGCTTCAGGCCATCCAGCATCTGGTTTCCTACGATACTGAAATTGTTTCCGGTAAAGTTATTGCTGATGAAAGAGAAATTACCACGGATCGATGTTTTTCTGCGCTCCCATTGAATGGTTCCGGTAATATCAAAGGCTTTCAGCAGTTCTTCACCGTCCATTCTCTTCTTTTGGCGGAAAGCAGAAGAAAGTTCAGTCTGAATTGCATCAGTGAATTTATAGGTTGCCTTAGGTTTGGTCTCGAAATTATTTAAGCGGTAATCCCTGGTAGCAAAAAGCTGGGACGAGTTTTTGATGTCGTGTACGGAATTTTCCCAGTCGACCCTGAATTCCTTGTTGAACCAATATCCTACGTTGACAAAATGAGAAGTCTGCTCACGTTCTTCATTACTGAAATTCGCATTGATAAGATTGTCATTGGTGATCAAACGGTAATTTCCGTTCCAACCTGATTTATCAGTGGGATTGAATTGTACGGAGGCCAGAATATTCTGATTTTTAAGGATCTGATCGCTGTTTTTTTCAAACGGGTTCAGCACCAGAACTTTGTCTTTTTTGTAGAAAGAGTTTTGGGAATTCAATGAAATATTGAAATTCCATCGCTTTAAAAATGCATTCTCCGAATTGAAAACAATGGCCGGATTAACAAATAATGCAAGCTGCAGTTTGTTTTTATTGGAAGGAATATATCTTACGGAATTCGTATAAACCCTTATGTATTGGGCAAGGTCGGAATATTCGGCAATTTCAAACTCATCAAGCTGCTGAATGCCATCACCGTTATAATCCGTCCATTTATAAATCCCCTGTCCGTCTGTCACTTTTATGTATTGAAATTCCCTTTGGGCCTCCTGTCCGTTTCCAAGCTCATAAAATGCCTGAAGACGCATCCCGTTCCGGAAAAGCTGCTGATTGTAAAGAATGTTTCCGACAACGAAATCGTTGTTTCTCGTTACATCACTTTCTGCCCCTGAATAGAAGAATTTTCTGTAATGGATCAAAGCATTTAAAGTTGTTTTTTCCGTTTTGATAATCTGGCTTTCTGCCATGAAACCAAGAATATTGTTCATATTCTGCAGCCTGTTGTCACGCACGGAATCGTTGTCACGCATATATACTTTCGCTAAAAGTTTTGTCCGCGTACTGTCACCTATTTTCTTCTGTACAAAAATTTCTTTCCAGCTGAAACTTGTAACATCCATCAGTTGGGTGTCATTGTATTTCTTCTCATTATGTTCCATGCTGCCTCCGATGGCCCAGCTTCCCTTTTTACCTGTGAATTCTGTAGAAACCCCTCCGCGGATGAATTTGGTATCCTGAAGGGTAGCATTGGTACTCAGGTATGATAAATTTCCTTTGGTAAAGAATTTCCCGGTGATCCATCCGAAATCCAGGTCATTCTTAATTCCTTTATAGGAGTTTTGCTCATCCAGATAGTTGATGCGGTAGTTTAAAGTGGATTTATTGTTCCATTTATTCAAAAAGCTGAAAATAAACCTGTTTTGGGTCTTCTTATTAAATTCCTGGGTTAAGTTGAAGTCTCTTGAGAATTCTACATCGTTGATACGGTCCAGGATATGGAACTGTTTGTCGATATATTGATATTCAAAGCTCGGAGTTCCCTTCCATGAATTTTTGGTGAAACTCTTGTTTCCAAATATCCTCCATGCATATCCGATATTCTGATCAGAATCCTTGGATGAAAATAAATTGACATCGTAATTGCTAAGGGAAATATCAGCTCCTATTTTTCCTTCATTCAGTAAATATTCCGAGTTAAGGGAATATACCTGTGATTTCTGAGGTGAAGGAAGTTTTCTTACGGCCCTGTAATCTCCTCCGTTGGGTCCTGCATATTCAAAAACACGCCCGTTATTGGTCGTCTGAGCAATTTTATAATCCCCTTGATTAGCTCCGAAATAGGTAAAGGAAACCTGATAAAGGGTTAAGCTGGGATCTGTGGAAAACTCATAGAAATTTCCGGCCGGATTCAGACGGTATAAAATTTTGTTGACATCGTATTCCGTAACAACTCCTGACGGGGCATACATCAGGTTAGGATCATTTCCGGCTTCCGCTAATATTTGCTCATCCTCTTTGGAAAGGCTTAAGGAAAGCGGTGCGTTTTTATTGTCATTCTCCATAAACCAGTTCAGACCCACCTTGAATTTCTCTCTCTGATGCTCCAGTTTTCCTGTAAATAAATACCTGGAATAATTCCTATTGGCGTAATTATAGGAAATGGTAATGAAATTCTGCTGGAAAATAGGACGAAAACTGGTAAAGGTAACCTCTCCTGTGTTATAATTGATGATATAATCCTGGTTTTCTCCACGTTTCATCAAGATCCCATCAATAAAAACCTGTTCAGATCCTGAAATCAGGGTAATAAACTGTTCTCCGTTTTTACCGGTCAGACGGTAAGGCCCCTGGTTTCCTTCAACCCCCTGAAAACGGATCCTGTGAAATTCACTTCGGGCGACCCCTGCTGAAATGTCTACAAACGTTTTGTTGTCTTTACCGAATTCTGTCTGGAACTGAAGCCCCATACTTCTCCGCTGGTATTTGGCAAAATAATTTTTAGCTTCTACGAGATCAAGGTGTCCCGCTCTGAGAATAGACTTTTCTTTAATGTTAAGCTGCATGTAGATCTTGTCAAACTCTTCTAAAGTCTGGGTATATCCATCAGCCTGAATGGGCAGGTTATGATCTGAAATACTAGCTAAAATTGTCACATCCTTAGAAAGTCTCCCGGAGATCTGAAGATCCATGGAACTCTGTACAGACTGCCCCTGGTTATTACCAAAAGTGATTCCCCGGATAATAGATCCTTTGGAATTAAGCTCTCCTAAAAATCTCTTTTTATCATTTTTTGCCAGGACGGCTTCATCAATGACGATTTTATTATTGGTCCGTATAAAGTCCAGAGTATCTTTGGCAAAAAGGTCCCGCTCGAGCTTTGCAGCGAGGATGCTGTCTCTTTTTACACTGTCTTCAGGAACGTTAGGGTTTTTCCATGAAAATACCTGAGCATTTCCTGAAAATATGCCTAAGAAAAGTAATACGATTAGGATAATAAAATTCCGCAAGTCCTGAAAAATAATGCGTAAAAATAATTAAAAAATGTTAACATCAATAGGTCAACTATTATTAACAGAAATTTAACCCAAATATTGTGAGGTCCAAAAAATTAAATGTAATTTAGCCTCTGAAATTATTAATAACAAAAATTTTTAGATCATGAAAAAACTTTATTCGTTGGCATTGGTTGGCCTTTCAAGTCTAGCTTTTGCTCAAATCAGTCTTACATCTCTTAACACCGCTTACACTCAAAATTTTGATGGATTGGCCAATACAGGAACAGGGTCACTAACTCTAACAGGAAGTCTGGATGGATGGAACGTTGTTGAAACAGGTTCTAATGCCAATGCTACCTATGCCGCAGATAATGGAAGTTCAAACGGTGGAAATACTTATAGCTATGGTGCTACAGGGAGTACAGATAGAGCATTGGGTTCTATTGCCAGTGGAAATTTATTGTCAAGATGGGGTGCTCAATTTAAAAATGATACAGGAGCTGCCATTACAGATCTTTTAGTAGCTTATACTGGAGAAGAGTGGAGAATGGGACAGGCTAATAGAGGGACAGATGATCAGATTACATTTGAATACAGTACCGATGCTACTTCATTAACTACAGGAACCTGGACTGCTGTTTCGGCCTTAACATATAACTCCACTGATGTTACAGGAGTGGTAGGACTTAGAGATGGAAATAATGCTAATTACAGAACAGCTCTTAGTACTACAATTTCAGGCTTGAATATTCCTGCAAACCAAACTTTCTGGATCAGATTTGTAGATGTAAACATTACTGGTACTGATGACGGTCTTGCTATTGATGATTTTTCTTTAACTCCTCAGGCATCCGGAACTTTAGCAACGATTGAAAATAAAACTTCTAAAAAGAGTTTTGTAAAGAATACTTCAGTAGATAACGAAATTTATTTCGGATCTAAGTCTGATGTTAAAATTTTCAATGTAAACGGACAGTTACTTAAAACAGCTTCTGTATCTGAAAACGGAGCATTAAATGTTGCTGAACTTCAAAAAGGAATTTATATCGTAACCGGAACTGTAAACGGTAAAAACGTTTCTGAAAAAGTAATTAAAAAATAGATAATTAACTAATTGTTAAATATATAACGCCATTAAACTTTAATGGCGTTTTTTTTGTAGTTTTATCCCATTATTAAAAAAAATTATTTATGAAAAAGATCTTTACTATTTTGGGATTAATTTCCGCTACGGCATTAATGAATGCTCAGATTGTAATCAATGAAGTATATGGCTCTGGTGGAAGCTCGGCTACAGCGTATATCAATGATTATGTTGAATTGATCAATTTAGGATCTACTACAGCTACTTTATCCAATGCAACATTACAGTATGCTTCTAATACAGGGACATTTAACTCATATGCTTCTTTACCAGCCACAATTACATTGGCACCTGGACAGAAATATTTGATTGAAATGGTGCCTAGCCCGGCTACTACTACCGGAATAGCTCTTCCTACACCGGATTTTCAAGTTACTAATAGTATTAGTTTTTCAAATGGCTCCACTTTTAATGGATTCAATATGTCTTCCAGCAACGGTAAGATAGCATTAGCAACAGGGGCTGTTAAAGTGGTTGCTCCTACCGATGCTCATGTTCTTGATTTCGTAGGATATGGAAGTGCTAATTTATTTGAAGGAACAACAGCTGCTCCTGCTTTAGATAACAGTTCATCTATTACCAGAAATGGTGCTGATACTAATAATAACGGTGCTGATTTTACTAAAACTGCTCCAACTCCTGAGAATTCAACTATGGGAACTCTGGCTGTTGTAGAAGGAAAAAATGCAAAATCAGTAAACTTTGTAAAAAATTCTTTCGTTAAAAACAGCGAAATTACTTTCGGAGCAGATGTTAAGGATGTAAAAGTTTTCAATATGTTCGGACAGCTGATAAAAGAAGCTTCTGTAAAACAAAACGGAACGGTAAATGTTGCTGAACTGGCAAAAGGAAATTATATCGTAACAGGTACAGTAAATAACCAGGCAGTATCTCAAAAGATTCTGAAAGACTAATTGTCTCTGCAGATAAAATATAAACAGTCATTTCATTGAAATGGCTGTTTTTTTATGCCGATTATTTCTTAATTTGGTGGTACCGTTTTTGATATTTTATAATCCAAAATTATTACATGAAAAAAATCTTTACTCTTGTTGGTTTAGTATTCATTACAGCATTTGCGAGTGCTCAAATTGTGATCAGTGAATTTTATGGAGGTGGAGACAATCCGGATCCTGCATCAAAATATAATTATATTATACTCAAAAATATAGGAACCAATCTGGTTTCCTTGACCGGAGCAAGCATACAATATGCTCCGGCTGTAGGCGCTTTTACCCAGTATCATACCTTACCGGATCTTACTCTGGGTCCTGAACAGACTTATCTGATCCAGGAGGCTGCTATTGAAGGAGGTGTCGGAAATCTGCCGGCGCCGGATTTTATTGCTACAACTATTACCAATTTTGACGGAAGTATCAATACATCTTCAGGTATAAAGATGTCAGGAGTATCCGGTAAAATTGCTTTGGCGGGAAATATTGTGCAGGTTACCGGACCAAATTCACCCAATGTCCTGGACTTTGTAGGATATGGAGTGAATGCCGACCAATATAAAGGTGATCAACCTCTGCCATCCCCTAAAATAACAACCATTGTAAGAAAAGATGCGAATGCAGACACGATAACTGATCTTCTGTTTGAGGGAACTGTGAAAACAGGTTTCGTACAGAATCCTTTTATAAAAGACGGTAGGATTCTTTTCGGGACGGAAGTCCGGGATGTAAAAGTGTATGATACTTACAGGCAGGTAGTAAAAAAGTCGCCTACAAAGCTGGCTTCAAGCCTCGATATTGTGGAACTTCCTAAAGGAACTTATGTTGTGACAGGAACGATTAATAATGTTCCGATCTCACAGAAAATTATAAAAGATTAATTCTTTAACAAGCTTGATTTGAGCTCAGCTAAACAGAGTGTTTCTGTGATTGAAAAGATATTATCAATATTATTGCGTTAAATAAAAAGGAACAGCCGGTTAATGAGCTGTTCTTTTTATTTATAGTGTTACAGGATGAATTCTTTTATTTATTTAATACCATCCTCTTCTCGCTGCATTAATAATAGATCCGAGATTAAGTACTAATGTATACCTGATACGTTTTGCATAATCTTTAAAGGAAGGCTCGAAGCCAAGAGAAGACTGTACCGGGAAATAGACTTCCAGGAAATCCGGGATGATCCTCACCTTAATACCACTGTCCCATATAAATTTTGCAGGAAGGTCTTTATTTTTATAAACTCCCGCATCAGCATACACATGAAATATTTTCCAGATGCTGGAATCTACATTCACTGAAGTGATCCATTGGTTCACTGTTCCCGGAAGGAATGATTTGAAACCTCCGTCAGCCAGAATAAACTGCTGTGAAAGTAAACCGCTGCTGGCACTTTCTCCCAGAAGCGTATAAGAGAAAGAATAATTGGAAACCCTTGAAATACCATAGTCGAACAAGTCATTTCTGGTGTTGTTTCTTAAAAAATATCCAGCAAATAAACGTAAGCTGAGTTTTTGCTTAGGAGCAAATTCCCATCTGTAGAAACCTTCAGCAGTTATTTTATTAAAATCTTCCATCCCCTGGGTGCTCAGGCTCAGGCTTTTTTCGTGGATCATCTGGCTGTCACTGTATCCATATCCCAGGCTCCAGAGATTATATTTACTATAATCGTTGTTGGCAATCATTTTAGGACTCAAATCCCTTTCAAAATAATTATAGGAAGCCCCTATACTTCTGCTTACCGTACTTCGGGGATTCTTTCTGAAGTTAAGCGTAGAAGCTATGGATCCCTTTCTGTAGGCCAGGCCGTAATCATAATGAAAATAAGCTCCTGAAACTCCAAAAGTAAGACTCCGGATGATACTTTCAGCCGGCATAATAGAGTAGGATACAGCTCCGGAACCTGTCAGTTTTCCGGTTCCGGTACTGTAAGTGGGAGTCACTGAATACAGGAATTTCTGATCAAAGAAAGACTGATTTTTTAAATTAACCCCAAGAAGGAATTTGTCATAAGTATTATTGAAACGAACCCTTGGACTGATATAAATTTCATTGTATTCAGGATTCGGAATATCTTTTATTAATTTAAGTTTGATCTTTTTTGCATTGGAAAATAACCCTTTTGCATACAGGAAGTTATCCCTGTAGTTTGATTCAGGAAAGATATAGCCGCTATTTAAGGTGACTTTATAAATATTGTCGGAAGCCGGAAGTGATACATTGGTGATACGCTGATTTTCTTCCGTATCTATCCAATACACTTTTTTTTCACCTTCTTTGGTTTCTGTTTCCAGTTTTACAGGAATAGATGCGCTTGTATTTTTAGCAATTTTTATCTGTAGGGAATCGTCTTCCTTTCTGATGTTTCTTAATTTGAAATCAACCCGGTTTTTCTGTTTGAAGAAATCGGACAGATAGCTTGCCGATTTATTTTTAGCAGAAAGATCAGCCAGGAATTCTTCAGGGGTAATTCTTTTCCCTGAATTTTTTGTAACATAGTTTTTTACAATATCATTGAAAGGGCCTTCACCCATTTTCTCGGCAGAATAATTAAAAAGGCTTCCAGTTTCAAAGCTGCTGATGGCCATATCATTAAAATTACTCAAAACCGGGAAATGTTCATCAATCTTCTGATCAAGGTTTTGCAGCATGATATACTGATAGGCCAGTCCATAGCGGTCCAGAAGCTTTACTTTGGAGGCATGAAACAGTTTTAAAGGTTTGATTCCGAATATTTTTGTTTCCGGCAACATTCCTAAAAGCTTTGTGTCCTGATAGAATTTTTTCAGGTACTGAATTTCAAGATATGATTTTAAACCGTTTTTAAACCAGTGGTCTTTCTCTTTGTCAGCAATAACACTTTCATCAAGAATTTTTTTGGTTATGATTCCGAAATAATCAAGGTCTGTCTTTTCAGCGTCAGTAAACAATGGGAACCTGAATTTCCAGAAAGTAATATCATTGTTTCCGAAAAAATCTTCCTTCGCCCTGAATTTATCAGAAATAAAAATACTTTCAGGGAGTGATCCAAGTTTTTCTTTGAGGAATTTTAAATGAAGAGGCAGATAAAACTCAAGGTTTTGCTTTTCTTCGGGCTTCAGATTATAACCGAATTTTACTTCAATATCTGATCCGTCGATATTATTTTTTATGGAAGGATACTGGCTTAAAGAAATCAAAAACTCAGGATCGGAATCCAGATAGCCTTTGAAGGAATTCATCTGAACCTGCGGAAGGTTTCCCTCAACAAAACTATTGACAGGAATATCAAAATTGACTGTCCAGAAAGTATTAAAATTTACAGACTCTTCGATATCATGATAGTTTCTTTTGGAAATATTGTCCGGATCAAAATGATCCGGAACAATAAAGAAATATTTTAGTACAGCAGCCTGGCCTGAAGTTCCGTATCCCGTAAATTTGGTATCGGGAAGCTGCATCCGGTAGTGGATCTGTAAGGTGATGCTTTCTCCGGGTTTTAAAGCTTCTTTTAAAGGCAGAAATAGATTCTCGTCCGAAAGTGCTGCAATGGGAATCGTCTCGTTTTCTGAATTTTTAATATCCAGTTCAAGGAGTTTTCCCAACTGATCAGCTTTCGCAAAATGCAGATCATTATTCCGGTCTTCCAGCTTTCTGTAGACTAAAGAAGTTCCCCGCCTGTTGTAAGCGGAAACCCAATTCAGGAGTTTTACAGTATGAAGGTCTTTATCAGAATGATTGTAATACACAATCTCCTGTTTTACTTCAAGGTTCTTTTTATCAGAAGACAGTTTCGCTTCAATGTAAATACTGTCTTTCTGAGCAGAAACCTGTGTAACTCCCCAAAACAAAATAAGGCAAATGCTGATCTTTTTCAAATATCGGTGATAAAGCCCAAATATAACTTATTTTGTATATACTTTGTAGGATTTTAACTCTGAATTGCTTTTTTTTCCAAAGAATTAATATACGCATTCCAGCCCTCTGTTTTGTAAGTGATGGCAGCGGCTTCAGCATCTTCTGATTTATAGATTCCTCTTCCTACGATGATGAAATCGGTATGCAGGGTCTTGAAAACATGTTCAGGTGTATTGTATTGCTGTCCTTTACCATCACCTGAATCTGCAAGATTAACTCCCGGGGTGAATAGTAAAAGTTCTTCAGGAAGCTTATTCTGTGACACTCCTCCGATAACATTAGGATGAGATTGTGCTACTTTTAATGCTTCTTCACGGTAGCTGGCAGTTGTAAGTGCTCCCTTGGAAGACATTCCCACAATGGCTACAACCCCCACATTGTTGAAACAGTCCAACGATTCAAAACCACCGATCACCTGAGACGTTACAAAATCTGCCCAGTCTGTGATTCTGAAAACTCCGCTGGTAAACTGAAGTTCCTGCGTATTGCCAATATCAGCAAATTTTCTGTCTTCCATCAATAAGAATTGGTGTTTTGCCGCAATTTCTTTTAATGGAGTGATTGTTTTTTCGTAATCAAAATCAGAAATAATATCGATATGTGTTTTTAAAGCGATGATATGTGGGCCTACTTTTTCGGCGAAAGCCAGTAATTCCTGAGTAGTTGTAACATCTGCAGATGCAATCAGGTTAGACTTTTTCATCAATGCAGTTTCCAGTAATTTTTTAGAAACCGAATGTTGGGCATTCTGAAGTTTCTGTTCGTAAGAAGGTCTGATTTCTTCTGCAAACTGGATATGGTTCCCCTGAAGGAAATCCTGAATTCTTGCCACCTCCTCATCAGATAATTCTCCGGTTTCCTGAAGGATTCCGCATACTTCTGAAATGTTGAAAAGAGTATGTACTCTGTAGCCTTTACTTTCCAGAAGCTGTTTTCCGCCTTGCTCTCTGTCCAGCACCACAACGATATCAGAAACTTTAAGGTCTTCCTGTTCCACTTCAGCAATGGTTTCTACCAAAGATTTTCCGGAAGTGATCACATCTTCTACCAAAAGACAGTTTTGGCCTTTCTGGTAGATCCCTTCGATCAGTTTTTTCGTACCGTAGCTTTTTGCTTCTTTTCTTTTAATAATTAATGGAATGTAGCTTTCCAGAGACATTGCGGTAGCCATAGGAAGTGCTGCATAAGGAACTCCACAGATTAAATCAAAATTATCCAACGGAAGCATTTCCAATAAATAATTTGCAAGATTTTTTAAGATTTTAGGATCTGAAGCCAAAGGTCTCAGGTCTACATAAAAAGGGCTTTCGATACCACTTTTAAGGGTAAACCTTCCGAATTTGATGATGCCTAGCTTGTAGCACTCTAAGAAGAATTCTTTTTTACTTTCCATTATTTTTTATTAGATGTTGCAAATTTAAGGAATTGAAATAAGGCTTAAAAATTTATCGCCTATTTGGTCAATAAAAAACCATCCCGGATATTACAGGATGGTTTGAAAATATAATAAACTGTTATTTTACGATTTCAGCATCAATGACTTGGGTTCCCTTATATTTTTGTTCAGCTTCCCAAAGCAAAAACTTGTCTACCTCTTTGATAAGTTTTGGGATCGTCAGTGACAATACTGCCAGATCATCCATTACCCCAAGTACCGGTATGGCAAATTCAGGAAGCAGGTCGATAGGAGAGATGACATACAGGATTCCCAGTAAAGGAAGAATAATGTCTATGGATTTCATAGGGTAGATGCCTTTTCTCCACATTTTGACCATTCTGAAAATATCAGGGATCTTTTTTACAAAGCCCTTGTGACTGATAGCTTCTTTTGCAAGATTTAATTTTGAATATTTCATTTTGTGTTTGGATTTAAATAAATTTTTCAACGCTATAAATTTCACAAATCCTGTACCAACAAATTATAAAATTTCGTTAAAAAAACTATTTGATAATATTGTCAATAAACTGGTGCACAGTCTCTGAATCCCAATCCTTTGATGCATCTTCCTTGATCAGGATTCTTCCGTTTTTGTCCAGAAGAAAAGTAGTGGGAAAAACCTTAGGCAGAATTTTCTCGGAAATAGGGCTCTGTGCAATATAAACAGGAACCGTATAATTATTTTCCTTCAGAAATTTTCTTACGTCTTCTTCTTTATCATTCATGGCGATCAGTACAAAATCTACATGTTCTTTTCTCGAGTCATAAAGTTTCTGAATAGACGGCCATTCTTTTCGGCAGGGTGGGCACCAAGTTCCCCAGAAGTTAAGGAAGACCGCTTTATTCTTGAAATTCTTCAGATTGGTACTCGGAGCATTGATCCCTTTAAGTTCAATATCATAATCTTCTTCACTTACGTGAACTGCTTTCTCAATGGTAGCAACCGGGAAGAACGTATCCTTCATGAAATTTCTTATTCCCGGAACGAAAGCAATGACACCGATAACGATGATCAGTACAAGAAAAATAATGCTTTTTTTCATATCTCTTTTTTACAGCAGATCTAAAATTTCCTGAACAGCATCTTTTCCTCTGTTCTTGGCGTAATATATCTGCAGATCATTATAAAAGCTTTCTTTGGGATAAGCTTCAGGATCTGCTTTATATTTCATTAAAAGCTCATATCCGTATTTCGGACGGGGCCCCCATGAATTTTTCACGTTAAATTCTTTATCCAGGATCAGAACCTTAGGGATAGATTCCGTACCGTTGGTCAGAAACTGATTGATCAGGCTTTTATCACTGTCTCTCAGAAAAACTCTTACCTCGTTATGGCCTTCAAAGAATCTGAACAATGCCGGAACAGTGGCGCTGGCATCACCGCACCATGCTTCGGAAATAATTAAGATTTTTCCATCGAAATTTTTAGCTGCCAGTTCTTTCAGCTGGTCTTCATCCGGAACGTATTTTTTCACCGTTCTGTCCATTCTCTGAAGCCCAAGCTCATAATATTGTTGATATTCAGCCTCCTGTTCGTTGGCTGGATTTTCTAATCTTTCTTTTGCAATCTGAAGGTATTCTTCGAAAGAAATTCCTTTATCCCAGTAATTTTTCATTACCAAAAATATTTATATTAAAAATTATTGATGTTTCTTGTTTTGTTGATCAGGAACAGGTCTGCCAATACAAATGCAGCAAGTGCTTCCACAACAGGTACAGCTCTTGGAACCACGCAAGGATCATGACGTCCTTTTCCTTCTACCACAACAGGGTTCCCATCTTTGTCAATACTGTCCTGAGGTCTCAGAATCGTTGCTACAGGTTTGAAGGCTACACGGAAATAAATATCCATTCCGTTGGAAATCCCACCCTGGATTCCTCCTGAAAGATTCGATTTTGTAGTAAAATCGGTATTGAAAGCATCATTGTGCTCTTTTCCTGTCATTTTGGCACCGCAGAAACCGCTTCCGTATTCAAAGCCTTTGCAGGCATTGATATTCAGCATGGCTTTGGCTAATTCTGCCTGAAGCTTTGAAAATATAGGTTCCCCGATTCCTACAGGAACATTTTTGATCACGCAGGTAATGGTTCCGCCAATGGTATTGCCTTCTTTTTTGATCTCTTTGATTCTGGAGATCATTTTTTCAGCCGTCTCAGCATCCGGACAACGTACATCATTCGATTCAGTTTTAGAAAAATCCAAAGCCTGATAAGGTTTTTCACAGAAAATATCACCTACGGAAGAAACATAAGCATTGATCTCAATATCCGGTAAAAGTTGCTTGGCAAAAGCTCCGGCAACCACCCAGTTCATGGTTTCCCTTGCAGAAGATTTCCCTCCGCCACGGTGATCCCTGAAACCAAATTTCTGATCATAAGTAAAATCAGCATGACTCGGACGATATGCTCCTGCAATGTGGTCATAATCCTTTGATTTCTGATTTTCATTTTCAATGATAAAACCGATAGGGGTGCCTGTAGTTTTTCCGTTAAAAATCCCGGAAAGAAACTTTACTGTGTCGCTTTCCTTTCTTTGAGTAACAATCGCAGACTGTCCCGGTTTTCTTCGGTTCAGTTCATATTGAACCTTATCGAGATCTACCGTTAAACCTGCCGGAAAATTGTTGATGATACCGCCGTAAGCCACTCCGTGACTTTCTCCAAATGTTGTAAGACTAAGAAGATTACCTAATGTGTTGAACATAGTACAAAATTACCTTTTTTTCTTCACATAATAAAGTTTCTGGATTTGTTCTATTTATCAGTGTTTTTGATAATATAGATCACTTTTTCGCCTTCCTTTTTTTGGTCTGAAGTCATTCTCTGCCAGATAAATCCTTTGCTGATATCCTTTTTATCAATAAGCTGAGGGAAAATTCCTGCATTCATATCATCAAAAATATAGCCGGTGGAAATTGCGGGTAACGGAGTTTCAAAGTTATAAGGGTAGTTTTCAGATACGTTGAATTCGAGGTTTCCGATTCTGAATGAATTGAACTTTCTGTATTCATACGCTGACGGCCGGTAGAGCTGTTCTTTTTTTAAACCAGCCATGAAGCCACCCACTCTGAAGCTGGGAATATATGTTTGGATAATGCCCGGAAAAGATAATATTGAAATGATGAGTAATCCGAGACCGGAGCATACTGCTATTGATTTTTTTTTATCAAAGTACCTGTAAAACATCACAAAGAAAATGACGAAAAAAACATCTATGAAAAATCTGTACTGTGCTGAAAACATCAGGACCAGTATACTTTTTATCAAAAGCGAAATGCAGATGAAAGTGATAAGTTTTCTTTTTTTGATCCAGGTGAATACTGAAAACAAAGCAAGGCCGGCGATAAAAAGAATATTGATCTTTGATTTGATGCCTGGTAATGTAAGCCAGTTTTTAATATAATCAGCCGTTGAAAACCTTTGAATTTCTTCATATGTATATTGCATATCATAGGTTTTCATGACGGCATATTGTGACGAAATTTTCAATACTTCAGGATTGGGCTTCCAGAAAACATCCGGATCTGCAATCGCTACAGGGAAAACAGGATACCCGAATGTCCATATATTTTTAATGAAGAATATAATAAGAACCGATATTCCCAAAAGCAGTTGCCGGAAATTTGATCTAAGAATAAAAATACTGTACAAAAAAATAAACACCGGAAGCCAGATCATGGTAGGTTTTATAGCAAAAACAAAGATGGAAAATGCAAAGAGGAAAGTGGTGTTTCTATTTCCGGCTATAGCTTCATTTAAAATAACTAAAGAAAAAATAATGACCGGGAGATCGGGGCTCGGAGATTGTGAGAATAATAGCAGAACCGGCAAAAAACACAGATGTATCCAATGTTTTCTTTCAATACTGTAAAGAGCATAGAAAATCAGTAAAACAGTATTGATTCTTAAAAAAGGATCAGAAAAATTCGAAAAGCCGGACTGAAAAATATGCCAGAGAGACATCTGTCCCAGTGTAAGATCCAGATTGGAGATCCCTTTGACTATTCCATATTCTGTAAGCCATTTAATTGTGGGCACATAATACCCGAAATGATCTAATATATAAGGATGAAAAGATCCCGCCAGTAAAATGATAAAGGAAATAACACTTACCAGCAAACAGTCTTTTTTTGAAAACCTGTACAGATCCTGGTAGAGTTTATATTTAAAAAAACAGAACAGACCCAGCAATACCGTAGGGGTTTCAATATAAATATTCAAGGGTGCAAAGAATGCAATCACTGTCCATAGAAGGCTGATGCTCAGTATTCCGGAAAGGATTTTTCCGGAAATTCCGCCGGACAAACTTCCTGAAATGTTTTCCATGATCTTTCCCCAGCCCATTAAGACCGAAATAATGAAAACGGAGGAAAGAAGAATCAGTATCATAAAAAAAGATTGCTTAAAAATAAGCAATCTTTATATCTTATGGTTAAAAATATTATCTGCGGGGTTGTACTCGTCCGTCTTTTCTGTCCTGAGATCTACCAATGGTATATCCTGTTGCACCTCCTACAACACCTCCGATTACAGCACCAAGTCCTCTGTTTTTCTTAGCAATGATTGCTCCGGCAGCAGCGCCCCCTACAGCTCCAATGATCGTTCCTTTAGCAGCCTTACTCATTCCTTTTTTCTGAGTGGTTCCCTGCGAAGCACCTCCATTGTCAGCATATCCTCCATTACTGCTTCCTGAGCCGGAACCTGAGTTTCTGTCTCTGTATACCGTTCTCGTTTCTCTTATCACGTGTGGTTTTGAATTACTCGCTGCTGCAGCTTTTGCTTTTTTGGTTTCTGAGATACTGTCTGCCTTTTTCTGGGCTTCATATACCAGTTTTTCTTTCTCAATAGCCAGCTTCTGTTTTTCTATTTCAAGTTGTCTTGCCTGGAATTCAAGCTTTTGTGCTTCCAGCGACTTTTCTGCTATTGCATCATCTTTCTTGCAGGCCGTCATTAAAAAAACGGATAAAAATCCTGCTAATACTATCTTTTTCATAATTCAAATTTTAATAAGCTTAAGCCAAAACGGCTTTAGTTTTAGTTTTATTTTCAATTATGAAGCCAAATTTTAGTTAATGAATGTTAAAGTTGATAATATAATGGAGTATGAATGATAATTTCTGATAAATTTTCTACTATTGAAGGGAGATTCAGCAATCCGGGCATAAAGTTTGTTTCCTGCATTTCCGTTAATTTTTTTCTGAAGTAATTGTAAAATATAGTTAATCAATAATTTTTGTTGAATTCATTTGAGTTAGCTATTTTTGAAATACTAAATTACTTTACATATGAAAAAATCAATTTTTACAGTATCAGCTGTTGTAGGATTATTGGCTGTTACAACTTCGTTTTCTTCTACAGATGTGGTAGAAGTTCCATCTAAAGACCGCACAGAAGTATCTCATAAAGATGCAAAAACGAAAACCTATCCGGTTCGTTATGGTCTTCTTTCAAAAAACGGAACAAAAATTCTTTCCGGGTCAGGTTATGATCTTGGTGGTTTTGTTGCAGAAAATACGGTTACAGGAGAGCAGTATTTCAGTATCGGTTATCAGCCCGTACTTCCTCAGTATTCAGAAGAAGACCTTCCTGAAGGAACCTATACTTTTTCCGGGATCCAGGGACAAGGAGGATGGGTAGGTTATGGAACGGTTGTTGCTACTGTTTCTGATGATAATCTTGATGCTGACGGATACATTACGATCTATGTTCCGATTGCATGGGAAGAATAAGTTTGTGAAAACAAAATATTTACCTAACTTTACAAACCCTCAAAATGGGACATTAATCTGAAATAGATAATTACTCATCCTGTAACAGGAAGGAAAAGTAATTATACATAACAATATTCTGTTTGGATTTTTCTAAATAGATTTTTTTCATCATTTGTGTTTTTTAGGCCTCCGCAAGGAGGTCGTTTCTTTTTTAAAAGGTAGATATGATAACTGATCGAAGCCAAAAGACTCCACGATCTGAAGAGTTTTTTGTGACTGCTACAGGTAATAAAAAAACAATTTTATGATTACACTCATAAAATAAAAAAAATGTGTGGTATAAATTTGGAAACAGATTAAGGGATAAAATAATTTTTATTTCTGATATAAAATTTTTTTTCATCATTTGTGTTTTTTGAGGCCTCCTTCGGGAGGCTTTTTCATTATCCTCTCCGGTAAAAAGGATATTTTATACATCAAACAATATTCTGCCATTGAATGGAGAATCCCAAATGATAAATATCTGATCATTGAGTTTTCTTAAAGGTGACTGAACGATCTCATATTCCCCTTTTTCATTTAATCTTTCTACAATAAGATTGGAGCCTTTACCTATTTCACTTACTTTAAAACCCAGCTGATATTCTTTTTCATTGTTTTGAACGAAATCTTCTTTGCTAAAAGTTTTTTGTGCCATGATATTAAATTTTGTGGGTTAGATTACAGACAGAATAAATTATGCCAATTTCTCTGTTTTGCTTTTATAATTATTATTTTTAATGCCATGTGAGAGTATTTTATTTCTCTATGTGAATTTTATTTTAAGTAAAAATGAATTATTTTATTTCTAATGATTTTGATTGAGTTCTGGTTTTATTTGAATTTATTATAAATAATTATGATCCTGTTTTTAAAAATACAATAAAAATGAAATAAAATGATTAAATGATAAAAAACGACGGGCAATGATAAAACAAATTTTTTTTTTGAAAATTATCATTCTTGGCACGATTTTTCAATATAGATATGTAACTCATGTTTAATTTGAGTTTTCATGGTTATTAGTTTTTATCCTCGGAATTTCCGAGGATTTTTTTTTGTGCTATATGACGCTGCTCATAAACTCAGGCTGAGCTATTCTTCTATCTTTGAGTAAGATAATTTTCAATCCATCATCACTTTTTGCATTATTTATCAGGCTCTTCCCATAATGAAGAGCTTGTTTTATGTAGGATAAATGAAAAAAGCTGAGTGACTTATGTACTTAAAACCACACAGAATGAGGAAGCGTAGGTAGAAAAAGCAATGGAAAGTTTATTCTCTTTCTGTTTCTCGGATCCATCTTTTAACGGTTTTTTTTATTAATTTATAAAATCCATAAATGCTAAAGAAGGTGATGGACAGTAATAGAATTAGTGAAATTATAATATGTGTTGATGATATTGATAAAAGCATGGTCAGTTTTAATGGGTATTATTTTTCAACAAATATAAATATATATGTGGTTGCAGCTTGTCTGTTATTGAATTTTATATAGAAATTTAATGAGCTGTTATACTGTTATTTTAGTTAATGAAAAATATAAAGGTTCACTGTAAGGAGTCTGACCTACATCATAGAAAACAAAAAAACCTCTAAAATACATTAGAGGTTTTTTCTGAGGTACCTAGCGGATTCGAACCGCTGTAGATGGTGTTGCAGACCACTGCCTAGCCGCTCGGCCAAAGTACCATTTTTACCATTTTTGAGGTGTGCAAATATAGTAAAAATTCTTTTTGAACAAAAATTTTTAAGCAATTTCTTTTGCTCCAATGTTGTCTATTTCGCTTTTGGCTTGAGTTTCAGCGATATATTTTTTAAGGTTTACCACCCTTGTTTCGCTCCAACTGTCATGCCATCCGTTTTCACCTAAAAAAGAAAGGGCATCAAAAGGAACAATTCTTGAAATATTCCGGATAAAATAATCCTTCATTGTAGGCTCGGTACCATCGATGCGGATAACTTTAGTTCCCGTAATATACTTCCCGACGGTTCTTCCTTTGGTAAGATATTCTATAAAAAAAGTAAATATAAAATATACTACAGAGGTGATCAGGATATCAGTAATTCTGTTTACCTGTGACAACTTTCGGATCATATTGACGAAAATATCAATGTCTGCCCATTCATATAATAAAGATGAAATAAACCCGGCAGCAAAAAAGATAAGCGTAATAATAAATCTATCAATAATAAAATTAGCGAATCTTGTTCCCTTTGGGGCTCTGTTTCGATCCACAACTACTAAATATTTTCTCATGGTTTAGGTATTAGTTTTTTTAGTTATCATTTTAAAATCCGTTGACAAGCAATTTTAATGAGGCATTCGTATCAATTACTGCCGTGATTCCTGTATTGCTGAGCAGAATTTTACTTGGTTTAAGGTTGAAGACTTTTCCGTTCATCTTTAATCCTTTATAGTATTCTTTATTGAAAGCTTCTTCAATACTCTTTCTTGAAGTTTCTTCCAGTTCCTGAGTAGGGATGCCATATTCTTCTTCAATCATTTTTACAATCTTTCCCTGGAAAAGAACTGAAGCTGTTTTATAAAGGATATTGGTTGTTTTCAGTTTAAATTTGGTTTCTGATAAGACAATTTTTCTCTTAGCTTCATCATATACAGGAATTCCTGAAATGATAGAGGTGCCTTTGATGTAACCGTCTGTCTGAGCTTCAATAACAACCCTGTTATCAAGACCGTAAACCCTGATATCAGTTACCTTCACTTTAGAATCCCGGATGTCAAATTCCTTATTTAAAAAAGTTTTTCTGGCCATGCTGCTCGCTTCAGTAAAAGGAATATTGGCCGTAGTTTGTAAAATAAATTTATCCGCAACTGTAGGACTGAAATTAAAGTTGGCCACAGATGTTACCGGCGAAGAAGCTGCCGGCTTACTTCCGGTAAAGGTTTCTGAATAAATATCTACTCCCAGAGTGGCATTGATCTGGTTTCCGTAGAATTTTAGAGGAGTGATATTGACCCCCACAGGGCTCACCTTCAGCCAGGTATTGTACTCTTCCGAAATATTGAATGGCTGCAGGAAGGTATTCCACGCCATTAATGCATATTGCTGAAAATTCAGTTGGGTAGCCATCTGCTGGTCTATTGTTTTACAGAATTTTTCCTGCTGTTCTTTTAAGCTCTTTTCAACAATAGAAGTAATGGGAATCTGGATCCTTCCGTAATCAAGTACAGGTTTGGAAACCCATCTGAACCCGTTGGGCCGGGTATTGGTCGTAATGGTCCAGTTATTTTTAAAATTAACGGTTGTGTTAAAAGACATTACCGTTTCGAAAGTGGTATTCTGATAGGTATACACTCCTAAAGTACCGATGCCTTTTTCTGCCCAGATCTTTAAAGGAACCTCAATCAGTAAATTCTGACTGGTACCGCCTACCAGACGGATCGGTCTTGTTTTCCAAACTTTTACTTTAAACTGATCATTATTGTTATCCGTATAAGAATCATCCTGATAAATCAGATCTTTTACGGAAGCATTGATCATATTGCTTAATTCCGAAAGAGGAATGGTAACCGGCATTGTAATACTGGATCTGATCTTTGGAAAATTATAGCTGGCCAATTGATTATCAACACCGGTCTGGCCAAAAGCATTGATAAAGACTACTAAAAATAATAATTTAACGAGTTTCAATTTTTATGTTTTTTTAAGAATGAAAAAATAAGGATTTTAATTTTGAGGTTTGAAGCTTTTTTCCAATTCTACACTGGCACCTTTCATTTCCCCCTGCATGGGTGGAGCGGTTTTGGTGATTCTCAGTTTTATATAATCGATCTGTGGAAAACTGTCGTGAATTTTGGTAATAATCCTTCCTGCCACATGTTCCAGAAGTTTAGATTTTATCTTCATTTCATTGTGCAGAATATCATTGATGTCTGCATAACTTATCGTGTCATGCAGATCATCAGATCCGGCAGCCTTCCACAGGTCGGTATGAAGCTCTGCATTGAGAATATAATAGGTACCGATAATGTTCTCTTCGGGAAGAACGCCATGGTAAGCATATATTTTTACATCTTCAAGATATATTTTGCTCATTGTTTCAAATTTTATGAAGCAAAAATCGTTTTAATTCTTCAAAATCTGAATTTATTTCTACAGTTTTTTTCTCCTTTTTCATCAGCCCGTTCAGAGATCCGGGAATTTCTATGCTGGTATGAATGGCTTTTTCCACCGCATCAGGGAATTTTACCGGGTGTGCGGTACCCAGAATGAATCCTTTTTTTCCTGGATTCTCTTCCAGATATTTTTCAAGGGAAGCAAATGCTACGGCAGTATGAGGATCAAGGAGATAGTTATACTTTTGATATATCCTGGTAATGGTATTCATGGTTTCCTGATCATTGACAGAGTAGGCAGATACTGTATTTTTTAAAGCATCAAACTGATTTCCGAAAAGTTCCATAATTCTTACAAAATTGCTTGGATTCCCCACATCCATTGCATTGGATAGGGTAGGCACTGCTGTATGCGGCTGAAACTTCTGTGTTTCCAGATAGTCTGGAATGACATGGTTATCGTTACATGCTGCGATGAAATGGTCTGCAGGCATCCCTCTGAAATGGGCAAGAAGCCCTGCACAGATATTTCCGAAGTTTCCGCTGGGAACACTGATGACCGGATTTTCATTCTGCTGCTGAATCCATTGCTGATAAGCGATAAGATAATAAATCTGTTGAGGCAGCCATCTGGCTACATTAATAGAATTGGCAGATGTCAAAAGCAGCTTTGCATTGATTTCCGCATCTGCAAAAGCCAGTTTCACCATATTCTGGCAATCGTCAAAACTGCCGTCAACCTCCAGAGCGGAAATATTTTCTCCTAATGCGGTAAGCTGCTTTTCCTGAACCGGACTTACCCTGTTTTTGGGATAAAGTATGACCACATTGATCCCCGGAAGTTTATAGAATCCATGTGCGACAGCTCCTCCCGTATCGCCTGAAGTTGCTACAAGAACGGTCACTTTTTTCTTTTGATCCTTCAGAAAATAGGAGAGGCAGCGGCTCATGAATCTGGCTCCTATATCTTTAAATGCTAAAGTGGGACCGTGAAATAATTCTAAAACAGCAATTTGATTATTGATCTTTACCAAAGGAATATCAAAGTTCACAGTTTCTGCAACAATTTCCTGCAAAATTTCCGAAGGGATCTCATCACCCACAAAATCTTTCATACACCGGTATGCAATTTCTTCGTGGGTATAGCGATGAAGATTGTGAATAAATTCCTCTTCAAACTGAGGAATCCTTTCCGGGAAGAAAAGTCCTTTTTCATTTCCCTGTCCTTTTATTGTTGCATTTTTGAAATCAATTTTTTCCTGATGATCTTTTAAATTATAGTATATCATTTTCTGTTGTATTGGTAAAGGTTATGGGTAAGCTTCTTCGACAATCTGAATTCCCGAAGGGTTTATTTTAGAAACATAGACAAAGCTTTCAATGCCTGTGCTGTCATAGACAGATTTCATCATCTGTGAAATTTTTTCCGCAGTTTCTTTTTGTTCGGTAAGCATGAATACTGAAGGGCCGGATCCTGATATTCCTCCTCCTAAAGCTCCCATTTCAAGGCTTTTCAGTTTGATTTCGTCAAACTTCGGAATCAGAATGCTGCGGACAGGTTCTATGATGACATCATGAAGGCTTCTTCCTATCAGTGAAAAATCATTTTTCTGAATTCCGGCTATCAGTCCGGCAATATTTCCCCACTGCTCCACAGCGCTTTTCAAAGAAATATTTTTCTTCAAGATCTGTCTGGAATCTGAAGTTTTCACTTCAACCTGAGGATGCACGGCAGCTACGAATAGTTGGGGAGCATTCAAGGGGATGATATCAACAGGATCAGCAGATTTTACCAAGGTGATTCCTCCGTAAAGGCATGGAGCAATATTATCTGCATGACGGACTCCGGAAGCAAGTTCTTCTCCAAACATGGCAAAATGAACCATTTCGTCTTTTGATAGAATGTTTTTTAATAAAAGATTGGCCCCAAAGGCGGCTCCTGCGGCACTTGCCGCACTGGAGCCGAGCCCGCTCCCGGGTTTTATATGTTTCCGGATTATTACTTCAAAACCATGGGACAGGTTAAGGTGTTCCTGAATCTTTAGCAGGACAATCCCTGCAACATTTTCCGAAGCTTTTTCAGGAAGCCCGAATGCATCCTGATGCTTGATGATGATCTCAGGAGTATCCAGTAATTTAAATTCCATTTCATCATAAGGATTATGTACAGCCATTCCCAGAATGTCAAATCCACACACCAGGTTAGCTACAGTGGCGGGTACTTTTAATTTTACTTTTTTCATATACTGTATTTTTTAAATTGAACGGATAATATCTGCAAAAACTCCACTGGCGGTTACTTCAGCTCCCGCTCCTGCTCCTTTTACCACTAATGGCTGTTCAGAATACCTAATGGTTTTAAAAATGACGATATTGTCTTTGCCGTAAAGATGGTAGAGATCACTGTCAGGGGCTACATGCTGTAATCCTACTTTTGCCTTTCCCTCTTTGAACTCTGCCGTATATTTTAATATTTTGCCTTCCTGTTTGGCATTATTAAAAAGGTTTTTAAAATGATCCTCATACTGTGTCAGCTTTTCATAAAAATCATCTACATCTCCCTGCATGCATTCTTCCGGCAGAAAACCGATATTCTCAATATCTTTAAACTCCAGAGGATATCCTGCTTCACGGGCAAGGATCAGGATCTTTCTGGCCACATCAGTCCCGGAAAGATCAAGCCTTGGATCCGGTTCTGTATATCCTTCTTTCTGCGCCTGTGCCACTACTTCAGAGAATGTTCTGCTGCCGTCATAATGGTTGAAGACAAAGTTTAACGTTCCGCTCAGCACTGCCTGAATCGAGTTGATTTTGTCACCACTTTTGATCAGATCACTGATGGTTCCTATAACCGGAAGTCCTGCTCCTACATTGGTCTCAAAATAGAAACTGCAGTTGTGGTTTCTGGCGGTATTTTTGAGTGCTTTATACACTTCAAAATCTGATGAAGCCGCTATTTTATTGCAGGCTACGATATTGATGCTTCTTTCCAATAAGCTTTGATAGACCTTCGGGACTTCGGGGCTTGCTGTGACGTCAACAAATACGGAGTTTCTTAAGTTCCGAGATATGATCTCCCCGGCAAAATCCTGAACAGAGGCTTTTGTACTCTGATCATTCCAGCTGAGGTAGTTTTCGTAAGAAATCCCCTGATCTGAAAACAGCATATTACGGCTGTTGGAGATCCCCGCAATTCTAAGATTGATTGAAAAGTTTTCCTGCAGATAAGCATTCTGATCATAAATCTGCTGGATCAGCTTTGAACCTACATTTCCGATTCCGCAGATGTAAAGATGGATTTGCTTTATTTCCGACTCAAAGAATTCTTCATGAAGTACATTCACCGCTTTTTTACTGTCCTTTTCTGTAATGACAATACTGATATTCCTTTCGGACGAGCCCTGTGCTATGGCTCTTATATTGATGCCGTTATTTCCGAGGCAGCTGAACATTCTGGCGCTTACACCGCTTCTGCTTTTCATATTTTCTCCTACCAGTGCTACAATAGAGAGTCCGGTTTCAATTTTTACAGCATACACTCTTTTCATATTGATATCATCAGCGAATGCCGAATTGATAGCATTTTCTGCCTGGAAAATATCTTTTTCATGAATGGCAATTGTTATAGAATGTTCGGAAGATCCTTGTGTGATAAGAATGACATTGATTTTTTCCTGGCTGAGACAATGGAATAACTTTGCGGAAATTCCCGGAATACCTACCATTCCGCTGCCTTCTAAAGTAAGGAGGGCAATACGGCTCATATTGGAAACTCCTACTGCTACCTGCTGTTTTTCACTTTCTGACACTTTAGGATGATGAGAAATCAACGTTCCCGGTGCTTCAGGAGCAAATGTATTTTTTATAAAAAGATCAATGTTTCTGATCATTACAGGCTGAATGGATGGCGGATAGAGTACTTTGGCTCCAAAATGAGAAAGTTCCATCGCTTCATGATAAGAGATCTCTGCAATGGGTTTGGCATTGGTTGCCAGACGGGGATCAGCAGTCATCATACCGCTTACATCTGTCCAGATCTGTAATTCTTTTGCATCAATAGCTGCCGCAATGATAGAGGCTGTGTAATCAGAACCGCCTCTTCCCAATGTTGTCGGGCTATTTTTCTGATCACTGGCAACGAATCCCGGTCCGATAATGACAGCGTTCTGATGTTCGTTGAGATAGATTTTTAGATTATTTTCGGTGATGGCGAAATCTACTTTGGCATTTGTAAAATTGCTGTCTGTTTTGATAAGTTCTGCAGAGTTCATCCATAAACAGTCCAGCTCTTCATGCTGAAGTCTTGCTGCGATAATGCTGGAAGAAAGAAATTCGCCATAGGAAGTAATTCTGTCTTTTATTTTATCTGTCAGTTCACCCAGCACAAAAATACCATTGCAGATGTCTTCAATATCATTGAAATGTTTTTTAACAAAGCTTAACCATGAACTTTGTGCCAACACGGGGATCAGTTCTTTTACGAGATTAATATGTTTTTCTTCGAGGGCTTTGATGATCTGAAGATAAGTTTCATCTTTCGCAGAAGCAGATTCTGCCCCTTTGATCAGTTGATCGGTAACGCCGTGAAGTGCAGATACAATTACAACAATCCTGTCTTTCAGTGATTCTTTTTTTATAATCTTTTCTACAAGAATAATATTTTGAGCATTGGCGACAGATGTTCCGCCGAATTTTAAGATTTTCATCAATTATTTATTTAGGGTTAGGTAAAAGTGAAATAGTTACTCTTCAAAAAAAGAGTACAGGGTACCGGAAATAATATGTGAAAATTTACCCCGTTATGGGGTAGTTGTTGTAGTTGTTGTGAATGTAGAAACAGAAGATACTCCTGAAATAGGTGATTTCAGGATAGAAATATCAGATATGTTTCTAAATAAACTCATTGTAACGGAACAAATGTACAAATTTTTTTGAAACAGGCACGTTTTCTTCAAAAATTAAATCATTAAAAATCAATTACCTGTGTTAAAAGGGTGTTTTGTTTTCCAATAATATAAGTTAAAAGCAATTATTGATGAATTCTTTTGCATCATGTTTCATATCGAATAATCGGGACGATTCTGTTTTAAATTCAGTCGTGAAAATTGTAGCACTCCCTTACCTAATTAAAAACATTTTTACAATCCTTTATTGTTAAATCTTATGGTTGTGATTAATTTTTTGCATACCACAAAATGTTTTGTTATATTTATAAGGCAAACTAAATCAAATCATTATGAAAAATTCAAAAAAATTAAACAGAGAAAGTTTAAGAGCTATTATTGGGGGTACAATGGACAGCTGTGCTGTTGATCTTGACTGCGGGCCGAAAGGTTGTGCAATATGCACAGATTTAAGAGGACGTAAAGTCTGTTTTTATCTTTATCCTTATGATCCGTCTGTTCCGGGGAGCTGTATGGTTCTTGAAGGTTAGAAAGATTGATCAAGATTGATTCAGGACCTGAGACTCAATATCAGAAAGCGATATTTTACGGTGCTTTTCTATTATTTCTACCGATTGTGATTAATTTTTGCTTACAGTACAATGTTTTTATTATATTTATAAAACAAACTAAATCAAAACATTATGAAAAAATCAAAGAAATTAAACAGAGAGAATTTAAAATCAATTAATGGTGGTCATGATATCAACGACTGTTTTGAATATTGTCCTGCCGGACCTTACGGACCGGATCAGCCGAGATCATGCGCCGATTATTATGCTTTACCTGAGTGCTGCAAAATGAGGGTTTTGGTAAGCTATGAATGCTTTGACCCCCGTTAAGGAAAAGTAATAGAAAATTAAATCCATTATCAACTTAAAATCAATAAATCATGAAAACAGTCATTAAAAAATTATCAAGGGAGGAAAAGAAAAGTATCAGTGGCGGCTTTACTGCTATCCAGATTGAAGCCTGTGGCGGTGAACAGTTTGTATGCTTCCGTCAAGGCGGATGGGGCTGCTGGCTGAAGCCGGGAGGAACCTGCTATGCTCCGATGCTGTAATATGTATTAAAATAAATCAAATAAACTTAACAATATGAGAAAATTATCAAGAACAAAATTAAAAGATATTAAAGGTAAAGGAATGGCAGGATGCGCAGGATGCCCAACAACAGGAAACTATGGGGACGGACCTGAATATACCCATAACTGCTGGAACTACTGGAGTTTACCGGCTAACTGCAGAAACTGTGTAGATGTAAGTGCAGATTGCTATGGCCCTGATTATTCTGACTTTTATAACTAAAAAATTAAAGGTCGATATTAACGGATAAATTAAAAACGGCTATGAAAAATTTAAAGAAACTGAGCAGGCAGCAACTGGGCGAATTACAGGGAGCTGCAGGGGCCAACTGTACAGGATGTCCAAGAAATACAACTTATGGAAACGGTCCTAATGATGCTCCGTGTGATGCCTATCATATGCTTCCTTTACGCTGCAAAATGTGCGTTATCGTAAGTATAGAATGTATGGATGGGGGAGTGTCTTAAAAAAAGATTATGACCTCAACAAAAATAAAGCTGCTGCCTTTCTGAGGCAGCCGCTTCGTTTTATTTTATGCTTTTTGAAAGATCAAGCATGGCCTCAATAGGTTTCAATGCTTTTAATCTTAATTCTTCGTCGATGAGAATCTCAGGAAGTTCATACTTCATACATAAGTACAGTTTCTCCATGGTGTTGCGTTTCATGTAGAAACATTCTGAACAGTTGCAGCTTTCATCAAAAACAAGGGCAGGAATTAATTCTTTATGAGGAGCACGTTTTCTCATTTCGTGCAGAATACCTTCTTCTGTAGCGATGATGAATTTCTGGCAGTCGTCTTTCTCTACATAATTCAACAGGGCAGAAGTAGAACCTATGAAGTGGGCCAGCTTAAGAACAGCCTCTTCACTTTCAGGGTGCGCAATCAGTTTTGCATCCGGGTTGTCTGCCAGTTGTTTTGCAATTCTTTCCATAGAGAATGCCTCATGCACTACACAGCTGCCATCCCAAAGGATCATATCACGGCCGGTTTTCTTAGAAAGATATCTTCCAAGGTTTTTATCCGGTGCAAAAATGATAGGTCTGTCTTTTGGAAGGGCTTCAATTACTGTTTCAGCATTTGAGCTGGTGACGATGATATCACTTTCGGCTTTGGTTTCTGCATTACAGTTGATGTAAGTGGCGATCAGGGCATTGGGGTGCTGTTCACGCATCTTTCTCAGTCCTTCTCCGGAACATCCGTCTGCCAGAGAGCAGCCTGCCATAGTATCCGGAAGAACTACTTTTTTAGTTGGGTTCAGGATTTTGGCAGCTTCAGCCATGAAGTGTACTCCACAGAATACGATCATGTCAGCATTTGTTTCTTTAGCCTGTCTTGCCAGCTGTAAAGAATCTCCAAGGAAATCAGCGATATCCTGAATTTCTCCCGGCTGGTAATAGTGAGCAAGAATGACAGCATTCTTTTCTTCTTTAAGCTTAAGAATAGCTTTTACCAGTTCTTCTCCCTGAGGAATGGCAATATCTTTTATATCCAGAAAACCTTTTACAGGAATTGCAGATTTAGCTTTTTCTAATGTTTCGGTACTCATATCAACCTCAATTTTTTATGATCAGAAGTTAGAGGTTAGAAATCAGAAGTTAGATTTTGAGAGTATTTGATTACTTCCATCTTCTGGCTTCCATTTTCCAGCCATTAATTACTGATAAAACTTTTTATTAAACTTTCTATTTCTTTTTTTGCTACATCAAGATCGGTATTGATAACGATCCTGTCAAACTCGCCGGCATAGGACATTTCTTCTTCTGCCTTTGCTACACGGGTTTTGATGGTTTCTGCATCATCTGTGTTTCTGGAGATCAATCTCCGTTCCAATTCTTCAATGGAAGGGGGTTCTATAAAAATAGACAATGCTTTTTCTCCGAAATATTTTTTCAGTGAAATCCCACCTTTTACATCCACATCAAAAATAACAACTTTTCCCTGATTCCAGATCTTTTCCACTTCAGATTTTAAAGTACCGTAATATTTATCAGTATACACTTCTTCAAATTCTACAAAGGCATCTTCTGAAATCTTTTGTCTGAATTCATCGGGCGTTAGGAAATGATAGTCCACGGCATGCACTTCACTTCCTCTCGGTTGCCTCGTTGTACAGGAAATCGAAAATTTCAGCTCAGGAAATGTTTCCAGAGAATGTTTTACCAATGTAGTTTTTCCGCTCCCTGATGGTGCTGAAAATATAATTACTTTATCCATTTTTTTTGGTTCGGGTTTCAGGATTGTGAGTTTCAGGCTGTAATTCTGCAGTCTTTGCATCCGGAATTACCTCGCATCCCTAATCCTGTAACTTATAATACGTTTAACGTTTGCTCTTTTATTTTTTCCAGATCATCCTTCATCATCACGACCAGTTTCTGGATCGCTGCATGGTTGGCTTTTGAACCTAATGTATTGATCTCTCTTCCGATCTCCTGAGAAATGAAGCCCAGTTTTTTTCCGTTGAAAGATTCATTATCCATTACATCTTTATAATATTTCAAATGCTGGGTAAGCCTTACCTTTTCTTCTGAAATGTCAAGCTTCTCAGTGAAATAGGCCATTTCCTGGTAGAAACGGGTTTCATCTACGTTTTCAAATTCTTTCAGAGCCTTTTGATACCTTTCTTTTACGCTTACAATTCTTTCTTCTTCAAAAGGAATCACTTCACCAAGATATTTTTCAATATTTTCAATGTTCCTGTTCAGTTCTTCATGCAGAATATTGCCTTCGGTTTTTCTGAATTCTTCGAAACGGTCTACAGCGGCATTGACGATCTTAGCCAATGCTTCCCATTCACCATCAGTCAGTTCATCAGGTCTTGAGCTGATCGCATCAGGAAGTCTTACCGCCATTTTAAGGTATTCGAAATCGGGACCGTCTGAAGCAATGTTTTTAAGTTCATTGATATAAGAATCAATTAAGCTTTTATTGATTTTTACATCATTAGATTCTTCAAGATTCTCTAAATTGACGTAGCAGTCTACTTTTCCACGGATAATTCTATCATTAAGAATTTTTCTGATCTCAAATTCTTTCTCTTTATAACGTAAAGGAATTTTGATATTCAAATCAAAGCTTTTGCTGTTCAGAGATTTAATATCTATTGTTATTTTTTTTCCTTCAAAAACACCTTCGGCTCTACCGAAGCCAGTCATTGATAAAATCATAGTTTTTTATTGTTCTACAAAGATATACATTTAAGTCTATATTTTGGTTAATGTTGAATAGCTGTAAGATGGAGACAGAAAGCAGGAAGATTGCTGTGAATATAAATGATATCTCCGGCCTCAGACTTACATCCGCCGGTAAATTAAAACTCATTTTTGTAAATTAGCGCAGTGAAAAAGAAAAATTTGATTTCTGTAGTAGGTCCCACCGGAATTGGTAAAACAAAACTGGCCATTGATCTTGCCCGGCATTTCAATACGGAGATTGTTTCCTGTGATTCCAGACAGTTTTTTAAAGAAATGAAAATCGGAACAGCAGCACCCTCCGAGGAAGAGCTGGCGGCCGCACCTCATCATTTTATCGGAAATCTTTCTGTGGAAGACTATTATTCCATAGGGCAATATGAAGAAGATGCCTTACAAAAACTCAGTGAACTTTTTAAAACCCATGATACCGTTATCCTGGTTGGTGGAAGCATGATGTATGAAAAAGCCGTGATTGAAGGTTTGAATGATCTTCCTGAAGCCAATGCCGGAAACCAGGAGAAACTTCAGAAAATAATGGATGAGGAAGGTATTGAAAAGCTTCAGAATATTTTGAAGGAGCTCGATCCGGATTATTTCAGTATAGTGGATATTCACAATCACAGAAGGCTTCTGCGTGCGATAGATGTTATCTGGCAAACGGATAAAAAATATTCGGAACAGATTGCCGTTTCACAGGACTCCAGGGATTTCAACGTAATCAGGATAGGAATAGATGCTCCGAGAGAAGAGTTGTATGACAGAATCAACCGCAGAGTAGATATCATGATGGAGAAAGGGCTGCTGGATGAGGTGAGGGGATTGGAAAAATTCAAAGGGCTTGCCGCTTTAAACACGGTTGGATATGCTGAGCTATTCAAATATTTTGATGGAGAATGGGATCTTGATTTTGCCGTTTCAGAAATCAAAAAAAATAGCCGCAGATATGCGAAACGTCAGCTGACCTGGTACAGGAAAGCGGATGATATTCATTATTTACCATTAGGGTATTCTGAAAAAGACTTTGAAGATTTGCTGCAATGGATTGCGGAGGAGTTTGAAAAGTAAATATTTTTATATTATTAAACACTTTAAACATTGAAAATATAGATTCCTACGGAATGACAAACTGGGATGCTTAGTTTATCCATACACTATGTCATTCCGTGGGAATCTAAGTTTAAATTCATATTGTAATAAACAGAAACAATACAAAAATGCGGCTCTGAAAAGAACCGCACCTCAAACAATATAATTAAATTTACTACTTCCAACCGCCGCCCAGCGCTCTGTATAAATCTACAATGCTGCTTAATCTCTGTCTTTTGATGGAAGCAAGATTGAGTTCTGCCTGTAATGAATTCCCCTGTGCTGTAATCACTTCCAGGTAATTGGCTGAACCTCCTTTGTAAAGAAGCTGCGCACTTTTTATTCCGTCTTTAAGGGTAGTAGATTGTTCTGTGGCCTTTTGCTCCTGAATTTTTAAATTTTCATTGGAAACCAGCGCATCGGAAACTTCACCTACAGCGTTCAGTACAGACTGACGGAATGCCAGTACATTTTTCTCTCTTTGAATTTTAGCTACTTCGAAATCAGTTTTCAACTGTCTTTTCTGGAAGATCGGTTGCGTAAGTCCTCCCAGAACTGATCCGAACAGTGAGGCAGGAATCTGAAACCAGTTATCAAATTTAAATGAGTTGACCCCACCATTGGCTGTAATCTTTAATGAAGGATACATGCTGGCCTGGGCAATTCCCACCATCGCATTGGATTCCAGCAAAGCCAGTTCCTGCTGACGGACATCCGGTCTGCGGCTTACCATAGCTGCCGGAAGTCCTGCCGTGATAGTCTGAGGAAGAGAAGTATCAGACATTTCAATCGTTCTGTTTACTTTATTAGGAAGTTCGCCTACCAGAATACTCAATGCATTTTCCTGGATCGCAATATTCTGTTCAAGCTGGGCAATCAGAAGTTCCGTTGCTTGCTTCTGTGCTGCTGCCTGTTGTACTCCCAAAGAAGTGTTATCACCGCTTTCCCACATTTTTTGAGTCATTAACAGGGTATTGCTGGTCAGTTCCAGATTGGATTTTGCAATAGCCAGTTGTTTGTCAAGCATCAGCAGGTTGTAATATCCCTGCGCAATAGCTGCTACCACCTGAGTCTGAACAGCTTTCGAGCCTTCATAAGTCTGAAGATACTGCATTCTTGCAACTTCCTGCTGGTTTTTGATTTTTCCCCAGATATCTGCTTCCCATGAAAGGTTGAAGGCTGCATTATAATCTTCAACATGGCTTGATCCTAAAAATAAATTTAAGCTTTGTCCGTTCATGCTGTTTTTGGAAGGTTTTGAAATCTGTCCGCTTACTCCGAACCCAACATCCGGATATTGCATATATTTTGCCTGTTTCAGTTTTTCCTGTGAAGCGGCTACCTGCTTTAAGGCAATCTGAAGATCATAATTATTTTTAATTCCTTTTTCAATCAGTTCCTGCAGAATAGGGTCGTTGAAAAACTGTTTCCACTCCAGGTTGGCAATACTGGCTGTGTCAGCAGTTGCCGTATACTGAAACTTTTCAGGAAGCGGAAGGTCCGGTTCTGTGTAAGCCAGTTTTGACACGCACGAAACAGAACCTATGGCTATCGCAAATGTTAAAATAATATTTTTTACTCTTTTCATAGTTTTTAAACTTTTGAACTGAATACAAAACTTAGAGAGGTTCTGTTGATACAAAAATTATCTTTAGTAGGAGAAAATAGTTAGCTTTTTGAACCATTAAGAAAAGGACAGTGAATAATTGATCCTTTGATCTTAAAATTTTCTCTAAGTTTTTGTAATTCATTTTTTATTAGTGTGTAGCAGCTAAAAGTTCTTCTTCCATCTGTTTTTTTAGAAGTCTTTTCTTTTTTCTGCTCGGCATTTTTTCATGCAGGTACTGGAAGACTACGTACATCACAGGAATAATAAAGATTCCGAATACAACTCCTGTCAGCATTCCTCCTACAGTACTGTAACCGATAGAGTGGTTTCCTTTTGAAGAAGCACCCTGAGTCCATACCAGCGGAAGCATTCCCACGATGAAGGCAAAAGAGGTCATTAAGATCGGTCTTAAACGTAATCTTGATGCCTGAAGGGCAGATTCAATCAATGTTTTTCCTGCCTTTCTTCTCTGTACGGCAAATTCAACAATCAGGATGGCATTCTTCGCCAATAGCCCGACAAGCATGATCAATCCTACCTGAACGTAAATATTGTTATCGATTCCGGCTAATCCCGTAAAGGCAAATACTCCGAAAATTCCTGTAGGAATTGTAAGAATAATGGCAAACGGAAGGATATAACTTTCATATTGAGCAGCCAGAAGGAAGTATACAAACAGAATACTCAGGAAGAAAATAAATGCAGTCTGCCCGCTGGTTTTGATCTCTTCACGGGTAATCCCGGTCCATTCATATCCATATCCTCTCGGAAGGGATTGCTGGGCTACTTCTTCTACAGCTTTAATAGCATCTCCTGTACTGTATCCGGGTTTTGGAGTTCCGTTAATCGTTACGGCATTGAAAAGGTTATTTCTTGTCACTGTTTCAGGACCGAAAGATCTTTTCAGGGTTACCAATGTTTTAGCAGGAACCATTTCTCCGGATTTGTTTTTTACATAAATTCCTTCTAAAGAGTTTACATCCGTACGGTAAGGAATATCAGCCTGGGCCATTACCCTGTAATATTTTCCGAATCTGTTGAAGTCCGATACAAAACTACTTCCGAAATAGATCTGCATAGTCTGCATAAGCTCTGTAACGGAAACGCCCAATTGATTCGCTTTATCCGTATCCACATCAATCGTATATTGCGGATTTCCTGCAGCATAAGTGGTGAAAGCAAAAGCTATCTCGGGACGTTTCATCAGTTCTCCAATGAATTGCTGAGTGGTTGTTCCCAGCTGTTCAAAAGACCCGTTCGTTTTATCCTGCAGCATGAATTCAAACCCGGAGACGTTACCGAAACCTTGTACCGTAGGGAAGTTGAAGAAGAATGCATTGGCATCTTTTACCTGGCTTACTTTCCCTGTCAGGGTTGCTGCAATCTGATCAGGGTCCTTCATTTCTCCACGTTTGTCGTAATCTTTAAGTTTAATAAACCCTGCAGAATAAGGAGATGCGTTGGCATTACTGATAAAGTTCATCCCGTCTGCCACCCAAAGGTGATTGGTTGCTTTTTCTCCGTTGATGATCTTATCGATCTGTTCCGTAGCCCTGTGGGTTCTTTCCAGTGAACTTCCCGGAGGAGTATTCACGGCGTACAATACAAATCCCTGGTCCTCAGTAGGTATAAATCCTGACGGAGCTTTTTTGATCAGGAAGACACTGGCTGCTGTAATGACAACAAGACCTCCTATCGCTACCCATTTGTTTTTAATTAAAAATTTAAGGCTGTAGATATATTTTCTGGTCATGCTGTTGAAGCTCGCATTGAAGGCATTGAAAAATCTTGCTCCAAAACCTTTCTTTTGACCGTGTTCACCGTGTTCCCCCTGAGGATCATTCAGGAACATAGCACATAAGGCAGGACTTAATGTTAATGCATTCACTGCTGAGATTAAAATCGCAATAGCTAATGTAAAGGCAAACTGTCTGTAGAAAACCCCTGCAGGCCCCTGCATGAAACCAACCGGAATAAATACGGCACACATTACCAGTGTAATGGAAATAATAGCACCTGAAATTTCACTCATGGAATTCATCGTGGCATGTTCTACAGGCATTCCCGTCTGTTCCATTTTTGAATGGACGGCCTCTACCACAACAATGGCGTCATCCACTACAATACCAATGGCCAGAACCAATGCAAACAGTGTAAGCATATTGATACTGAAACCAAACAACTGCAGGAAGAAGAACGTTCCGATGATGGCTACCGGTACTGCAATGGCCGGAATTAATGTTGATCTGAAATCCTGAAGGAAAATATAAACAACAATAAATACAAGAATAAAAGCAATAACAAGTGTTTCCACTACCTGATGGATCGAAGCATCCAGAAAGTCTTTCGAGTTATACATGATAATGGGTTTTACTCCTTTTGGAAGAGTGGTTTCCATTACTTCAACCTGTTTCTCAATTTCAGTCAGGATTTCATTGGCATTGGATCCTGCTGTTTGTAAGATGGCAAATCCCGCAACCGGTTTTCCGTCTACTCTGTTTGTCGCAGTATAAGTATAAGAACCGAATTCTACCCTTGCTACATCTCTTAACCTTAGGAAAGAGCCGTCACTGTTTGCTTTGATCGCAATATTTTCATAATCTTCATCCTTATTCAGTTTACCTTTGTATTTAAGGATATATTCGTAAGTTTCCTTACTTCCCTGGCCAAGACGACCCGGCGCTGCTTCAAGATTGTGGTCTTTGATGGCTCCCAGAACTTCCTGTGGAGAAAGATTGTTGCCGGCCAGACGATCCGGTTTCAGCCAGATCCTCATGGAATAATCCCTTGTTCCGAATACCTGGGCCTGAGCCACCCCCGGAATACGCTGAATCTGCGGGATAACGTTGATCTTCAGGTAATTTTGAAGGAATAACTCATCATATTGTTTGGCATCTTCACTGGTCAGTCCCATGAACATGATCATACTGTTCTGTACTTTCTGCGTAGAGATTCCGGCCTGCACTACTTCCTGGGGAAGCTGGCTCATGGCTTTGGATACACGGTTCTGAACGTTGACCGCAGCATTATCCGGATCAGCTCCCTGTTTGAAGAAAACACTCAGGGTCATGGTACCGTCATTACTGGAGTTAGAGGTCATGTAGGTCATATTCTCAACCCCGTTCACTGCTTCTTCAATAGGCGTTGCCACCGAACGGGCCACCACTTCAGCATTGGCTCCCGGATAGAAAGCCGTTACCTGTACACTGGGCGGGGCAATATCCGGGAAGAGGGCAATCGGTAAATTAAAGAGAGATAAAGCTCCCAATAATAAAAGTATGATGGAGATGACCGTTGAAAGGACCGGTCGTTCTATAAATTGTTTTAACATAAGAAGTTTATTTTTTTAAGTCTTCTGTATTCAAAAAGAATTACAAAGGTTTAGCTCTCAGCAAGCTGTCGGAAGAAATATTCTTCGGGTTGATAGAGGCACCGTCCTTTAAGTTTCCAATCCCTGTGAATACAATTTTTTCTCCCGGAGAAAGCCCTTCGGAAATGAAGTAATAGCTGTCTGTTTTTCCTGAGATTTTAATAGGTCTTCCGGTTACTTTTTTGTTCTTATCCATGATGTATACATAGGTTTTATCCTGAATTTCGAAAGTAGATTCCTGTGGGATGACCACTGCATTGGAAATCAGCTGAGGCATACGTACTCTTCCTGTGTTTCCGGTTCTCAGGGTTCCGCTTGCATTAGGGAATACTGCACGTACACTGATGGCTCCGGTGGTTTTATCAAACTGTCCGTCTACAATACTCAGTTTTCCTTTTTCAGGATATGTGCTGTTGTCGGCAATCACCAGATCTACCATAGGCATATTTTTCAGTTTTTCTTCTAAAGTAGCACCCGGATATTTATTCTGAAATGCAATGAAATCAAGCTCACTCAGAGAGAAATAAGCATAGATCTCACTGATGTCGGATAATAGCGTCAACGGATTGGGATCTGTTCTGGAGATCAGGCTTCCTTTTTTGTAAGGAATTCTTCCAATATATCCGCTTACCGGAGCTGTAATGGTAGTAAATCCTACATTGATTCTGGCGCTTCCTACAGATGCTCTGGCCTGCGCTGCGGCTGCAACGGTTGCTTCGTAATTGGCTTTCGCTGTTTTCAGCTGTACATCAGAGACTACTTTAGCGGCTACCAGAGGCTGAAGTCTGTCTACCTCCACTCTTGCTTTCTGTATATTGGCGTTGGCTGCCTGCAGGTTGGCCTGTGCCATATTCATCTGTTCGCCATAGCTTCTGGAGTCTATTTTAAATAACGGCTGTCCGGCTCTTACATAAGCTCCTTCCTCTACATATATTCTGTCCAGGTAACCATCTACCTGGGATCTGATTTCAACGTTGTTTTTCCCTTCTAAAGCAGTGGGGAATTCCTGATAGGTAGTTGCGGGGGAGGTGATAACGGTATAAACCGGAAGCTCTGGAGCCGGTGGTGCGGCATTGGATCCTTCTGCGGCTTTGGTGCAGCTCTGTAAAAGAATGATACTTGAAATAAGTACAATTAATCTTGTTTTTCCAGGTATTTTCATTTTGGTTTAATTTTTTTAATGAAGTGTTAGATTGTAAGTAAAGTTCTTGTGATAAATGCTGTTTTTTTTCCTAACAGTGTTAATGATTTGTTCAAAAAAAATTACAGAATTTTTAATGTCCGATAATGTCAATAGCTTCCATAAGTGAAAATTGTTTTTAATAATTTAAATATATAATGAAGGTGTAAGGTGTGTTAATTTTGCTAACGGTGTTAATTGATAAGTAAAAAATGATTACTTTTAACCCCTGAATGTATCTGTTTTACTTAAACAATATTTTTAGTTTTCAATTTGTTCGTTAGAATGATCTGAATTAATTCAGTGTTATTTTTCCTAACGGTGTTAATTTTTAATTCAAAAAAAATTTACAAAGACTTCACAAAAGCCGAAACAGTTTCGTCCAAAGTTGTTTTATTCATTGTTGAAGGGATATCTGCAGTACGCATCATCATAATGGAAATCATTCCGTGAACTGCTGAAAACAAAGCATGAGACATATGACATGCACTATCCGTATTCGATCCGTTTTTCTTGATAATGTTATAAGTGCATTCGTAGATCAGATCCTGGAATGAAGAAAATTCCTTCTTCATCTGGCCTTTTCCGCAGCATTGCATTCCCAATCCAAACATAAGCTGGTAATATTCTTTATTCTTAAAAGCAAAGTTCCAGTAGGCATCCACTATGGCAACAAGTTGTTCCTCAGGGGTATCATGCTTTTGCTGAGCTTTTAAGAGTTCAATATGCAGCTTGTGAAAGCCATCCAGAGAAATCTCAAACAAAATAGCCTCCTTGTTTTCAAAATAATCATATACCACCGGAGCACTGTATTCAATAGCATCAGCGATCTTCCTGATGGAAAGTGAACCCCAGCCTTCAGTTTTAGCCAAAGTAAAAGCCGCCTGCAGGATATTTGCACGGATGGATTCTTTTTCTCTTTGACGACGTTCATGTAGGCCCATGATATTTTTTTACTAACAGTGTTAGCAAAACTACAAACTTTTTAATATAACTTCCAAGAGATATTGTAAGTTTTACAGACGAGGCAACTATTTAAAGAAAAATTGTTCAAAGGCAGGAACCTGCAAGAATGGGGCTGGAAGTTGGTTTGGATCAAAAAAATACCATTAATAGAATTTGACTATAACTATTTTTTGAGGACTCAAATCTTCCTTATCCTACAAAAATAAAATGCCTGTTTGCAGAACTCATTTCAATTAATAAAAGAAATAATTATCTTTGTGAACTAAAGAAAAAAGGTATGAATACTCCATCAAATATGCTGGCATTAGGAACCAAGGCTCCGTTTTTTGAGCTTCCTAACCCGTCAAAAACGAATGAACTTCAGTCTTTGGAAGAGCTGAAAGGAGAAAAAGGAACATTGGTGATCTTCATGTGCAACCACTGTCCGTTTGTTCTTCATGTGATCGATAAGATCAATGAGCTATACGAAGATTATAATGATAAAGGGATTGAATTTATTGCGATCAATGCCAATGATATTGAAAAATATCCGGCTGATTCTCCTGAAAAAATGATTGAATTCCAGATCGAAAGGAGATTTGATTTTCCTTACCTGTTTGATGAAAGCCAGGCAATCGCAAAGGCATATGATGCAGCATGTACACCGGACTTTTATTTCTTTGATGATAAACTGGATCTTATCTACAGAGGGCAGATGGATGATTCAAGACCGGGAAATAATAAAGATGTAACGGGAGAAGACCTGATCATCGCTTTTGAAAATCTTTTGGCAGGGGAACCGCAGGAGGAAATTCAGAGACCAAGTATGGGATGTAATATTAAGTGGAAGTAAGTAATTATGCCGGTTGCTGTTTGTATAGTTGCTGGTTCTTATTATTATAGTATAAAGCTGCTCTTTCGGAGTGGCTTTTTTTATGACACGTAGTTTTGTAAGGTTGGATTCCTATGGTATGATGAATATGAAAGTACGCTCTATTCATATACTTTATTCCGTAGGAGTCTCAGTATAGCTTATCTGTCAGAAACTTACCTTAGTTTTAGTCTCTTTTTCAACCTTCAGATCTACATTCACCTTATTATGAGAATAATTCTTAATAAACTCAGAAGGTGTCTTTCCCGTATACTTTTTAAACATTCTGTTGAAGTAGGTCACATTGTTAAAACCACAGTGGTAGCTGCATTCTGAAATGGATTTGTCCTGAGCCATCAGTAAACATGCTTTATTGATGCGGTAGCGGTTCACAAATTCAGTAAAAGTGATCTGTGTGGCCTTTTTAAAAAAATTACAGAAAGCAGGCAAGGTCAGATTGGCCAGTTTTGCAACTTCTTCAATATCTATTTCTTTATCATAATGATGTTCTACATAAGTGAAAATATTCTCAAGACGGGTTTTATTTTTCGAAATAATGGTATAGGGCATGATCTCTTTATTCAAAAGTTCATAATCTTCACATTTCGAAAGTTCAAAAAGGATCTCAAGCAGCAGCAGATATCTTTTATAACCTTCCGATTCAAGCATCAGTTTCAGCCTGGGAAGCATGTGTGTTTTTACTTTGGGATGAAAATGTATCCCGTATTTTGAAAGTTCGAGTAGATTTTTGATCGATCTGGCTTCCACTTCCTGCTCGGGGAACTGAAGAATTTCTTCTTTAAACTGAAGAACGATTTCCTCATGTGGATCAATAGAATTCAGGCCAAATCCCGAATGCGGAATATTGGAACCGATCAGCACCAGGTCACCATTGGAATAATTACTTTTATGATAGCCCACATGCCGGGTACCACTTCCGGAAACAACGCATACCAGCTCAATTTCGGGATGATAATGATACTCCCATTTGAATTCCGAAATAGGGGAATTGTTGTGAATCGTCCGGAATGAGCTTTTATCATTAGGGATTACTCTTTCAAAAGTGACTTTCATTTAATTAATCATATTTAATTACTAAAAATACTAATTATATTAATATAGTTCAAATATTGATTTACTGTGTTAAATTATTGTGAACACAAATGCTTATATCTTAGCCAGCAAGAAATATCCTGAATGAAAAACAGTAACATCAAGGCCGTTTTATTTTTAAACTATTTTGTCTTTGCCATTCTCCTTAATTCTGTGGGAACAGTTATCCTGCAGGTACAGCAGAATTTTGGAATTTCAAAATCTTCGGCCAGTGTTCTGGAAGGATTCAAGGACCTTCCGATTGCGATATGTTCTTTCATTCTGGCATCATTTCTTCCGAAGATCGGGATCAAAAATTCCATGCTGACGGCTTTGCTGCTGGTAAGCGGTATGTGCTTTGTGATGCCGTTTGCCAATGATTTCTGGTTCTTTAAATTATTATTTGCAATGGTAGGAGTTTCCTTTGCACTGATCAAAATATCTGTTTTTACCTCCATTGGTCTGGTAACGGAAACGGATAAGGAACATTCCAGTTTTATGGGATTTTTAGAAGGGTTCTTTATGATCGGGGTATTGGCAGGAAACGTTCTGTTCAGTTTATATATTGATGATCATAATCCGAAATCTACTCACTGGCTGAATGTTTATTGGCTGCTTGGCGGGCTTTCATCATTATCATTTTTGTTTTTATTCTTTTCTGAATTGAATGAAAAAGAAGCGAAAAGTGAAAAAACGGATCTCTTGGGCGATCTGAAAAACAGTATAAGCCTGTTCAGCTACAAAAAAGTATTGTGCTTTTTGCTATGTGCTTTCCTATTTGTACTGGTAGAGCAGAGCTTTCAGACCTGGACACCTACTTTCTATAAAGAAATTTTAAAAGTTCCGACCTCAATGAGTATTCAGGCAGGGGCTGTTTTGGCGGGTGCTTTTGCTTTGGGAAGATTTTTATCCGGATTTTTCTCTAAGAAATTCAGCTGGATCTATGTGGTTTCATTCTGTGTCATTGGTTTTGCAATAAGCTTACTTCTTGTTTTACCACTTACGCACAATATTCATATTGATACCCAAACAAATTGGCTGAATGCTCCCCTGGTAGTGTATTTATTTCCTTTGATGGGTGGGTTGCTGGCCCCTATTTATCCAAGTATCAATTCAGTGATTCTGGCATCAATACCCAAATATTTACACAGTGCCATGTCCGGGCTGATCGTTGTTTTTTCAGCGATTGGAGGAACCATCGGATCAGTAATTACGGGTTTTGTATTCCAGGAGTTCAGTGGGCAGCAGGCATTTTATCTTTCCCTGATTCCGCTTTCATTACTGATCACGGCCGCCGTGTTCATGAATAAATTAAAAATTAATCCTAAACAATAAAAATGAGTAATCAGCTATACATCAGCGAAATTCAAAATCTTTTTGATGCCGTTCAGAGATCTGAGATTTTTGAAGACCAGAAAATGATGACCGATGCGGTTCCGCTATTCCCAATTGCGAAGATCAATGAAGACTATGAAAAGGCAAAAGATGCTGAAGGTTTTGACCTGAAAGATTTTGTACTGGCTCATTTTGATTTTCTGGGCGCAAAAATTTCCATCCAAAGAGAAGACCATCTTCCGATCAAGGAACATATTGAAAAGCTCTGGGATGAACTGACCCGTACTGCTTATGAAGAAAGAGGTACCCTCTTGAAGTTGCCTAAACCTTATGTAGTGCCGGGAGGGCGTTTCAATGAATTTTTCTACTGGGACAGCTATTTTATTATGTTGGGATTAAAAGCCTCAGACAGGGTAGAAATGATGGAAAACATTGTTGAAAACTGTTCTTACCTGATTCAAAATGTAGGGTTTGTTCCGAATGCAAGCAGAACTCATTTTTTAAGCCGGTCACAGCCCCCTTATTTTTCGCTGATGCTCGACCTGCTTTTTGAAACCACCCATAAAGAAGACATTTATATACAATACCATGATACGCTGGAAAAAGAATATGCTTTCTGGATGAATGGTGAAGAAGAACCTGAAAATAATTCAGGAGTTAAAAGAGTCATCAGAACGGAAGACGGAAATATCCTGAACCGTTATTATGATGCAGAAAATGCTCCCCGCCCTGAAAGTTATCTGATCGATATCGAAGATCATGAAAAAGCTTCAGGAGATGAATTCTACAGAAATATAAGAAGCGCCTGTGAATCCGGTTGGGATTTTTCCAGCCGTTGGTTCGCAGACGGAGAACATATACAGACGATAGAAACGCTGAACCTTGCACAGGTTGACCTCAACTGCCTTTTATGGCATCTGGAAATAACCCTGGCAAAATCCTCGGCGCTTCAGAATCTTTTTGAAAAAGAAAAATATTTTTCTGAAAGAGCAGCAAAGCGAAGACAGATGATCAACAAATACTTCTGGGATGAAAGAATGAAGATTTACAAAGATTATCATATTAAAAAAAACACAACAACCCCGTCTGAACATATTGCTGCTCTTTACCCTTTATTCCTCGGAATTGCAGATCAGGATCAGGCCGAAGCTGTAGCACAGGCTCTTGCCGAAAAGTTTTTATATCCCGGCGGGCTGGTGACCACTACCAAAAACTCAGGACAGCAGTGGGATCTTCCCAATGCATGGGCACCTTATCAGTGGCTGGGCTTCAAAGCAATGAAGAACTACGGGTTCCATGAACTGGCAGAAAAAATTAAAAATAACTGGTGTTCCAATGTGGAAAGAGTCTACATAAACACCGGAAAACTGATGGAAAAATACAATGCATTAGATACAGAAACAATAGCAGGCGGCGGGGAATACCCTAATCAGGACGGATTCGGTTGGACGAATGGAGTGTATTTACAATTACAGCAAAACTGAAACTAACAATAAAAAATAAGGCTATGAAAAAAAAATCAATCTTTTTAATCGCCGCAACAGCTACGTTATATTTTAATAATGCTTATGCCCAGGAAACTCCGCAGGATTCTGCGAAAGTATCCTCTATCGATCAGATTGTCATTACCGGAAATTCCAATCCGAAGAAAAAAATAGAATCCAGTACTGCCATTTCTACTTTTAATGCCAAAGAAATTCAGAAACAGAATCCGATAAGTGCTGCTGCCCTGCTGCAGAGAGTTCCCGGTTTTGCCGTGGAAACTTCAGGTGGAGAAGTGGGGAATAACCTTTTTGCAAGAGGAATTCCTTCTGCCGGGGCTTATGAATTTGTACAGGTACAGGAAGACGGTCTTCCGGTTTTTGAGGATGGGGCACTTCAGTTTGCCAATGCAGATAATTTCTTCCGGGTAGATAATTCCGTGAGCCGTCTGGAAGCTTTGAGAGGAGGCTCAGGTTCAATCTATGCCAATAATTCACCCGGCGGTCTTATCAATTTTATTACAAAGGAAGGATCTAATGATTTTAAAGGAACTGCCAAGCTTGAAACCAGTACTTATGGACTTATGCGCGCAGACCTTAATCTTGGTGGAGCTTTGGTAAAAGATAAGCTGTTTTTCAATGTCGGAGGTTTTTACAGAACGGATGACGGAATCAGAAAAACAGGGTTTAAAGCCAATAACGGAGGACAGATCAGAATGAACCTGAAATATGTCTTTGATAAAGGCTATGTGAAAATGTATTATAAAAAGCTGGATGACAGAAATACATTCTATCTCCCAATCCCTTTACTTCAGGATGGAAATACCCTGAAAGAATTTCCAGGGTTTGATGCCAATTACGGAACATACAGCTACAGAGGAATCGGGCAGCTTACTATTCCGCAGGCCGGAGGCGGCTTTTTCAGCAGAGACCTGGAAAACGGGATCCATCCGAAAGTGGATGTTGTAGGCGGGGAGTTTAAATATGACCTGGGAAGTAATTTCACAGTTTTAAATAAGACCCGTTACACCAATATCGATATGAATTATACAGGGATTTTCCCTGCAGGAGCTCCGTATACCGCTGGTGATTTTGCGAAACGAAGCGGTATTGCCGGAAATAATTATCAGTATTCATTAGTGAGCGGCGGAGCAGTGGTGAATCCTGCCAATGTTCAGGAACTGGGGTTCTGGGCTATTGACAAAAAGATGAATAATTTTGTGAATGACCTTCAGTTCAGTTATAAATTTGATAAAGGAAATGTGACCGCAGGTTTTTATAAATCAAACTGGAAATCGACCCAATACTGGAACTGGAGTAATATTTTAACAACAGCTACAGACAGACCACAATTGCTGAATCTGGTAGATACCTCTCTTACTCCTTCAGACAATGGTTACTCCAAAACATATAACGGTGTTACGAGTATGTCTTTTCTGATCAGAAATTCACAAATCCAGGGAAGTCTGAATGATGTCTACCTGAATTTAGATTATAATATCACAGATGACTGGAGCTTTAACGGCGGAATCCGCTATAGCCGTGATTATTATAAAGGTTATGGCGTGAATACAACAAAGGCGAATCTTAATAATTCCGGGCTGACCATTGACGGTACACACAGCTTTGCTACCACAACAGCAGATGACAATATGTCTGTTTTGGGAAATCAGTACACGTATTGGTATTATGATGTAAATAAGGTTTCCTATACTTTAGCCACCAATTATAAGATCAATAAAGAAAATGCAGTGTATGCCCGTTTTTCCAGTGGTTTCAGGTCTCCTAACGAAGAAGCATATTACAACAATATGGCAGATCTGAGCCAGATCAAACCAGTATCCACCAATCAGCTTGAAGTAGGATATAAATACTATTCCCGTACATTTGATATTGCGGTGATTCCGTTTTATTCCACATTGAAAAACCTTTCATTTACAGATGTCTTTTCAGACGGAACTTCTGAGAACAAATTTGCCAATACCACCAATCTTGGGGTAGAAATTGAAGGGTATACAAGACTGTTCAACAATATTCTTGAAGTTACTTTTAACGGAACAATTCAGAATCCGAAATACAAAGATTTCAGAGGAAGAAACGCAGACGGAAGCACCTTTGATTACGATGGAAATGTAGTGCGAAGAATGCCGAAGTTCTATTTTAATATTTCCCCAGCCGTGAATATTACCAAAGAATGGAGAGCTTATGTAAGTATGAATTACTATGGCAAGCGTTTCCAGAATGAAGGAAATACGGATGATAATATTCTGCCTTCGTTCACCGAATTTGGAGCAGGAATGTCTTATCAGCTTGGGAAAATCCGTTTTGCTGTAGACGGAACCAATATCTTTAATACGATAGGGATTACGGAAGGAGATCCAAGATCAACCTCTTCTGTTGGGAACATCAGAATGGCAAGACCTATTATGGGTGCAGCTGCCAGAGCCTCTATCACTTTAGATTTTTAAACTCTATTTCTTTATAAACAATGAAACCGGCAGGATTTTCCTGACGGTTTCTGTTTTTATGGATGATACAGATGATCTGTTCGTAAAAATATCTGCGTCATCTGCTCAATCTGCGGGAGTCTTTTCAATTATTGGAAGTATATCAAATTTAAATCAAACTCTCAGATAGTCAAACCCAATCATTATCTGAAAAACGGATTATACTGCTTTTCAAATCCAATCGAAGTAGGATTTCCGTGACCGGAGAAAACCTGAGTGTCATCATTTAAAACAAATAGTTTGGTTTTGATCCCGTCGATCAGTTGCTCGTAGTTTCCTTTATACAGATCTGTTCTTCCGATGCTGCCTTCAAAAAGGACATCACCTGAGATCATGAATTTCTGGTTTTCATTATGATAAACCACACTTCCCGGAGAATGTCCCGGAACATGATAGATTTTGAATTTCTCTCCATCCAGTTCCAGTTCGTCACCTTCTTTTACATATTCAATATCTGCTTGTACAGGATCAACTTTCATCCCGAATCTTACTCCGCTTGCCTGAAGCATATCCAAAACTTCCTGGTCTTCCTCATGCATGCTTACCGGAACCTTAAACGTGTCAACAGCCCACTGAAGTCCCAATACGTGATCAATATGGGCATGGGTAAGAAGTATTTTCCGGATCGTTAAGTCTTTTTCTGTAATGAAGCTGGCAATAGCCTGCGTTTCCTGCGGGTTCATGTTTCCCGGATCGATGAGCCATGCATTTTTATTTTCGTTGTAAATGATGTATGTATTTTCGCTGGCGAAATTGAAGACGAAGCCTTGGATCTGAAGCATATCTGAATTATTTTTTTATTTCAAAAATACAATATTATTAAGAAAATGACGATTTTTCGCTATCTTCGTCATAATGAAAACTTTGCGAATACTCTTACTCTCTTTGGGCGGACTGGTTTATGGACAAAATATCCAGAGTATCCAGCTGTTTAACCCACAGACCAATGATGAAACACCGGTCATCAAATTCGGTGAACAACTGGTTTTAAGCTTTGACGATCTTACCAACAGAAGTGATATCTACAGGTACACCATCAAGCATTATGACAGAAACTGGAATGACGATAATCTGTTTTTTACAGAATTTGCAACCGGAAGTATGAATGCGCTTCTGGATCAGTTTCAGTATTCTTTCAATACCCTGCAGGCGTATACCCATTACAAACTTACTTTCCCGAACGATAAGATTCAGCCGAAGATTTCAGGTAACTATGAACTGATTGTCTATAAAGATTCAGCCGATAAACCTCTTTTCAAAAGAAGATTTTATCTGGTAGAAGATATGGCCACTCTGGGATTGAATATCTCCAGGATTGCTGATGCAAAGAATCCCAACCTGAATCAGAGGGTAGAAGTGAAAGCCTCTCCGAAAGGAGGAGATATTTCCTCCAATGTCAACTCTATGACCCTGAATGTCATGCAGAACAATAACCCGAATATGGTGATAGCCAATCAGAAGGCAAGTACTGTTTTGGGAAATCAGCTGCTTTTCCAGCAGATGAACCTGGTATTTCCGGGAGACAATGAATTTTATTATTTCGATAATAAAAACATGAATATGGCCGCAGATATGGTTCGTGCTACTGAAATAAAAGATGATGTCAACCAGACCTATCTGCATCCGGTATGGGCGTTTCCGCTGAATTATCAGTATCAGCCTGATGTAAACGGGGCATGGTATTACAGAAGAAATGATCTGGGAAGAGAAAGGGATGCCGAAAGAGAAGCCGATTACTCATGGGTGCACTTTTATCTGGAATCTGATCCTGTAGATAAAGAGATTTATGTGCTGGGAGGGTTTAACAACTTTACACCAAGCAAAGAAAACCAGATGCAATATGATGCTGCAACCAAGCAATACGTTGCCAGAATATTTCTGAAACAGGGTTTTTATAACTATGTTCTGGTGACCAGAGAAGGGAACGGACCTTTAAATTTCGGGGAAGTTAACGGAAACTTCTGGCAGACGGAAAACCTTTATCAGGCCTTCCTGTATTATGCTCCTTTCGGAAGAAATTATGATGGGCTGATGGGGTATGGAGAATTCAGAACACCTGTTTCCAGTAAACGTTAATTTGATTTCTTGGTGAATCTTGAATAATTTTACAGATTTGCATTTAAAATAGAAATAAAGGCTGTCTCTCAGGAGATAGCCTTTATTTTTTTACTTAAAAATTATAATGCACTGAATAGTGAAAAAATAATAATCACAAAATTGTGATTTTAATTAATTAAATTAATCAAAAATATTCATAAAGATAAAATTATTATTAATTAATTCTCTTCTTTTTAAAATCATTATTGTGTTTTGTTTAATGATTTATATTTTCAATTGAATTTTATTCAATGTATGTGCTTTTGTATTGTGAAAAGTTTATAAATTCGTTTTCACATTTAACAAGTATTATTATGAAAACAAAATTTATCTTAGTGGCAAGCATTGCTGCCTGCTCTTTTATGTCCGGACAAAATACACCATCCAGAATAATTCCGGGAAAAAGCGGATTACATGCAGAATTTATGCGTTTTGATAAAAACGGCCCCACTTTTCAGGGAAGTCCTGTTTTATTTGATGAAGCTACCCAAAGACTTTCTCCGGGGCAGGGACTTAAACTGGGACATGAAAAAGACGCACTGGGATTTGAAACCCACCGCTTTCAGCAGACGATCAATGATATTCCTGTAGAATACGGTATGATGGCTGTACAGACCAGAGACGGTAAAATTGTAGGACAGTCCGGAAGCTGGGTCCTTACAAGTCCTAAGGCAGAAAAGAAAGCCAATATTTCTGAAAAGATAGCACTGCAGAGTGCATTGGCATTTGTAGGGGCAGACTCCTATAAATGGCAGAATAAAGAAGAAGAGGATTTTTTAAAAAAAGAAATGAATAGCGCAGAGGCCAGCTTCGCACCCAAAGGAGAACTGGTTTACTATTCGGATCCTTCAGATGAAAAATTAAAAGACCTGAAACTGGCTTATAAATTTGACATTTACTCAGAAAAGCCCATCAGCAGACAATACGTTTTTGTAGATGCCAAAAATGGAAATGTGCTGGGGACAGATGCCATTATTCATGAAGTGAATACACCCGGAACTGCAACAACAGTATACAGCGGAAACAGGGATATTGTTACAGATTCTTACAACGGAAGTTACAGGTTGAGAGAAACAGGAAGGAACGCAGGAACGGCTGTAGAAACCTATAATGCGAGAAAAAGTACCAACTTATCCGGAGCGGTAGATTTTACAGATTCAGATAATGTATGGAATAATGTGAATACCAATAAAGACCAGTATGCTACCGATGCCCATTGGGGAGCTGAAATGACCCTGGATTATTACTATTCAAAGTTCGGGCGCAAAAGTATAGACAACAATAATTTTGCAATAAAATCCTATGTACATTATGGAAATAATATATTCAATGCCTATTGGGACGGATCGAGAATGCTTTATGGCGATGGCAGTTCCACCACAAACGGAGGAAAACCATTGACAGCCATTGATGTCTGCGGTCACGAAATCACTCACGGGCTGACTACCAAAACGGCTAATCTTGTATACCAGAGAGAGCCCGGAGCTTTGAATGAAGGTTTTTCAGATATTTTCGGGAATACAATAGAACGCTGGGCAAGACCTACTAAGGCAAGCTGGACATTAGGAGAAGATTTCAGTTATGTGATCAGAGATATGTCAAACCCTAATGCTTACCGTCAGCCGGATACCTATAAAGGAACCTATTGGAAAGATGCAACCACTACAGGATGTGCCGTTCCGGGACAGACAACGAATGACTATTGCGGAGTACACACCAATTCCGGAGTTCTGAATTTCTGGTATTATTTATTGGTAACCGGAGGATCAGGAACCAATGATAACGGTTTCGCCTATAATGTTTCAGGAATAGGATTGGATAAGGCCGGAGCTATTGCCTACAGAACCCTGACGACGTATCTTACTTCTACCTCTACCTATGCAAATACAAGAACTTATTCTCTTCAGGCTGCAGCAGATCTTTACGGAGCCGGCAGTAATGAGGTGACTCAGGTTACCAATGCATGGAATGCAGTAGGGGTAGGCGGAGGAATTTCTTCTGCAGGACTTGTGGCAGCTGCCAATAATGCTTCCTCTTATACCATAAGCCCAAATCCGGCAACAGACAGATTTACGGTAAGTTTTGAAGGAAAAGCAGGAAAAGGAGCTGTAGAACTGATCAGCCTTACAGGGAAAAGAGAAATCTCTGAAAAAGTAAATATAGCTGATGGAACGAACAGGGTGGAAATACAGATTCCGTCCAATATCCTTCCAGGGGTATATATTGTAATGGTGAACGGAGAAAAGGCAGGAAGCCTTATTAAAAAGTAAACCAAATTTTTAGTATATTTTTTCAAAAAGGCCACAAGTATTTCTTGTGGCCTTTTGTATATTTTGGATGAATGCGATTTATACGAGATAAAAATCATTCAGCTTTTCTTCGCAAAGTATTTTTACAACATCTATCCATCGGTCTTCATCGTTCAGACAAGGGATATAGTGAAAATTCTCACCGCCTCCATGCATAAACTGTTCTTTTCCTTCCTCAGAAATTTCTTCCAGGGTCTCAAGACAGTCCGAAACAAAAGCCGGACATACGATAGCAAGATTCTTGATTCCTTTTTTAGGAATGGTTTCCAGTGTTTCATCCGTATAAGGCTCAATCCATTTATCTTTTCCTAATCTTGACTGGAAAGAAACAATGGTCTTTTCTTTTGGAAGTCCCATCCTGGCAATCACAGCTTCCGTTGTTTTATAACATTGGTGTCTGTAGCAATATGCATTGTGGGTATCCACCTGGCTGTTGATACAGTTGGCATCATCAATTTTACAGGTATTGGAAGGATCGGTTTTGTAAAGATGTCTTTCCGGAACTCCGTGATAGGAAAACTGAAGAGCATCGAAATTTTCAGGAAGTTTTTCTTTAATGCTGTCTGCCAGGCAGTTGATGTAAATATCCCTGTTGTAGAAAGGCTGGATGTAATTGATCTTCACTTGCGGGAATTTCTTTTTCCTTACCTCCTCAGCTTTTTCAATGACAGTCTCCGTCGTACTCATCGCATATTGAGGGTATAAAGGGAAAAGAACGATTTCTGTAATTCCCTGGTCTACCAGTTTCTGAATACCGGTTTCAATGCTGGGTTGTGCATAACGCATCCCGATTTCTACCGGAACATCTACCAGTTTCTGAAGCTTTTTCTGAATCTTTTCTGTAATGACCACCAGTGGTGAGCCTTCATCTGTCCAGACTGTTTTGTAAGCTTCGGCAGATTTTGCAGGTCTTGTTTTCAGAATAATACCCTGAACAAGAAGTGCACGGAAGATCCAACGGTAATCAATTACCCTTTCATCCATCAAAAATTCATCAAGATATTCCTTTACATCGTTTACAGCAGTAGACCTCGGCGATCCGAGATTTACCAGTAAAATTCCTTTGTTATTCAATATTTTATATTTTAATTATAAAACAGAAGTTGTAAAATCTGTTACTAATTCTGATACTCTGGCAAAGGTATCACTTTCAACCGAGCCATCAGGCTCCAGTTTACCCTTTATTCCTTTTATTAAAAGCTGATGTTTATCATCAGTCTGAGCTCCCAGTGTTGTTAAAAGCAATAACAGTTCTTCATGGCCTTTCTCTCCATTGGCAGAAGCTGTAATCACAGCGACCGGTTTTTCGGAAAAAACTGTTGTGGAAACACACCATTCCAGCAAATTCTTCAACCTGCCGGGGATACTGAAGATATATTCAGGAGTGGAAAATATAATCCCTGCCGAATCATCAATGTCTTTTCTGATTTTAACGACTTCCTCCGGAATGTCAGAATCCGTCAATGCAGTATCAAAATGCGGAAGGACTGAAAGATCATCATACCTCTGAAAATCAATCCCGGGATAGTGTTTCAATACCTGTTCCATGAGTTTCTGATTGCTGGAGTTTCTGGTAGCACTTCCAATGATCACCAGAATTTTCTTTCCGGACTGCATTCTGACAACTGGTTTTATCCGTTTACGGCTTCCACTCTTTCAACCAAATCAGGAACGAATTGCTTTAAAATATTTTCAATTCCGTTCTTTAAAGTGGCCGTAGAGCTTGGGCAGCCTGAACATGCACCCTGTAAAAGCATTTTTGCCGTTTTATTCTCCTGATCATATTCCATAAGAGAAATCTTTCCGCCGTCATTTTCTACAGCTGGAGCTACATATTCATTTAAAATGTCAGAAATCTTCTGCTCATCCTCCGTATACTCTCTGTTAATGATTTTTTCAACCGGATTTTCATGTTTCTGAGGCTCAATTTTTGAGATTTCACCTCCGTTTTGAAGATATTCGGCAATAAGGGCACGAACGGTCATCATCACCTGGTGCCATTCTACAGAATTGTCTCTGGTAACGGCCACGAAATTATCAGAAATGAAAATTTCCGTTGCAAAATCAAATTCTTTGAAAATAGCCTGTGCCAAAGGAACCTCTTCAGCAGCTTCTTTCGATTTCACTTCCACAAAACCGTCCATCAGCAATTTACTTGAAACGAATTTCATTACATTAGGATTCGGGGTCATTTCAGCATAGATCTGATACATTTCTTTCTTCTTCTGAAGATAAATTCTCGGGTTGGCCAATAATTCATCCTCAATTACATTTTTCAGACTTTCTGCTACATGTTCCCATTCAATAGTATCCTGTTTGGCCACTGCTACAAAATTGGCAGTAATGAAAATTCTTTCCACAAACGGATAGTTGAAAAGTTCCTGTGCCAAAGGAATTTCTGAAATATCTGAGTTTCTGTCCAACTCTAAAGACCCCGGAATCAAGTTGTAATCTGCAACAAATTTCATCACTTTCGGGTTTTCGGTTGGTTCTATAAGTACGGTACGCATTTTTTCGTTAAATTTGAGATACAAAAATACGCATTAGAAGTCAGAAGCTGAAAATTGGGAGTTAGATTTTTGCTATCGCTGTAATTTAGAAGTTATATACCTGAATTCAGAAGACAGTAATCATTATTCTCAAATGGGCTTTTCAAATTTTCAAATTAAAACTATGGCACTTGTAAAAGAACTTTTAGGGAAAATACCACAGATCGGAGAGAATACTTTTTTAGCTGAAACCGCTACGATCATCGGAGATGTAGTAATGGGAAGAGATTGCAGCGTTTGGTATAATGCTGTCATCAGAGGAGATGTTCACTATATCAGAATGGGAGATAAGGTCAATGTGCAGGATAATGCAATGCTGCACTGTACTTATCAGAAACACCCGCTGAATATTGGGAATAATGTTTCTATCGGGCACAATGCGATTGTTCACGGATGTACGATCAAAGATAATGTACTGATCGGAATGGGAGCTATTGTCATGGATGATTGCCTGGTAGAAGAAAACTCTATTGTAGGAGCAGGCTCAGTAGTAACTCAGGGAACCCATATCAAATCCGGAGAAGTCTGGGGTGGTGTTCCTGCGAAAAAGATTAAAGATATCAATGCCCAGCTGTTAGAAGGTGAGGTAAACAGGATTGCAGACAATTATGTGAAATACTCGTCCTGGTATAAAGAGAATGTGAAGGATCATCAATTGTAGTCTGCTATTGGAAACCAATAAATAATCTATTCTTTGTAATGGTCCGTTTTTTACGGATTGATACTGATCGGAATATATAAAAGCTCTGTCCTGAGACAGAGCTTTTTTCGATTTGATATAAAACCTTTGTTTTGTTTTTATTTGTTGTCAGCTGTGATAAGCCTGATTTTTCCTTTAATACATTTCAGAGAGGTAGGAGGCAGGATAGCCATACAGTCTGATGCAATATTATATTTTTCATTAAAAACCCTTACTTTATCCGTATATTCATTCACTCTGGGTAAAAAAGTCTCTTCTATTTTTTTAGGATAGGCAATATATTGCTGAGGCCCGCCGCAGGCTTTTGTTCCCATGGGAGCAAATGTCCATTCGGTTGCATCTTTACATTCCAGCCCGCTCACTTCAGATTCAATAGATGCTTTTAATTTATCCAGCTGAGCCTGATCATATTTCTGACTGTCTTCATCAATGGGTCTGTCTGCAATATCAACCGGAAGATTCGTGTTGAGGTTTTTCGAGGTATTACAGGAAACCAACGTAAGTGTAGTAGATAATACTAAGACAGAAGTGTATGATAAAATTTTTTTCACGACAGACTTTTTTCTTTTTAAGAATTTTCAAAACTTATGCCAAGGTAAGAAATTCAATTGATTTCCGTATTTTTGACAACGATGAACAATCATTTTTTTGACTTATTAGAGTACACCAGCAGAAGCGTTTTTCTGACGGGGAAAGCCGGAACAGGGAAAACGACATTTCTTAACGACTTTGTAAAACGGACCAAAAAAAAGCATATTGTGGTAGCTCCTACAGGAATTGCTGCGATCAATGCGGGCGGGGTGACCATTCACTCTATGTTTGGCCTTCCGTTGAGAACCTTTCTTCCTACTACAGAAAGGATAGATACCAGTTTGGCCAATAATATTGCCGATCTGATGCCTCATTTTAAATATAGAAAAGATAAGCTCAAGCTTTTAAGAGAAGTTGAGATCATTATTATTGATGAGGTTTCCATGTTGAGAGCTGATGTGCTGGATATGATGGATTTTTCTTTACGGTTTATCAGGAGAAATAACCAAAGATTCGGAGGGGTGCAGATGCTGTTCATTGGTGACCTGTACCAGCTGCCGCCGGTGGTAAGGGATGAGCATATCCTGAAAATGTATTACAACTCACCGTTCTTTTTCGATAGTCATGCAATCAAAGATATTCCGGTGGTTACCATTGAGCTTACAAAAGTGTATCGCCAGTCTGATGAAGAATTCCTTGAGATCCTGAACGCCATTCGGGATGGTGATGTGGCCAATATCGATTTTGATCATCTTAATAAAAGATACGATCCTGATTTTGATATGGGAAAAGAATCCTATGTTTATCTGTGCTCTCACAATAAAATGGCAGATGAGATCAATCAGGAAAAATTAGCAGAGATCAAAGTGGATGCCCAAACTTATGAGGCGAAGCTTGTAGGAGACTTTAAAGAAAATCAGTTCCCGAATGAGCAGTTTCTCGAACTGAAGATCGGAGCACAGATCATGTTTATCAGAAATGATATTTCAGGAGAAAAGAAATATTTCAACGGGAAGCTGGGAGAAATCATAGGGCTGGATGAAAATGAAATCCGGGTAGCTCTTGACGGAAGTCAAAAAGAAATTATTGTAAAGAGGGAGACCTGGGAGCAGAAAAAATACTTTCTTGATACAGATAAGAACATTCAGGAAGAAGTACTGGGAAGTTTTGAGCAGTTCCCGATAAAACTGGCCTGGGCGGTTACAATCCATAAAAGCCAGGGTCTGACGTTTGACAGAGTGATCATTGATGCAGGAAAAAGTTTTACTGCAGGTCAGGTATATGTGGCTTTGTCCCGCTGCAGAACATTGGAAGGAATTGTTTTAAAATCAAAAATTACTCCTGAAGTTATTTTTAAAGATGACAGGATTCTGCATTTCCATACGGATACAGTAGCCAATGATCGTGTTGAAGCCATCCTGAACCAGGAAAAATATGATTACAGCATAAGAAAAGTACTTCGTACGGTAGACTGTCTCTGGTTTCTAAAAGAAGTCGAAGACTGGAATAACCTTTCGATCGTTACCAAAAACCTCGATCATGTCAAAACCAATCAGCTTTATCTTCAGCTAAAACATGAAGCGGTTAATCTCGGGAAAATCTTTGAAAAACTGGAACGGGTGATCTTTCAGAAAGTCAATAACTTTATTGAGCAGAAAGAAGAATGGTCGGAAATTGAAAGCAAATCAAAAGGAGCGGTTAATTTTTTCTTTACAGAAACCAGGAATAAGATCTTCGATCCTTTGAAAGAGTTTTATGCTGAGATCAAAGGAGCTAAAGGTTTAAAGCAATACAACGAAGAATTTAAAAGCTGGCTGGAAGATATCGAGGAATATTTAAATAATTTAAAAGACGTTCATCTTCTTGAAACAAAACTTTTAGATGAAAAAAATGATAAGGAAGTCAGTTTGAAAATTGCCAAAGTTCCTTCTCAGGTTCTGACGTTCCAGCTGTTTGAACAGGGAAAAACCATTGGCGAAATTGCATTGGAAAGAGGTCTGGTAAAAGAAACCGTCATCGGGCATCTTGCTAAATTTGCCGAGCAGGGATTGCTGGATATTTCAAGAGTCATTACCTCAGATAAGATCAAAGCTTTCGAAACAGAATTCTACAAAAATCCACATGAAACCTTAACAGAGTGGAAGAATGCGCTGCCAAGTAATTTTGAATTTAATGAGATCAGAATTCTGATCAACCACTATAACTATAAAAAAGAAAAGAATTCGTAACGGATTCTTTTCTTTTTATACGGAGGTTTCTTTAAGGATACATCGCATTGATGGTGTTGATATCTCCTGTTGTGAAGCCTGTTCTGTTGTAAGTAAAGGTTGTGTTGTTCGCTCTTTTAATCGTAGGCAGTCCGTTTTTAGAATAAGAATTAGGCCAGTACATCATTACTGAATTGATATTAAAAGGCCCTATATCCGTTCCTGAGCTGTAAATATTGAAATTATAGGCCTGCCCGTCCTGAATATTACCCCATTGGATGCTGAGATACTGATCCCTGTCTTTACGGCAATGCTCGTGATAAAGTCCAACAGTATGGCCCATTTCATGAATGACTGATCCCACAGAAATATACTGATCCAGGGAAATGTTCTGCTTACCTCCCTGATAGCCGATATGAGCCCATCCGTCTGATCCGGATGAACTTCCGAAAATAAATTCTACATAATTGCTCTGTGTGGTACGGGGAATCCATTGCGTATTGGTTTTGGAATTATATTCATTAACAGCGCTGGTGATTTTATTGGCGTTGATGGAACCCATATTGCCGGCAACGGTATAATAAATCTTACCTCCAGGCCATCTTGAAAAACTGGCACCGCCTTTATTGGCTGTTGCACCTTCTTCCAGCTGTTTATCCGAAAGAACAATATCACCCTGGAAAAAATTCAGTCCGTCTTTTTTGATATAAGTAACAGGCTGTCCGTTTAATTGCCCTTTTCTGACTTCTTCCTTCCGGGAAGACTGATCCGGGCTTGTCATCAGGTCGTCATTGCTTTTATCACAGGAAAATAAGAGAGCCGTCATAAGGCTCAGTCCCATTACTTTTACAGCCAATGCTTTGGAGTAAAAAAATACACTAGGTTTTGTTTTCATATTAATATTTTAAAATGGTTGGTTATACGAATTTAATAAATAATTCTCTTTTAAATGAATTAATCACACTGAAATGCTTATTCTGCTAATAAGTTTATAATTCATATGCGTATTGAGGTGGATTTACTGTTGTATGTTGAAATAAAAAGGTTTGGCCAATGACTGTGAGAGACTCTTATTATAGAAATTTTAATATTGACAATTAGCTCTTTTGAACTAAAGATTAGGGTAATATTGATAGTGGAAATATTGAGCAGACCGGAGATAATAAGAATTGGTAATCAAATGGTCAATTTGATCAACAAGAGCATTCATCTTTTTTATTCTTTCAATTTTATTTTGTCCCGGAGATTCAAAATCAATTTTATTTTCATCTTCAATGATTTGCCTTAAAGTCTACATATAAAGCTTTTTTTGTTTTGAAATATCATAAGGATCTTTATTATTCTCTTTTTCTTTATCCGTTGAACCCAAATAAATTAAATATTCGGCGTATCCAGGAATTCTGTTCTGCTGATGAACAAAATAGGTCCCTCCATACGCAACATAGCCAAATATTGAATTGATGTTTGAGAAAATGACAATAAGTTTCTTACGCTGTTCTGCATGTTTATCAATCCCATTTCGCTGCTTCAAAAAATAGGAATATAAAGTATAATAGTAATCCTGTCCCGCTTCACTTCCAAATTCTAAATTATTGCCAAAACAGAAATAAAGCCTGTCTGGGTTTTCAGGGAAATCATCAATAAATTCAGGATGATTATCTATCAATTCATTGAATTTTTTTTGGCTGTATTTAATGGTATCATCAGTTTCCGTCGTAATGACTACCGTATCCAGTTTTGTATAATACTTTGATTTTGGATTCTTTTTAGAAAGACTTTCCTCTGCATTTTTTGAATGACAACAGATTAAGCACTTTATAGAGATTAGTATAAGAATAAGTTTTTTCATGGTAGTGGTTATGATCAAATATATAAATGAAAAATGAATAACGAAATTGGATTTGAAAAACTTTCTCTGTTTTTTACTTATCTGTGGAAATTTATTGTAGAAATTTAACATTTATATATTTATCTCAGGAAATTTTGAGTGTTTATCCAATAGTTTTTCCCTGAATTAACCCATTGTTTTTATTAATTACAAAAAGTAACTAATGCAGTTTTTATGTTATAAATTTGTTTTTGATTTTAAAAAACAATTTAAAATTATAAAATCGGTAAAGACGGCTTCGTTCATCTTTAGAAAAATGAATATCTCATATGAAAAATTTTGAAATTTCTGTTTTAGATCTTGCCCCGGTGAAGCAGGATAAAAGCATTCATGATACTTTTCAGGACAGCTTATCATTAGCTAATCACACTGAAAATTTAAACTATAAAAGATTCTGGCTGGCAGAGCACCATAATATGGAAAGCATTGCCAGTTCTGCTACCTCAGTTTTGATTGGTTTCATTGCCAACGGAACTAAGACCATCAGAGTAGGTTCCGGAGGAATTATGCTTCCGAATCACAGTTCGCTGATCATCGCAGAGCAATTCGGTACACTGGAATCCCTGTTCCCGGGCAGAATTGACCTTGGACTGGGAAGAGCACCCGGTACAGATGGATTAACGGCCCAGGCTTTGGGAAGAAATCCTGCTATCATCAATGAGCAGTTCCCAAGACAGATTCTGGAACTTCAGAGATATTTTTCCAAAGAGAATGCAGATGCGATGGTTCGGGCTATTCCGGGAGAAGGCCTGGATATTCCGCTGTATATTTTAGGATCCAGTACAGATAGTGCCTGGCTGGCCGCTGAATTAGGATTGCCTTATGCTTTCGCAGGACATTTCGCTCCTGAGCAGATGGAAATGGCTTTTAAAATTTACAGGGAGCATTTCGAACCGTCAAAATATCTTGATCAACCTTATATTATTGCCTGTGTAAACGGTGTGGCAGCGGATACTTCTGAAGAGGCCCACAAAATTTCCACCACTTTATTCCAGGCATTCATCAATATCGTAAGAAATGACAGAAAACCTTTTGCCCCACCGGTAGATGATATGGATGAGATCTGGTCACCTATGGAAAAATCAATGGTTTTGCAGAAGCTGAGATATACCTTTATAGGAGATCAGGCTGAAGTTGAGCAGAAACTTAAAGATTTTCAGGAAAGATTTAATGTAGATGAGCTGATGATCAACTCACATATTTATGATCACCGGAAAAGACTGAGATCTTACGAGATTTTCAGGGAAGCTGTGAACTCTTTATCCGAAGCGTAATAAACCATTCATATTAATTGGCAGATGCTTATTTTTATGAGTATCTTTGCACAAATAAAAAGTAAAGATGTCTGATATTAAATTAAATACTATTCCGGAGGCCATCGAAGACCTTAGAAATGGGAAAATAATCATAGTAGTAGATGATGAAGACAGAGAGAACGAAGGAGATTTTCTTTGTGCGGCGGAACTGACAACGCCGGAAATTATCAATTTTATGGCACTCCACGGAAGAGGGCTGATCTGTATGCCGCTTCCTGAAAAAAGATGCGATGAGCTTGGGCTTGAAGTAATGGTAAGCAGAAGCAGCGATCCTAAAGAAACTGCTTTCACCGTGTCTGTTGACCTTTTGGGGAACGGAACTTCTACAGGTATTTCTGCAGGAGACAGAGCTAAAACTATTTTAGCATTGATGGATGAAAAATCCAAGCCTACAGATTTCATGAGACCTGGCCACATTTTCCCGCTTCGTGCAAGAAAAGGAGGCGTTCTGAAAAGAGCAGGACATACGGAAGCTGCCATTGATCTTACCCATTTGGCTGGTTTAAAAGAAGGCGGAGTGATCTGTGAGATCATGAATGAAGATGGTACGATGTCACGTTTGCCTGATCTTCAGGCTTTCGCGCAGAAACACGATATGAAAATCGTTTCTATTGAAGACCTGATCCATTATCAGCTTAAAAAAGGAAATCTGGTTGAAAGACTTGAAGAGAAAAAAGTGAAAACGCACTATGGTGAGTTTGATTTTTATGCTTTCAGAGAGACTTCCAATGATCAGATCCATTTTGCTTTGACAAAAGGAGCATGGACGGTAGATGAACCGGTCTTAGTAAGAGTGCAGTCTTCTGATTCGTATTTCGATGTATTGACAAGACTGAATAACGGCGAAAAACCTCTGCTGGAAAAAGTTACCAATATGGTGAATGAAGCAGGAAAAGGAGCGATCATCTTTATCAACAATGTTTCGAACTCTGAAAATACATTAAGAAAACTTCAGCAGTTCCTGAACTATCAGGATGGGCAGGAGCAGCATCCTACATTAGCCTATAACTACAGGGATTATGGTATCGGAACACAGATTTTAAAGAATCTGGGAATTAATAAATTTAAAGTAATTACTCAAAACCCAAATATCAAACCTCAGGTTGGAGGATATGATGTAGAGGTTACCGAGCTGGTACAGCTATAATATACAGTCAATTCAGGTTTACTTCCTGTACATGATTGTTTACCATTAAAAAAAGGTTTAGAATTTTTCTAAACCTTTTTTTTGAGAGTTCACGAAAGGATAAAAATCAAATATTTTCAAAACTTAAGTGTTTCATCTTTATCTTTTGCAGTTAAAACTGACAGGTATATTAATCTAATAAGCTGATTTCGTCAAAGTTTCTGAAACCGTTCAGGAAATCTTTCACATTCATTCTTTTTTTCCCTTCCAGCTGAAGTTCCTGTGGATAATAGACACCGTCTTCTGTATAGATTTTAAATTCATTCTTTGAAATCTCCAGCGTTGCAGAATGTTGGGCATGATCTGACAATTCAAATCTTCCGCCGAATATCTTTAGTCCTTTTTCCTCATTTCCTATTTTTAAAGTAGTGAAAGCAGCAGGATAGGGAGACATTCCAAGGATAAACTGATGAACGGTTTTCGAAGGGGCATTCCAATTGATCCTGGTATCTTCTTTAAATATTTTATAAGCATTTTTAGGTTCAGCAACCTGTGGCTGAGGCCTTTCTTCAATTGCATTTTCTGCAAGACCATCCAATGTCTTAACCACCAATTTAGCACCCATTTCCATCAGTCTGTCATGAAGGCTTCCTGCGTTTTCGTCCGGTAATATGGGCAGTTCTTCCTGAAGAAGGATATTTCCTTCGTCAATTTTTTCATTGATAAAGAATGTGGTTGCTCCGGTTTTTTCTTCTCCATTGATGACTGCGTAATTGATAGGAGCTGCTCCACGGTAATCCGGAAGTAAAGAGGCGTGAAGGTTGAATGTTCCCATTGCAGGCATTTCAAAAAGAACTTTAGGCATCATTCTGAATGCGACCACAACGAAAACATCGGCTTCCAACTTTCTGAGCTCTTCCAGAAACTCTGGATTTCTTAATTTTTCAGGTTGGAAAACAGGAATATTATTTTCGGATGCATATACTTTTACCGGTGACTGATGAATTTTCTGTCCCCGTCCGCTGGCTTTATCAGCAACAGTTACTACTCCTACTACATGATGGTGAGATTGGTGAATGGCTTCCAATGAAGTTTTGGAAAACTCAGGAGTCCCTAAAAAAACAACTTTCAATGATTTCATAATGCAAAGATAAGTTTTTGATTTGACGTAGAAAGATGGCTGAGCCAGAGAGTGAGAGGGTTTGAGGGCAGGAGTGTTTGAAAAGTGTATCTTGTGAATGAAAATATCAGGCTTCAATACCTGGTTGAGCTCTGCTTCTTATTACCCATTACTCATCACTCATCATTCATCATTCATCACTCATTACTCATGATTAAGCATATAAGTTCTGAAATTCAGCATTCTTACTTTCCCCGAATCCAAAAGGAAGATCAGGTTTTCCAGAATATTTTCTTTAGAATGATAACTCAGCTGTATAGAAAGTTCTTCGATAGTGGAAGGTTTTTTTGCCAACAGATTGATGATCTGCTGGGAAATATTCTTTCCGAAAATAGATTGTTTATTCTTTTCACAAACAGAGCAGTGGCCACAGTTTTTTGAGTTTTTTTCTCCAAAATAAGCGAGAATGAGCTTCATTTTGCAGTAACTGTTGTTCTCTGTATAAAACTTCATTTCTTCCCATTTCTGGATTTTATTTCTTTGAATATGCTCAAACAACTTCCAGTAAGCACTATGGACAGCTCTTTCATCACGGGGTTTCAGAAACTTTATACTAGACAGTGCACCGTCGATATATTCAAGATAATTTTTTTGCTGAAGTTCCTTCAGACGCTCTTTGATCAGGGGAGTGCTGACATTGATCTTATTGCTCACCTGCTGTTCACTGAACATCACTTTATGAGTGGTAAGTCCAGATACGGTACGAAATAAAAGCTCTATAAAATAAGCATCTTTCTGTGGCAGCTGATCTATTTCATCCGACTTAATGAACAGTTCCAACGAAGATAAACTCTTGTTGTCATTATAATAGATGATTTCCTGATTATGAAGGAAATTCAGGACATTACTGATTTTTGCCTTCGACAATCTTGTGAAATTCTGAATACCGTTGATGTTCAACTGGAAAGTTTTCTCCGGAAGCTCGAATTCTGCAACCTGGAAAATAGAGTAGAGATAACTGATTATTTTCAGAAATTCTGCCTTGTTGGGAATCTGATTTTTTAAGATCTGATCAAAATTCAATAGCTCCTGTTTATTCCAGAGCATAAACGCAAAACTTTCTTTTCCGTCTCTTCCGGATCTTCCGATCTCCTGATAATAATTTTCCAGGGAGGCAGCAGGAGAATAGTGAATAACGAAACGTACATTGTCTTTGTCAATTCCCATTCCAAAAGCATTGGTTGAGATCAGAACGTGATTGTCGCTGTTATTCCAGAGATTTTGTTTTGCATTTTTCTCTTTAGTGGTCAGTCCGGCATGGAAATAATCCACATTTTTCAGCTGATTTTTTTTCAGAAATTCTGACAGCTGTTCCGCTTCTTTCCGGGTTCTCACATATACAATTCCGGAGTCGTTATTATATTTTAAAATATCGAAAACACGTTGGAATTTATCAGAAACTTCTTCTGTGAAAATTCTGATATTGTTTCTTTTAAAACTTTTCTGAAAAACAGATGGATTTCTCAGCTCCAGTTTGTTTTTAATCTCATCCAATACTTTGGGAGTTGCGGTTGCCGTCAGAGCCAGACAAGGAATTTCAGGATTATTACTTCTGAACCCTTTGATATTCTGATAACTCGGACGGAAATCCTGCCCCCACTCTGAGATACAGTGGGCTTCATCTACTGCTATAAACGAGAGCTGAATATCTTGTATGTTCTGAAGAAACTGAGTATTGGTCAATCTTTCAGGAGAAATATAAAGTAATTTTGTGAGTCCTTCCTTGCAGCGGTTATAAATATCTTCGGCATCATATTCATCAAGTTCGGAAGATAGATATTCTGCTTCTATGCCTCTGAACTTAAGCTGGTTTACCTGATCTTTCATGAGAGCCAGCAGGGGAGAGACTACCAGACAGGTTCCTTCTTTCAACAAGGCCGGTAGCTGATAGCATAATGATTTTCCTGCCCCTGTAGGTAACAGGACCAATGTATCTTTTTCTTTGATGACAGCATCGATGATTTCTTCCTGAGAATCCCTGAAGCCGGTATAGCCCCAGAAATACTTAAGAGTATCATATTTTAGTTTTTGAAAATCCTGTGGAGAAATCATGTTGTAAAAATAAGGAAAGTATGACAACAAAAAAAGCCACGCAGTGCGTGACTTTCATATAATAAATTAATAAGTTTATTATTTAGCTTCGAAGTATACTCTTCTGTTTGCTCTGTTTTTCCATTCAGGACATTTTGTTGCCGGTTCACACTCAGGGTATTTAAGGTCTTTTTCACCTTTACCGATAGCGTTGATTTTACCAGACTGAACCCCGTTTTTGATCAGATAGTTCTTAACGTTGTTGGCTCTTCTTTCAGATAGTTTCTGGTTGTATGCATCAGTACCTCTTGTATCAGTGGCACCGATTACGCTGTAAGAACCATTTGAAGAATTGATATAGTTTACAGCATTGTTCAGGATTGGAGTATTTGAAGGTAAGATTCTGTCAGAATTTAAGTCAAACTCAATTCCTTCCAGTTTAGTTTCTGTTTCTACTACTGGTCCTGTTGTAGCTACCGGGCATCCGTTGTTTTCAACAGGTCCTGGTACTGTTACACACTTGTCGTAAAGGTCAATTACGCCATCAAGGTCTGTGTCAAGAGCAACTCCGGCACCATCCACTCTTGCACCTGCAGGAGTATCAAGCTGTCTGTCCCAATCGTCACACACTCCGTCGTTATCAGCATCTCCTTTCTTACATACTTCGATATCCTGGTTTTTGTTAGCCAGTACATCCAGTTTGTAATAGATTTCCTGTAACGGGTCATGCCACATTAAGTGAGACTCATGTTTTCCTAATTTTAAGGAAAGACCTAAAGTTGCGTTGAAGAAGTTGTCAGAAACCTGCTCAGAACGTTTATTGACAGCACTGTACGCATCACCGCCTCCGTCGAATTCATCGTCACCGGTTACAACATACATCAATCTACCTTCAATGTCGATTCTTCTGTTGACTTTAAATTTCAAACCGGCACCAGCCTGCATGAATAATGAACCTAATTGGAAAGGTTTTATTTCAGTCATTAACTGCTGACCCTGGCTTGTTTTCTGATAAGCTCTGTAAGCGATAGTACCAATACCTGCATAACCGTGAAGTGCCCATCTGTAAGGAGAATGGTTATCAACTCTTCTTAACAGATTAGAAAAGTTAACATCCCCTAATAAAGAGATGGCATCATACTGAGTTCTACCAGCTACTGCAGAAGCATCAGGTGCTGCATCTTTGGTATTGAACCATCCTTGTCTGGTTTCACCTCTGTCATATTGTAAATTGATTCCGAAAGCATGGGTAATTGCTTTATCAATACTTACATAAGCAGAATATCCGAAAAGGTTTTTACCGTTACCATTTTTGATAGACGTTAAATCTGCAGACTGAAGAAGTGGAACACCAACCCCGGCAGAAATTGACCAATCGTTAAATCTCTTGGATTGATTGGTGAATGGGGAAACATTGGCAGACCCAGAAGAAAATGTATTGGGATACGCTCCATTTGAAACTGCCGTTGAGTCTTGTGCATAGCTGGCAGTAGGAATAGCCAAAGCTAAAGCAACAATTGCTAAACTTAATTTCATAGTGTTATTTTTTTTAGTTAAGTTATTTTAAATGATTTTTTACGTTAAAAAGTGATTTTTGTATAATATTTTTCAAAACAATAGTTCTGATATTCAATTTAATCAATACGTATTGCCCTGAAAATGATATAAAGGTATGTAAAAAATTTCGTAGTAGAAAAAAAATAAACCGAAAAGACAAATTCTTTCCGGTTTAAAGGGTTATATTGATTATTTTTTCTTTTTCTTAGCCGGTCCTTTTTTTACCGTTTTTTTCACAGGAGCATCTTCATAATCTTTCTTTTGGATCGCATCCCATTGTGAACTTTCTATGAACTTTACAGTAACTTTTCTGTCTGCCATTCTTTCCGCATCAGAAGCTGAAGCCGGGATAGTAGCCTCTGCAGAACCTACCCCTCTTGATTTCAGTACATTTTCACTGACTCCTCTGTTTTCTAAAGCGCCTACTACAGCGGCCGCTCTTTCTTTAGAGAGTCTAAGATTGTAAGCTGCATTTCCTTTGATGTCGGTATGTCCTGTAAGCAGATAGTTTCCTCCATTTTCCTTGATGATGGAAGCTGCAAGATCAAGCTTACTGTTAGATTCAGGTCTGATCGTAGCTTTGTTGAAGTTAAAGTAGATATCTTTAAGAGTTTTCTCTACTTCTACTGCAGTCTGATTATTATCTTTTTTCTCTACCGGGCATCCGTTGTTTTCAACAGGTCCTGGTACTGTTACACATTTGTCGTAAAGGTCAATTACGCCATCAAGGTCTGTGTCAAGAGCAACTCCGGCACCATCCACTCTTGCACCTGCAGGAGTATCAAGCTGTCTGTCCCAATCGTCACACACTCCGTCGTTATCAGCATCTCCTTTCTTACATACTTCGATATCCTGGTTTTTGTTAGCCAGTACATCCAGTTTGTAATAGATTTCCTGTAACGGGTCATGCCACATTAAGTGAGACTCATGTTTTCCTAATTTTAAGGAAAGACCTAAAGTTGCGTTGAAGAAGTTGTCAGAAACCTGCTCAGAACGTTTATTGACAGCACTGTACGCATCACCGCCTCCGTCGAATTCATCGTCACCGGTTACAACATACATCAATCTACCTTCAATGTCGATTCTTCTGTTGACTTTAAATTTCAAACCGGCACCAGCCTGCATGAATAATGAACCTAATTGGAAAGGTTTTATTTCAGTCATTAACTGCTGACCCTGGCTTGTTTTCTGATAAGCTCTGTAAGCGATAGTACCAATACCTGCATAACCGTGAAGTGCCCATCTGTAAGGAGAATGGTTATCAACTCTTCTTAACAGATTAGAAAAGTTAACATCCCCTAATAAAGAGATGGCATCATACTGAGTTCTACCAGCTATTGCAGAAGCATCAGGTGCTGCATCTTTGGTATTGAACCATCCCTGTCTGGTTTCACCTCTGTCATATTGTAAATTGATTCCGAAAGCATGGGTAATTGCTTTATCAATACTTATATATGCAGAATATCCGAAAAGATTTTTACCGTTACCATTTTTGATAGACGTTAAATCTGCTGACTGAAGAAGCGGAACACCAGCTCCTACTGATACAGACCAGTCATTAAATCTCTTGGATTGATTGGTGAATGGGGAAACATTGGCAGATCCTGATGAGAATGTATTGGGATATCCTCCGGTGGAAACTGCCGTTGAGTCTTGTGCATAACTTAAGGCAGGGAAAGCCAAAGTTAAAGCAACAATTGCTAAACTTAATTTCATCGTGTATTATTATTTGATTTTTTTTCTTAAAGAAAATGAGTGGTATTATTTCACCGGACATCCGTTGTTTTCAACAGGTCCAGGTACTGTTACACATTTATCATAAAGGTCAATAACACCGTCAAGGTCCATATCCAAAGCAACTCCGGCTCCGTCTACTCTTGCTCCTGCAGGAGTATCAAGCTGTCTGTCCCAGTCATCACATACTCCGTCATTATCTGCATCACCTTTTTCGCAAACCACAAAATCAGTTGAGGCATTTTCTAAGACGTTTGTTCTGTAATATGCTTCCTGAAGCGGATCATGCCATGCCAGGTGAGAAGGGTGTTTTCCTAATTTGAAAGATAACCCTAAACTTACTGTCCATGCATTGTCTGATCTTCTTGCGTTCAGCATATTGTATTTTGAACCTGGGGTAGAAGTGTCATAATCGTTAGGATCTGCCCATCCGCCACCATCAAATTCATCATCACCACTGATGATGTACATGGTTCTTGCTTCAATGTCAATAAGTTTGGAAACATTGTATTTGATCCCTATACCTCCCTGATAGAAGATAGAGTTGATATCAATGTCCTGCTTAATGAATAAAGGAGTTCTTCTTGGAACGTTACTCCATCTGAATTGATCATTATCATGCAATGAAGTTCTGAATCCCTGCACACCGATACCCATATATCCGTGGAAAGCCCATCTGTATGGAGAGTGGTTATCAACTCTTCTGAAAAGGTTCGAGAAATTGATATCTCCCAATAAAGATATATTATCGAATTGTGTGGTAGCAGTAGCAATTCCTGATGTCTGACCTGCAGCGCCTGGAAGTTGTGCCGTCTGTTTTGTTTCTCCTCGCATATACATTACGCTTAAAGCGAATGCATGTGTGATCTGCTTATCTACACTTACGTAAGCATTATATCCCCAGTTGGTCTTATCTTTACGAATAGACTTCAGGTCAGAATGTACCATAAATGCAGGACCTCCTCCAACAGAAATAGACCAGTCTCTGAAGCGTCTGGATTTGTTGTCGAAAGTTTGTACGTTAGCTGATCCCGATGAGAATGTGTTAGGATACTCGGTAGAAGAGTTTACTGTAGTGCTGCTGTTCTGTGCGAAAGCGGCAATCGGCAATGTTGTAGCCAATAATAATAAACCTAATTTCATACAATATGTTTTATGTTTTATATAAAATCCTTTAATAATACTCTGGAAAAATCCCTTTCAAAAAGATGCTTTTTATGAGGGATTTCTAATCTTTCTGATATAAAATTTAATTCATTATACTTAATGATATCAATATCTATAATCCTGTCAGTATAACCTCCGGATACCTTTGAATCATTAATTCTTCCCATTTCAACTTCAATATTCTTAATACAATCAAGCAGTTGAATTGGTGAAAGATGCGTGAATATTATTGTTGCAATATTACAAAAAATATTGGAACTGGCAAATTCTACGGGATCAGACATTAAATATTCGCTGGTTTGTGATATTTTGTTTCCGGCATCACGTATTTTCTGTAATGCAAGGTCAATATTTTTTTTTTGCTCTCCGAGGTTACTTCCTAGTAACAAAACTACCTTTTGCTGCGACATATTGGAAAATTGATTGATTTATGAGAAGCTTTTTTAAAAATGTTTTAGCAAATATAGTAGCAATACTCCTACTTTGCGCTGTTTTTTTCATCTTTTTCATTATGATGCTTGTGTTTAGTTCTATGGGGAATGAAAAGTCTGTGGTGGTAAAAAAGAATTCGGTTCTTACGATTAATTTAAAGACAAATATCATAGACAGCCCTACCGAGGAGGAAATGGGACTGTTTAATATAGGCAGTCAGAACAAAAATGTTCTTCTGTATGATGTCCTGGAAGCAATTAACAAAGCGAAAACCGATGATAATATTAAAGGGATAAGTATTGAAGCTGATGATCTGAATGCAGGTCTTACTCAGATTGATGACCTTAGAAATGCTATTGAAGATTTCAAAAAAAGCGGAAAATTTGTGTATGCTTACGGAAACGGTGTATCTCAGTCTGCATACTATCTGGGATCAGTAGCTGACCAGTATTATCTGCACCCTGCAGGAGGTATCGAACTGAAGGGACTTTCTACTGAGGTTACATTTTTTAAGGATTTTGCTGATAAATACGGAATCGGGATTGAAGTGATCCGTCACGGTAAATTCAAATCGGCTGTAGAACCTTTTTTAAGAAATGATATTTCTCCTGAAAATAAAGAGCAGTTGAGTACGCTCTTGAATGACCTTTGGAAAAATACCTCTTATAAGATGGCTGCTTCAAGAAAGATTGATACTGCTCAGTTCAGAACAATTGTTGACAGTTTATACGGAATGATTCCTGAACAGGGATTGAAATATAAACTTGCGGATAAGCTGATCCAGAAGTCCGAATACGAAAATCTTCTTAAGACTAAATTAAGCCTGAAGGATAAAGAGAAACTGAATAAAATTTCATTGGCTAATTATATCAGTTCTTATGCTGATGATGATAAATCCGGTGAAAAAGTGGCAGTGCTGTATGCTTCCGGATCTATTAATAACGGAGACGGCTATAATGATATTCACGCAGAGAAGTATGTGAAATACATCAAGAAGCTTCAGGAAGATGATAAAGTGAAGGCTGTGATCTTCAGGATCAATTCTCCGGGTGGAAGTGCCAATGCTTCAGATGAGATCTTATTTGAATTGCAGCAACTGAAAAAGAAAAAGCCTTTGGTTGTTTCTTTCGGTGATTATGCAGCGTCAGGAGGATATTATGTGGCTATGGCAGCTGATAAAATTTATTCAGAACCTAATACGCTTACCGGTTCCATAGGAGTTTTCGGAGTATTGCCTTATTATAAGGATATTGCCAACAAAAACGGAATCCGTGCAGATGTGGTGGCTACCAATGCCAATTCTATGTATTATTCAGGATTGAACGGGGTGACACCTTATGGAGTGAATATGATGACGAGAAGTGTGGAGGGAACGTATAAAAGGTTTGTACACTTCGTTACTCAAAACAGAAAGCAAACTTTCGAGCAGATTGATAGTGTAGGAGGCGGTAGAGTATGGAGCGGAGTCCGTGCCAAGCAGATTGGTCTGGTGGATGAACTGGGAACATTGAATGACGCAGTAAAGTTTGCCGCTCAGAAAGCAGGATTGAAATCTTACCACGTAGAAGGTTATCCTAAGAAAATGTCGCCGTTTGAGCAGCTGTTCAAAGATCTGAATGAAGAGGATGTTTCTGCGAGAATCATTAAAAATAAAATTGGAAAATCCAATTATGAGATCTTACAACAGATCACAGATAAGAAACTGCAGGCTGAAGTAAAAATGGAAATGCCTTACCAGATCAGAATCAACAACTAACTAAATTTATATATTGTACACAGAAATCCCGGGTCTGAATTGAGATCCGGGATTTTATTTTTTTTAAGCGTTGCTATATCAGCTTTTCCTTGTTGCCATTCCGTAAATCCAGAGGACAATGAGTGACCCTCCGATGGCAAGCAGCATACTTCTGAAGTCGAAACTGTCAACTGTTCCCCAGCCGATTAAATTTCCTACAAATCCTCCGACAAATGCTCCTACGATTCCCAGGATAATTGTCATGAGCCATCCGCCTCCCTGAGTACCCGGCATTATTAATTTTGCAATAGCTCCTGCGATAAGACCAAATATGATCCAGGTTAAAATTCCCATAGTTTCAAATTTTTTAATTGTTAATATTTAAAAGTGATTTGTTTGCTAAACAAGGGAAAATATGATATAAATCATCTTTTCTTGAAGAATGAGTCTACAAATTCCGTACCATTAAAAAGTTGTAAGTCCTGCATTTTCTCGCCAACGCCTATATATTTTACAGGAATCTGAAACTGATCAGAGATCCCGATAACAACACCTCCTTTTGCTGTTCCGTCCAGTTTGGTTACGGCCAGGGCATTCACTTCCGTAGCGGCTGTAAACTGCTTGGCCTGTTCAAAAGCATTCTGCCCTGTAGAACCGTCAAGAACCAATAGAATCTCATGCGGTGCATCAGGAATTACCTTCTGCATCACTCTCTTGATCTTGGAAAGCTCATTCATCAGGTTTATTTTGTTATGCAGCCTTCCTGCCGTATCAATAATCACAACATCTGCATTTTGAGCTACAGCACTTTGTACAGTGTCAAATGCAACCGATGCGGGATCAGAGCCCATTCCCTGTTTTACGATGGGAACGTCAACCCTTTCACTCCAGATGGTAAGCTGGTCAACTGCCGCAGCCCTGAAGGTGTCAGCTGCTCCCAGAACAACTTTTTTGCCTTCTGATTTAAACTGATGGGCCAGTTTTCCGATCGTGGTGGTCTTTCCAACTCCGTTTACCCCTACTACCATGATAACATAAGGCTTTTTGGACGTATCAATATTTCCTGTACCGGCATGAGGGTTTTCCAGCAATAATCCTGAAATCTCTTCACGAAGAATCGTATCCAGCTCGTTTACCCCTACATATTTGTCTCTGGCAACACGCTCTTCAATTCTTTCTATGATTTTGATTGTGGTAGAGGCTCCTACATCAGATGCAATCAGAACTTCTTCCAGATCATCCAGGACTTCATCATCTACTTTACTTTTGCCGACTACGGCTTTCGTCATTTTTTCAAAGAATCCCTGGCTGGATTTTTCCAATCCTTTATCTAAGGTTTCTTTTTCTTCCTTTTTGAAAATATTTTTAAACCAACTCATAGTTTTAGTTTATTCTTATTTATTTTTAATCACTGCTGTGGCTTCCACTTCTATAAGGACATCATCTCTGAAAAGCCTGCTTACTTCCACAAGGCTGCTTACAGGAGGATTCTGAAGATTGACATACATATCCCTGACCTTTCTGAAATCAGGAGCTTTGGAGATATCTGTCATAAAGATTCCCAGCTTTACTACGTCTTTTCCTGTTCCTCCGTATTCCTTCAGAATATTCTCAATATTTTTGAAAACCTGCTGAGTCTGTTCCTCTACATTTTTTCCCACAAGGTTACCTTCCGAATCCAGAGGAACCTGACCGGATAATAAAATCATTGCAGCGCTTCCGCAATCAATACTTACTGACTGTGACAGCCCTTTGATGCTGAAAACTTTTGACGAACTTTTATACGCTGTAGGGTTCATTGTTTTCTGACTGAATGAAAATAGAAAAGTTGCGGTGCCAACCAGAACAAGAATCTTTCTCATACTTTACTGATTAATAATCTGGTGCACAAAGATAACAAAAAAACTACCCAAAATATGAGTAGTTTTTTATATTGTAAATAAAGTATTGATTATTTTTTCAAAAAACCATCTACTTCATCAGCATTCATTACTTTTTCTTCGAAAACGTAAGCTCCTGATTTAGAAGACTTCACCATTTTCACCACCTTAGTCATTTTTTTAGACTGACCGCTTTGTAGGGTTGCTACTACTTTCTTTGCCATGGTAAGTTATTATTTATAAATTACTTAATTTCTTTGTGAATGGTAGATCTCTTAAGAACAGGATTGTATTTTTTCAATTCCAATCTCTCTGTAGTGTTCTTTTTATTTTTTGTAGAAATGTATCTTGACATTCCTGGCATACCACTTTCTTTGTGCTCTGTACATTCAAGGATTACTTGAACTCTGTTTCCTTTTTTTGCCATGATTTATTAATTCTTTTTAATCAATCCGTTTCTTGTAGCTCTTTCAATAGCTTCCTCGATTCCAATCTTGTTAATCACTCTCAATCCATGAGCTGATACTTTCAGTGTTACGTGCTTATCTTGCTCCGGAAGGTAAAACTTCTTCTCTAATAAGTTAATTTCAAAACGACGCTTCGTTTTGTTATTAGCGTGAGAAACGTTGTTACCAACCATTGCACGCTTTCCTGTTATTTGGCAAATTCTTGACATATCTCGATGTTCTTATTTGTATAATATTTGAGAGTGCAAAATAACAAAGAATTTTTTAGATAGACAAATCTTTTGGAAAATATTTGCAAATAAGTGGCTGATTAATAATATTGAATTTTTAAAATACCCGAATTTCCGGGATCTCACAGAAAATCAGTGCTGATATATTTCATACAGGCTTTTTTTACCCGCAATAATTTAATATTCTATCTTTGTTTTTAATTAATCTAAATAAAAATAGAATGAAGAGAATTTATATTTTATTGTCGATGCTTCCTGTAGGTCTGGCTGCACAGAACTTTACTGAAGTACAGACCGGTATGAAAAACTTTTATTACTCAGCAGCTGATATTGCTGATATTGATAACAACGGGACACTGGATATTGTACTGAATGGAGCTATAGATTCTGATGGTGACGGAAATGTAGACAGCACGTATAATGAAGTATATCAGAATAATGGTTCAACATTGCTGCCGTATGCAGGTCTGGGCGGAGATGTAACCCATATGGGAGATATCCGTTTTATGGATTTTAATAATGATGGCCTGATGGATATTGTTTCTACAGGACTCAGCTATATGGATATTGTGAATTATAAACAGTACCGTTTCAGAAATACAGGAACAGGATTTGTGAAAGAAGCTGAAATTCCCGGGAAAGTTTACAGTTCATTGGAAGTTTTTGATTTCAATCATGACGGGAAATCGGATTATGCACTTAACGGTACTCAATATATCAATGGAGCAGGTTTCAGGAATACCCTGGACTATTATCAGAATACCGGGACGGGTTTTGATATGACCGGGCATTGGCTGGAAGGGACCCAGAGCGGTAGTTTTAAGCTGGTAGACCTCAATAACGACAGGCTTCTGGATCTTGTGATTATAGGATCAGATGTCAACCAGAACCCGGTCAGTAAGGTTTATATGAATCAGGCAGGAACATTGGTGCCGGCGCAGGACCTTGATCCCTTATCAGCAGGTAAAATTGAGTTTGCAGATTTTAATGCTGACGGTTTTCAGGATCTTGTTGTCATAGGAAGGGATGGAAATGATGACGGATATTTTGCCGTCCTGATGAATGACGGTACGGGAACGCTCACAGCCCAACAGATCAGTATGCCCGATATTTCTGATGTTTCTTTAAGCGTTGGAGATCTGAATAATGACGGTTATTATGACTTTATTGTCACAGGGAATGAAAATTACACGGCAGTAGTGAAGACATATATTTATAATGTTTCCAATCAACAGTTTACGGAAGGTACAATCAACGGTTTATCCAATCTTGGAGGGCCTGGTACCGTACATCTGTTTGATTTTAATAATGATCATCACCTGGATATTTTAATGGGTGGATTCGACTGGGATAAAACAGACCTGCCGTCTCTGACAAAAGTTTTTAAAAATAATTCAACAGAAGCCAATTTAAAACCAACTCCTCCTACAGATCTGAATCTGACCAGAAACGGAAACCGGTTCAATTTTTCATGGAGTGGCGCTACAGATGACAAAACCCCGGTGAATGCTTTAAGGTATGAAATAACGGTAGGAACAACGCAGGGAGCCCAGGATATCGCCAAATATATAGTAACGACTCCTTCATGGTTCCTTGACCTTGACCCGGCCGTAGAAAATGTATACTGGAGTGTAAAATCGATTGATGCCTCCAAAGTATATTCCGATGCTTCTGTCAACAATACACTGGGGGTAAAAGACATCAAGGCTGCAACAAAACTTGTTATCTACCCGAATCCTGTATCTGATAAAGTATATATAAGAGGCGAAAAAGTTTCTGAAGCTGAAATGTATTCAATGGACGGAAAAAAACTGAATATTATTGTAAATGGGGACCAGTCAATTGATGTTTCTCACTTACCTAAAGGAGTATATTTACTAAAACTGAAGATAAAAAACGAAATAACCACCAGAAAACTTACGATTAAGTAATTGAATCAATTCTATCTTCTATCAATGAGAAAAGCCAGACGTCCAGCTGGCTTTTCTCTTTTATTTATGTAATAAAGGTTTACATTATATTTTTTTTATGAATTTATCAATTCTTCTTTTATTTTCTTGCTGCAGTAAAGATGGGTACAAATTCATCATTATATTTACAATCATGATGATCATTGCAAAAATAAAATTGTTTCCTAAAATTTTAAGAAAAGCAAAAACACTTACAAAAACAAATCCAATCAAATGATCTATTTCAGATTTTGTCATTTCATTTCTTAAAATGATTAAATTACTTTTCTGAATTTTGCTTTTAAGTTTCAATTTTTGATTAAAGAATTTAAAAAAAATAACCCAATAGATTTATTAAATTTTTCACTTTTTATAAAATTCAGATTGGAGAGTTTTTATTATAGAAAGTTGTATTTTTTAGAAAGGCATTCACAAACATTCCAACAATCCAGGAAATAAATGTTATTGAAATACTAAAGGTGAAATATTTGATGACCATATCTAAAAGAGTAATTTTTTGATTGTTTAATCTTACCTGGAAATTATGATTTTTTTGTTCTGTTTCGGAATTTTTCAATAAGATAATAAAACAGTAAAAAGCCTAATGCAAATATTGAAAATCTTGAAAGCAGATCCCCGGCTCTTGTATAAAAGGTCATCGTGTCATACAGGTTTACTTTGGCAAACAATGCGGTTTGATCTCCATAAAAAGTATCGGCTGTTATTTCTCCTTTTGCGTCAATATGGGCAGAAATACCACTGTTGGCAGCACGGGCAATCTCTCTTCTCGTTTCAATGGCTCTTAATCTGGCATAGGATAGAAGCTGTTTGTGGCCTTCCGTCACTCCCCACCAAGAATCATTGGTCATAATTCCTAAAAAGTTAGCTCCCTTTTTTACATAATCCGTTACAAACTCCCCATAGATGCTTTCATAGCAGATAATAGGAGCCAGTTTACCTTTATTATAAGGGTTTGAAAAAGCAACTCTTTCTTTGTCCGTCCCTAAGGAAGCTACCGTACCGCCAAGATTAAGCATAGCATTACCTAAAATAGGTTTCAGAACGGTGATGTAAGGGAAAATTTCAACCCCGGGAACGAGTTTCCCTTTATGATAGGCCTGTACTTTCTGATTCGGGGCAAGCTGAATCGCTGTATTGTAACTGGTGATCCAGAGTCCCAGGTTGATTTCATAGGCTTCTTTAGGCATTGTTGCCGGATCACGGTAAAAACGGTGTGATGAAATTCCTGTTGCAAAAACAGATCCCGGATGTTTGGTCAGGAATCCTTTGATGTTATTTAAAAGTAAACTTTTTTCAAAAGCGGTTTCAGAAATGGAGCCCCTGCCTGGAAGCGCCGTCTCAGGAGCCATATAGTAATCAATTTTACCGGTTGAGTTTTTTTCAGCAAGTGAAAGTAAATCCTGTTCGATCGTAAGGCTGTCTTTAGAATATTTTTCAGCATAAGGATCAAGGTCCGGCTGCAGCATCAATACATTAACCTGTCCGGTAGGTTTTTCATCAAAATTATTGTACTTAATGACTGAAATAATCATCGGAAGTGCTATCAAAGCTGCTACAACTGATGAATTTTTAATCAGGTCCTTTCTTTTTCTGCCGGCTTCCCATGTTCTGACCGTATAAAAGATCAAAACATTGATCAGGAGGATCCAGAAGCTTCCCCCGGTGGCTCCCAGCGTATCATACCACTGGATCAGCTTAGGGTATTCTGAAAATACATTTCCTAAATTCAGCCAGGGCCATGTCAGTTCCCAGCCCAGATGGAATTTTTCAAAACTCATCCAGATCGCAATGAAGAAACCCAGTCCCCAATAGGTTCCCTGGGCATTTTTATACCAATGGTAACACTGGAATACCAGTGAGTAGAGCAGGGAGTTGACCATTACAGGAAATACAACGGCCATCAGAGAGTGGCTTCCGTCAGGATTTTTAGAGCCATAAAGCCATCCTGTAGTCACTATATTCCAGATAACAAAACAAAGGTAAGACAGCCAGAAGACCACCCAGCCTTTCCTTTTATAATCTGAAAATTTTGAAACGCCATGTTCCATCATCAGAAGCGGAACAAGTGCGAAAAATATAAAAAACGGAACCCCATAAGTTGGCCATGAGACCGACAGCAGCATTGCTGAAATAAGTGTAAGCAGAACGTATTTCATTAAATTATTTTAATACACAAATTTAATGTTTTTGAAATGAATATATTAGCACCTGATGTTAAAGAAAATTTACAAGGCCGTTATTGTACCCTATACTTTGTTTCTGCTCTACCTGATGTTTCTGGGGATGGGCCGTTTTCAGTATGAGGACAACCTGATCAGGGTGGAACCTGTATTTTCTACCATAGAGTTTATTCAGAACAGTTTAGACTGGAAATATATCCTCATGATTGTTTTCGGTAATATCATTATGTTTATTCCATTTGGGTTTTCAGGGTGGGTTTTTCCTGAGCTGAAAGATCTTAAGACACTCATCTTTGCATTTATTTCTACAATTGTCATCGTGGAAGCTCTCCAGTATTTTACCCGAATGGGAATATTTGAGGTAGACGATATCATCCTGAATACTTTTGGGGTATATCTGGGATGGCTTATGTGCAGGTATATTGAAAAGAGGTTTAACTATTGAGTTCTTTCGCGCGTTTTTCAGCATTCAGAATTCCCTGCTTTAAAATGTCTTTGAAACTGTTTTCTTCAAAAGTTTTTAAGGCAGCTTCTGTTGTTCCGCCTTTAGAGGCTACATCTTTGATCAGTTCCTCAAGATTTTTCTCAGAATTATTGATCAGGTGATAAGCTCCCAGCATGGTCTGTTTTACAAAAAGTTTGGAAAGGTTTTCTTCAATTCCCATTTCAATTCCCGCTTTGATCATAGCATCAATGATATAATAAAAATAAGCAGGTCCGCTTCCGGACAGAGCGGTCACACCATCCAGAAGTTCTTCATTTTCCAGATAAACAGATCTTCCTGTGCTGTTCAGCAGCCTTTCTATACTGATAAGCTGACTGAATGAAATGCCATTGGCTGCTGTATAGCCTGTAATTCCCATTCCAAGAAGAGTAGGAGAGTTGGGCATGGCTCTTACCACAAGAGGATGGTTCAGGAGTTTTTGAATTTTTTCAATATTGATTCCCGCCATGATGGATAAGATCATCTGGTTTTCTTTAAAGGTAAACCGGATGTTCTGGGATACCGTCTGAAAATCCTGAGGCTTTACAGCAATAATGATCAGGTCAGCATCCAGGTCACTGACTTCATCAAAGGTGGAAATTTTTGATTGGGGAAATTCTTCAGCTATTTTAGAGATTTTTCCAGGATTTCTGAGGATCAGGTGAAGGTTTTCAGGTCTGATCAGCTCATACTTTAAGAATGATTTTGAAAAAGAAAGTCCCATATTTCCGGCTCCAAGAATAGCTATTTTCATCACAAATTGTAATTTTTAAGCTAAAGTAATGATTTTTCGGGAGGTAGAAATAACGAAAACCTATAAAAAGAACTGTTGCGGGCAGCGTAAAGACATAAAGATTTGAATAATGATGCTGTTTTGGTATACCGCAAGTAAAAAAGGCTGTATTCCAGTCGAATCAGCCTTTATATGTTTTTTATTAGATAATATTCACTTCCCGTTCAAGTTCAATTCCGAATTTTTCTTTCACAGAATTGATGATCTCTGTAGAAAAATCAAAGATTTCCTTTCCGGTAGCATGCCCTGTAGCATTGATGATAACCAGTGACTGTAATTTGTGGGAGGCTACATTTCCGATTTGTTTGCCTTTCCATCCGCACTGTTCGATCAGCCATCCGGCCGGAACTTTTACCATGGCTCCATTCGGGTATCCCTGAATATTTTCAAATTTTTGTTTTAAATCTTCAAACTGCGCTAGAGGAATCGTTGGATTTTTGAAAAAGCTTCCGGCATTCCCAATTTCTTTCGGATCCGGCAGTTTGCTTTGTCTGATGTTGATCACTGCTTTGGAAACATCCTGGATGGTAGGATTTACAATGCCCAGATTTTCAAGCTCGGATTTAATAGCACCGTATTCTGTTTTGATGTGATGTTCTTTTTGGGTAAGTTTAAAGGTAACTTCAAGAATAACATACCTTCCTTTTCCTTCCTGTTTGAAGATCGAATCTCTGTAACCAAACCTGCACTGTTCAAGATCAAAATCCGTAAGTTCAAGGCTGTTAAGATCCAGCACCCGGCAGCTGACAAAAACATCTTTGATCTCAGTTCCATAGGCTCCGATATTCTGCATCGGGGAGGTTCCTACATTTCCTGGAATTAAAGAAAGATTTTCCAGTCCGCCATAGTTTTTTTGTAAACAGTACATAACGAATTCATGCCAGTTTTCGCCTGCTTTTGCAGTGATAAGAACTTCATGATCATTGATGCTTTCTTCAGAAATTCCTTTTAAATTCAGCTTAATCGCAAGACCCTCAAAATCTTTTGTCAGCAGGATATTGCTTCCGCCACCCAAAAATAATAGTTGAAGAGACTGTTCTTTTGCAAAAGTGAGTGCATCTTTTAATGCTTCAATGCTGTTCACTTCAGCGAAGTATCTGGAACTGGCTTCAACACCGAATGTATTATAAGGTTTTAATGAAAAATTTTCTAGCATGTTGTATTATTGGTATTCTTTGTATTCTTTAGGAAGAATTTTGTCTAATTGTTCTTTAAACAGCTGAAGCTGCCTGTAGTGGGCAGTATCTGCAAATGAGTTAACATAGATATGGGATTTTTTCGGAGTACGGATCTGAAAGGTTTCATCAATTCCGTCTACCGACTGCTGGCTCGGAGAACTTTTAATATCATCAAGGTCTTCTGTATTGATGGAGAAGATAAGCGATTTCCAGGTGTCATGACTTATGGCTGAACGCCATTCCTTATGGGTCTGGCTGGCTGTAGTTCCTTTTTCTGCAAACACAGAATCCTGGGTTGCTTTAATGATTCTGTAGTCTCCAAGGATCCCGCCGATATGTGATACACTGATTGATGTTATTTCGCCCGGGCTTTTGTGGGAAACAGTTTTCTCCTGTTTCTTGGTTTCACAGGAAAAAAATGCCGACAGCAAAAATATCGAAAACAGTATTTTCAGATGGATGTTTGTTGTTGTCGGCATGATTGTATTTTATAGGCTGAACTCTTCTCTGTACTTTTTTAAAGCTTCTTTAAGAATCTCAGCACTTCTTTTTAAATCTTCTTCTTTCAGAACGTAAGCTATTCTTACCTGTTTTTTCCCCAGTTCCGGATCACTGTAGAAACCTCCTGCAGGAGCTACCATGATTGTTTCGTTATTAAGGGAATATTTTTCAAGCAGCCACTGGGCAAATTTTTCTGTGTCATCTACCGGAAGTTCTGCCACACAATAGAAAGCTCCTCTCGGTTTAGGACAGATCACCCCAGGAATTGCATTCAGGAGATCTACCAATACATTTCTTCTGTGGGTATATTCTTCTCTTACAGCTCTGATGTAAGGTCCGTCATTCTGGTGTGCAGCTGTAGCGGCAATCTGTCCCAAAAGAACCGGGCTTAATCTCGCCTGTGCAAAAAGCATAGCTGCATTACGGATTTTTTGAGAACGGGTCACCATGCATCCGATTCTTACTCCACACATGGAATAACGCTTAGACTCAGAATCGATGATGATGCAGTTTTCGCTCAGTTCAGGGAATTCCAGCATTGATATCTGCTGTTTTCCGTCATATACATATTCTCTGTATACTTCGTCAGAGATCACAACGATATCATATTTTAAAGCAATTTCCGCAAGCTTCTGAAGTTCTTCACGGGTGTACAGATATCCTGTAGGGTTCCCCGGGTTACAGATCACGATTGCTCTTGTCTTTTCTGTAATCTTTTTCTCAAATTCTTCAATAGGAGGAAGGGCAAAACCAGTATCAATAGTAGATGGTACAGCTACAACATTTACATCAAAGGTGCTGGTAAAACCGTTGTAGTTGGCATAGTAAGGTTCAGGAATAATCACTTCGTCTCCCTCATCACATAAAGTGGAAATAGCAAAATTAAGCGCTTCAGACCCTCCATTGGTAACGATGAAATTATCAGGAGTAAGATCCGAAAATCCTAATGAATGATAATATTCTGTAAGGGCTTTTCTGTATTCAATATTACCTTCAGAAAGTGCATATTCCAATACTTTTAAATCAATATTTTTTAAGGCATTCAAAGCCGTTTCCGGAGTTTCAATATCAGGCTGTCCGATATTAAGGTGATATACTTTTATTCCTTTTTGTTTTGCTTGTAACGCAAAGGGAACCAGTTTTCTTACCGGTGATGCCGGCATATGCAGTGCTCTGTTTGAAATATTTGGCATTGTTCAAAAAATTTGTATGACAAAAATAGGATTTAATTTCCCAATAATAAAATTCTGAGTCAATAAGAAAAATACAATAAGTGCATGTTCTCTTTAAATCTTACTATTTTTACTATTGTTTAATATTAATATTTTATACATTTTGAGTTAATGTTAGTATTTTTGTAAAAATAATCTTTTTGTATTATAATTTTTCTTAATTTTCGGCTCAAATGTGAATAAAATGACAATAAATTTATTTTCTAGAGTAGTACCTGCTATTGCTCTGTTATCTGCCACTACAATGATGGCTCAGAATTATCAAACCATGCCGGTTGCTTCAGGCTATACTGCTGATGTAATTGCAAATGGTATAGGTTCTTCAGCAAATTCTACGAATAATGATGTAGATGGGGTTTCTTATGCTTTTGTAGCCAAGGATTTTCAGCTGACCTCCACAAGTCCTGCGATTACCTATGGTATTCCGGTGGACGGAATTATTAATTCTGTAGTGGCAGGAACTCCGGGACTTAGTTATGTTTTGGGAAATTTAAGTGGAAATAACTCGCTAAGACTGGTTGCTGCCAATGACAGCGGAACGCTTACTTTCACCACTCCTAAACCTGCTTTTACATTGTATATGCTTTCTACCAGTGGAAGTGGAACATCTACAGTGAACATAACGGTTAATTTTACGGATGGAAGCAGCCAGGTATTTTCTAATATAAGTCTTTCTGACTGGTATGGCGGAAACAATTTTGCCATCCAAGGAATCGGAAGAATTAAAATAACTACAGATGCTTTAGAATCCAGTACTTCAGATCCGAGACTTTATCAAAATGCATTGGTAATAGATGCAGCGAACCAGGCAAAACCTATACAAAGTGTGACGGTAACTAAGGCAAGTGGTTCAGGTTATCCTAATATTTTTGCTTTTTCAGCAGATGTCTATTCAGACTGTACTCCTCCAGTATTGCAGACTGTTTCCGGTATCACTGCTGATTCTGCCTTTATTTCATGGACAGGGCCTACCAATGCGGCAAGCTATGATGTGTATCACAGCACGTCCAGTACCATACCTTCCAGTACAGTATCTCCTACCTATCCAAATGTAGCAGGCACAAGTACAACTATAGGAAGTCTCAATTCAAATACAACCTACTATTATTGGGTAAGAACCAACTGTAGTTCTGCTACAAGCCAGAGTGCATGGTCTTTTGGCGGAACATTTAAAACGGCTTGTTCTACTTTCACTACACCTTATACGGAGAATTTTGACACTACAACTACAGGCTCTTCAAGTAGTACAAATGCTCCAAGCTGCTGGGCGTACCTGGAAAGTGCATCATTTTCGGGCTATGGATATGTAAATGCATCAACAACAAACAGCTATTCGGCACCTAATGCCTATTATCTGAATAATTCAACAGCTACCAGCGGCAGTCAGATGCTGGTTTCACCTCCAACGACGAACCTTTCAAACGGAAACAAACGTGTAAGGTTCTATGCAAAAGGAGGATCAAGTAACTATACCTTATTGGTAGGGACTTTATCAAATCCTGCAGATCCTGCTTCTTTTAACCAGATTGGAGCTCCTGTTGCTTTAACGACTTCTTTTGCGCAGTATACTGTTAATATCCCGGCAGGTTCAGATCTGCAGCTGGCATTTAAACATGGTTTAGGAGGCACTTCCAGAGGTATTTACATTGATAATATTACAGTTCAGGATATTCCAACGTGTTTAGAACCTACTGCTGTTACTTCATCCAATGTGACAATGAATTCAGCAACTATCGGTTGGACGGTACCAGCTTCAGTTCCTGCAAACGGATACGAAGTATACTACAGTACAACGAATACTGCACCCGATGCTACCACTGTGCTGAACGCTTCCAATTCTACAACTTCTTCCACAACCTCCGCTCCGTTGAATTCATTATCTGCAGATACAAATTATTATGCATGGGTAAGGTCTGTATGCAGTGGCAGCGACAAGAGTATCTGGAGTGAGCTTACTGCCTTCAGAACAGGGTATTGTCTGCCTTCATCTTCCAATCAGAATTCATGGCTTTCTGCTTTCACTTCTACGGGAAGTCTTATAGATATGGCTTATTCATCAGGTTCCAGTGTGGCAGGTGGGTATCAAAACCTGACAGCAACTAATAATAAGATCATCAATGCTCCGGGAGCTACTACTTCAGTATCCTTCACCGCCGGAGGTCCTACATGCGGAATCGGTGTTTGGGTAGACTGGAATAATAACTTAACTTTTGAGGCTTCAGAAAGAATGTTTGTTACTAACACTTATATAACAAATACTTCAGGAACTATTACTGTGCCTGCGGGAACACCGGTAGGGAATTACAGAATGAGAGTGGTGACTGATTATAACAGTACAGCTCCGTCAAACCCGTGTACGGCTATTGTAAGAGGTGAATTCATTGATTTTACATTTGAAGTGGCTACTTCCTTATCAACTTCAGAAACGGCGTTGAAGAAAAAAGAAATCAGTGTATATCCTAATCCTTTCAAAGATGTTCTGTATATTTCAGATATGAAAGATGTGAAATCTGTAACCGTTACAGATGTTGCAGGAAGAGTGGTGAAAACTATTGATAATCCGTCAAAAGAACTTCAGTTAGGAGAATTGAACAGCGGTTTATATCTGGTGACGATGAACTTTAAAGATGGTTCAAAATCAACAGTAAAGGCTATTAAGAAATAATTTTTTGAGTTAATAATTTCTGTAGGCAGTTGCATTGATGTGGCTGCCTTTTTTATTAAAATTAATGTGAATTCTATTATATTTAATGGGTTTTTTCAGGGGGGGAAGCCGGGAGCAGGAAGCCATGAAACCATGAAACTCATAAGAATAATAAGCCTCCTGTATTGTAATGATTATTTTATAGTGATCATTACACTGAAAATAACTTCTAAGTTCTTTCTATCTTTCAGCGGCTTACGCTAAACCGAAATCACGTTAAAATTATAAAAACAGTTTCACAAAATAATTGTACTTTAGAAAAAAACTAAATATGCAGATCCAGGCAGTTTCCATTGAGGATTATATTTCAAAGATCCCTGAAGAAAGACAAGACGCTTTCAGAAAACTTTTTGAAACCATTCATAACAATCTTCCGGAAGGTTTTGAAGAAAACCTCAGTTACGGAATGTTAGGCTGGGGTGTTCCATTGAAAACTTATCCGGCAGGGTATCACTGTACTCCGGGAACACCTTTGCCTTTTATCAATCTGGCGTCCCAAAAAAACTTTACAGCGCTGTATCATATGGGACTTTATTCTACCCCTGAGCTTTTGGATTGGTTTGTAGCGGAATATCCGAAACATTCGAAGAGAAAACTGGATATGGGTAAATCCTGTGTCCGTTTCAAAAAAGCAGATGATATCCCTTTTGAACTGATTGCTGAACTGAGCCGGAAAATGACACCGGAAGACTGGATCAGAGTTTATGAATCTCAGTATAAGAAATAGCAAAAGCCCTGAAGTCACATGATTTCAGGGCTTTTTTAGAATGAGGGAGGTGAGTTGGAGTTGATCAGGTTAAGCGCATTAAATTTTCTTATATACAAACATCTGCACAATCTGCTTTATCTGCGGGAAATGAAATAATAACCACATCATTTAATACGTTTAACCCGTCATTTGAAGGGGGGAGATTTTCGCTTTATATTAAAACGATAATCTGAATTAGATTTGATTATTGACATACAGTGATTTTCCGACTTCAAATAGCTTCCAGTCTGCATCTTTCCTCCTAAAACTGAATATCCCAGATTCCCACCCTGCGCTCCAGCTCTATGAGGGCTGCCGCATTATCCGCAAGTGCCTGATAGTAGTCTTTTCTTATTCCGTTGTAGGTTCTCTGGGCACTCAGAACTTCCAGAATGGAACTTTCCCCCCGTTTGTAGCTGTAAGTAATTCCTTCCAGGATGCTTTTAGCTTCTGTGAGCATACCATTGTGAAACTGCTTCACCTGCTTCTGGGTTGCTGAATATTGCTGATAAGCCTGCATGACCTCAGCCTGTATTCCCTGTTCAATCTGCTGATATTCTACTTCGGCCTGTGAATGAGCCATTTCAGCGATTTTCAGCCCTGCATTTCTTCTGTTTGAAAATTTAAGGGGAATACTGAATCCTAACTTTACAGCATTTACGGTAGGGGAAGGAGCAATTTCATTCGTGGCTTCGGTGTGGTGCTCTGCTCCGGCACTGATGCCTAAATCCAGCACACGGTTGGCCTTTTCAAGACTGATCTGGCTTTTGGCAACCTGTGTGTTTTGTTTAGCTGCCAGTAAATCTGCACGCTCATTCAACGCCTGCAGAATAAGGTCATCAATGTTAAAATCTCTGTTGAAAGCATTAAAGTCCCCATCCACATTTCTGCCGGTAAACCGGTGATCGCTAAGAAATACAGCCAAATTGGTCAGAGACTGTTGTTCGGCACTTTCAGCCTGATATACTTCGTTCAGAAGAGAAGCAGCCTCTAATTTGCTCTGCTTTGAGGTTACCAGAGATATTGTTCCCAGCCTGTACCGGATGCTGTCTGATTTTGCCAGCTGCAGAATGTTTTGATACGAATCCTGCTGTACTTCCAGCATAGCTTTGGACCGTAAAGCATCAATATATCCTAAACTTGCATCTGCCCGAAGGTTTCTGAAGAAATCCTGCAGCTGTATTTTACTGAGCTCCGACTGATTTTTGGCAAGATTTATTCTGGCTTTCCTTTTTCCGCCCAGTTCCAGCGTCCAGCCAATGGAGGTTCCGTAGACATAGCCCATATTTTTATTCACTCCGTTGTTGCTGGTTTCCACTTCCAGTTGCGGATCAGGAAACATACCTGCAGTCTGGATGGCCGCTTCAGCTATACTTACATTATATTTCCGGGAAGCATAGCTGAGGTTTTTATTTCCGACAAGGCTCAGATATTCTTCAAAAGATAAAAGTTCTTTTTCCTGCGCTTTTAGAGTACCTGTCATGCCAGGTAATACCATAACTATTAAAATAAAGCAGGCGTTAAATGTGATCTGTAGGTGCTTCATCTGATTCCGAATTTTGTTTTTTGTTGCTGCGCTCAGCCATGAAATAAATGGCCGGAAGCACAAAAAGGGTTAAAATAGTAGAGAACATCAGTCCGTAAACAATTACCGTTGCGAGAGGCCGCTGTACGTCTGAACCGATTCCTGTAGCCAGTGATGCCGGGAATAATCCGATGACAGCAACCGTGGCAGTCATCAGTACCGGCCTGAAACGATCCTGTGCTCCTTTGATGACGGCAGGCTTCAGGTCATATCCTTTCCTGCGAAGATCATTGATATGGGAGATCATGATCACCCCGTTCTGGATGGCTACTCCGAATAAGGCAATAAAACCTACGGCAGAAGATACATTCAGGGACATTCCACGGGTATTGAGTGCCAGCATGCCTCCGAACAAAGCCAGTGGTACAACAGACATCAGTACCAAAGCCTGCCTGAAGTTACCGAACGCTCCGTACAATAACAGGAACATAACAGCCAGGGCCAGCGGAACAATAAATGCCAACCTTGAATAAGCTCTGTTTTGGTTTTCAAACTGACCTCCCCATTTAATCTGGTATTTTTCGTGGTCATACCTGATTTCTTTTTCTATTTTATCCTGAGCTGTTTTCAGGAAAGAAGAAAGATCGGTACCCCTTAAATTCAACTTTACGGTAAGGTGACGTTTATTCATTTCACGGGTAATGGTACTTTCTCCGGTACTTAATTTTACTTCTGCCACCTGGGATAAAGGAATTTTAGCTCCGGTAGCTGAAGTCAGCATCAGGTTTCCGATTTTATCGGGAGTATTCCGGCTGTCTTCGGTGTACCGGCAGGAAATATCATAGACTTTATTACCTATAAATATCTGGGAAATAGCCTTTCCGCCTAAAGCAACTTCAATAAGGTCTGCAACATCTGCAACATTCAGTCCGTACTGTGCAATTTTGTCCCTGTTGGCAATGATCTGCAGTTGGGGTAATGGCGGTTCCTGATCAATGGCAAGATCTGCTGATCCCGGAATCTTATTTAATGTGGATAAAATATTTTCAGCAATTCTTCTGGTCTCTTTAAAATCTTCACCATATACTTTTACCACCAGTTCACTGTGGGCACCGGAGATTTTGTCCATTACCCCATCAATCATCGGCTGTGAAAATCCAACGGTGAATCCCGGCATTTCCTTATAATCAGCTGCCAGTTCTCTGATGAGGTCTGCCTTTGTCTTTCCGGAAGGCCATTCACTGTAGGGTTTTATTCCTACGGAAACTTCAAAGTGAGAAGCCGTCCATGGGTCTGTACCATCATCATTACGGCCTGCCTGTACCATCATATAAGTAACTTCGGAATGTTTTAACGTTCTGGCCCGCAGCGTATCACTCATTTCTTTTGCTTTGGCCAGTGAAATTCCAGGCGGAAGCTGTACCTGAAGCCAGATGGAACCTTCGTCCAGCTCCGGAAGAAAGTCTTTTCCTACGGTATAGGACAGGATTCCGGCGGACAACAGAACAATGCTTACAGGCAATATCACTTTTTTAGGGGCCTGCATGATTTTATCAATTCTTCTTCCGTAGGCATAGCTGATCTTTTCAAGCCATTTATTGTGATAAATTTTCTGTGGTTTGCGGTAAATCACATAGGCCAGCCCCGGAATCAGAAGTAATGCGACAGCCAATGCCCCTAATAAAGCATAACCTACTGTAAACGCCATAGGAGTAAATAATTTTTTTTCCACTCTTTCAAAAGCAAATAAGGGAAGATAAGCGGTAATAATGATAATGGTGGAAAAGAAAATCGGTTTGGCTACTTCAATCACCCTTTGGGTAATGGTTTTTTCCTCCAATGTCTCTTCCTGATCTTCTTCTCTTTTTTTCAGAATGGTTTCCAGCATTACAATGGCTCCATCCACAATAATTCCGAAATCAATGGCTCCAAGCGACAGAAGATTGGCGGGTATATTGGTAATATGCATTAAGATAAAGGCAAAGAGTAAAGAAAGCGGAATCGTTACCGCTACCAGTAATGCACCCCGCCAGCTGCCGAGAAATACGATCAGTACAATAATTACAAGTACAATACCTTCGGTAAGCGTATGGGAAACCGTGGTCAGTGTTGTTTTTACAAGATCAGTTCTGTCCAGGAAAGGATGGATTTTTACTCCCGGAGGAAGAATTTCATTATTCAACTCATCAACGGCTGCATGAACGCCTTCCAATACCTGCGAAGGATTTTGTCCCCGGAGCAGAAGCACGATTCCTTCTACACTTTCAGCGTAATTACGCTTTCTGTCAGTATATCCCAGGATTCCTTTTCTTTCAAGGTTTCCGTATTTTAATGTTCCTACATCATTCAGGAAAACAGGAACCCCATGTTCGGTTTTTACTACAATTTTTCCAAGGTCATCCAGATCTTTTACCAATCCGATTCCACGAATAACATAAGCTAAATTTCCCCGTGGGAGCATACTTCCTCCTGCGCTGACATTATTTTTGGAAATGGTTTCGGTCACTTCAGATAAAGAAAGTCCATATTGCTCCAGCTTGTGAGGATCAAGCTCCACCTGGAACTGAGTGGTAATACCTCCGAAGTTGGTAACATCTGCGATCCCTGAAACCTGTTTGATCCGGGGAATAATAACGAATTTCTGTAAATCCGTGAGCTCCCGCAGGCTGTGGGTATTGCTTTCAATAATGTACCGGTATACTTCGCCGATAGGAGAGGTGAGGGGATCAAGCCCCGGCTGTGCACCATAGGGCAGGGTGACATCAGATAATCTTTCCTGAATGCGCTGTCTGGCCCAGTAATCGTCAATTCCGTCATCAAAGACTATAGTGATCATGGAGAGCCCGAAAGTACTTTTGCTCCGCATCACATGCATTCCGGGAAGCCCGTTCAGTGAACGTTCCAGGGGAATTGTGATCTGTTGTTCTACTTCTTCAGCTGCCAGTCCCGGAACCTGTGTCACTACCTGTGATGTGACATCGGCAATATCGGGATAGGCTTCTACTGATAGTCTGGTCCAGGAATAATATCCGAAGAATCCCAGTAAAAGGAAGAGTGCGAGCATCAGCCATCTCTTCTGTATAGAGAGTGTAAGTAATTGTTTCATAATTTTTCTTGAGGTAAAGAGTTACATTATTTTGCATCCAGCATATAAATTCCGCCTTCGGTCATAATGGTTTCCCCGGCTTTTAATCCGGAAAGTACCCTTGTTGTTTTCTGATCTGTTTCTCCTGTGGTAACCGGGCGTCTGACAAATTGATTTTTTCCTGTTTTTACCCATACATACTGTGAACTGTCATTCTGCATCAGAGCAGTGACCGGGATCATGATGGCTTTCTCCGGAAGGGTAGAAAAACTGACGGTAGCATACATTCCGGGCTTTAATCTTCTGTCCGGATTATCACATTCGATAAGGACTTTTATACTTCGGGTGTTCTCATCCACAATTTCATTGATGTGATATACTTTTCCGGTAATATTCCGGTCCGGATATGCACTTACTTTTACCGATACGTGATCACCGGTATTGACAAAACGGATGTCTTTTTCTTTCACATCCCCGGAGATCCATACTTTGGACAGTTCTGCAATGATGATCACCGGATCAGCATCATTTCTCAGGTATTGACCGTTTACAATGGTATTGGAAATGATCTCCCCGCTGATCGGTGCTCTTACAATAAGCGGACTTCCTATGCCTCCTCCTTTACTGTTGTATACTTTTAAGGCTGATGCAGCATTGGACAATGATGTTTTTTTATTTTTAAAATCCGTTTCTGATTCGTCCAGTTCTTTCTGAATTCCTACACCGTGCTTTACCAGATCCTGCTGGCGTCTGTAATTTTTCTCTGCAAGCTGTACATCATTCAATGCATCTGTGTAATCTTTCTGGACCGAAAAGTAATCGGAAGACAGAATTTCAAAAAGAGGACTGCCGGCTGAAACATTCTGCCCAAGCTGTATAAAGGATCTGGTAATTCTTCCTGAAAAAGGGCTGGCAATTTCAGCATAATGATTAGGGATCGCCTGAATCGTACCAGCAGAAACAATACCATCACTGTGTTCCTGCTCAGCAACCGTTTCAGTTTTGATTTTTTGGAAGGCAGGATGTTTTTCCGGAATGATCACCTGTCCGTTTTTGAGGGTGAGTTCCTCTGCATGATCTTTTTTTGACGAATCATCTTTACAGGCTGTTGTAAAGAGAATGATAATGCTTAAGATTATTTTTTTCATGATCTTAATAAAATTGAGTGCTGTTGCTGATTTTTGTTTTTGTATTGTTCTTTTTCTTCACGGTGACCAGTTTTTGGTTCCGGGCATTTTTTTGAGCAGATAAAGAAGGTCTGAGAAATATATTGGTGGAAATGATAAATAAGACGGTAATGAGAGCTTCCATAGAGTACCCTAATGCACACAAAGCACCTATAGCAGCAGAACACCATAAAGTAGCAGCTGTATTCAGTCCACGGACGGTTAAGCCGTCTTTCATAATCACGCCGCCACCCAGAAATCCGATGCCACTGACGATATAAGATGTAATTCTCCCGGCAGCATCACCACCAATTTTAATAGCAATCAAAACGAAAGCTGCGGAACCGATACAAACGAGGGTATTGGTACGCAGTCCTGCATTTTTTTTGCGCCATTGTCTTTCAAAGCCTATCCCTGCACCTAAGCAGAAGGCTGTGAGTAAACGGAGGGTAAATTCAAATGTATTCATAACTTTTCCTGTTTTTACAAAGCTTTTCAGCTGTACGGGAAAAGTTGTACAACGAAAGCTTTTAAGATTGATAATTACTGTAAGGATCTGAGTCCATATGCTTTATTTTTTACTGTGCAAAAGTAGAAATGAAGGCTTTTTTTTACCGTTAGAAAAGCTTTAGAATGTTATTAGAAAATCATTAGAGAAAATTCCTTTGTTTTTTAGATGATTCCGCAAGGAATAATTATTTATTATATCCAATTAATATGTGTAAACTGTACCCATGGTAAGAGATAAAATTTCAATACATTTGGAGGCTGTTTTTTTGTATGATGAATTTCACAGTCTGTCATATAAATAAGAGCTTGTTTAAACCCGGAAATTTCCCTCCAAACCCTTTTTGAATTATATATTTTACCAATGAAAAAATCAAATATCAATATAGCGATACCTGCAACGCTGCTGGCTATTATCTGTGTACAGGGGGGAGCTTCGATCGCCAAACAGCTTTTTCCGGCTATCGGAGCTATTGGTACCGTGACCTTAAGAATTGTACTCTCTGCCATTTTACTTACGATCATCAACCGTCCGAAATTTTTAACGTTTACGAAACAGAAATGGAAGTATTGTGCAATGTACGGTATTGGTCTGGCTGCCATGAATCTTATCTTTTATATGGCGATTCAGCGTATTCCTTTGGGATTGGCGGTTACTGTAGAATTCGCAGGACCTCTATTCCTGGCATTGGCTTTATCCCGTAAATTGTTGGATGTTGTGTGGGCGCTGTTGGCCTGTGTCGGGATTTTGCTTATTGTACCCTGGAAAAGTGATCACATAGATCTGGTGGGATTAGGGCTGGCATTTCTGGCTGGCGTGTTCTGGGCAGTATATATTGTCATGGGCGGAAAAGTTTCTAAAATAATGGATGGGAAAGATGCTGTTACTACAGGAATGCTGTTTGCAAGTTTGGTCATTATACCCTTTACCATATGGGATGGAGCGGTATTTAATCTTACTCCGGCTATTTTCGTGAAAGGTCTGGGGGTAGCCATTCTATCGAGTGCTTTGCCGTTTTCTCTGGAAATTATGGCACTGAAAAGGCTTCCTGCAAAGACTTTCAGTATCCTGATGAGCCTTGAACCTGCATTTGCAGCTCTTTCCGGGCTGGTATTTCTTGCTGAAGAACTTACTTTCTTACAATGGATTTCGATTGCGTGTGTGATAGCGGCCAGCATTGGAACAACTGTTTTCAGCAAAGTTTCAGGAGATTAAAACTATTGATAAATTGAATTGGGGTTATAGCAATAGGCTGGAAGCTGGAAGAAAAAAGCTTGAGCTACTTTAGTATTATGATCATTGTAAAACAATCATTAGATACTGAGCCTTATAATTCTTTATGGGTTTCATAACTTCCTGCTTCCTCTTAAAACATGGCTTTTGATTTTAAATCGATATTAAATCATTGAAAATTAATTGATTGTTATCGCATTTGCGTTAATGTTCCTTAAGGGTTTAAAAAATATAGTTCAAAAAGCTCAAGCCTTTTCAGGATCAAATATCACGGTAAAAACGGTTTTATTATTTTCAGAGCTTACTTTGATGGCTGCATGATGAAGGTGAATAATTTTTTCTGTAAGGAAAAGCCCTATTCCGTATCCTTTTTCTTTTTTGGAGGTTTCACTTCGGTAAAACGGTTCAAAAATATGCTGTAAGTCTTCATGTGATATCATAATACCTGTATTGGTAAAGCGGATATGGAGTTTTCCCATAACTGCTTCAACATCGATGGAGCACACATGTTCCGGTGAATATTTACAGGCATTGTCAATGAGATTATTAAAGGCCACCTTCAGCAGGTATTCATTTCCCTGAATAACCAGCAGATCTTCATCAACAGAATTTTCAATATTCAGGCTGACTTTATATCCCGGATTTTCTTTTGTAATCTTTGCGTAAGATTCCAGGAGAACTTCGTCAAGCCTTACGTCATAAAAGCTGATTTCATTAGGGTCATAGCTTGCCTTGGCGAGGTCCATCAGGCTGTTGGAAAGTTTTGCCATATTACGGGCATCATCCAGTGCATTGCTGATGGTCTGCTGATATTGATCCTGACTAAGCTCCTTTTCTGAAGCCAGTTCAAGTTCTGTAATGATCGCAGACAGCGGGGTACGAAGTTCATGGGAAATGTTGGAGACAAAGTGTTTTTGGGAATCAAAAGAATTTTCCAGTCTTTCCAGCATACCGTTGAAACTTTGGGCAAGTTCATTCAGTTCATCTTTTTCTTTGGTTGTTTTTAATCGGAGCTGTAATTTTCCTGCCGTAATTTTCCTGATCTGATTTACCATTTCACTCAGGGGGCTTAATGCTTTTTTAGAAAGAAAAATTCCCACAAGATAGGTCAGGATCAGAATACTGATGAAAGCAATGATGCTGATAGTCAGCAGATGGCTGATCGAGCGGTATCCGTATTGGTCATAGCCTGCGGCTGTTACGATATATTCTTTTCCGTTGTGGGGATAAACCATTCCGATGGCCTGAAGGTCATCCAGCAAAAAACTGATCTCTTTCTTTTTCAAAATACCGGAAAGCATTTCTGCATCTTCTTTTACATAATCCACCTTTGAATCATCGTGATAGATGAGGTTGAATCCCGGATCATAAATAGCAACCTGAACTTCGTTGAGGGTTTTTGTATTGTTTTTGTACAGGCGGTGCATTTCTTTTTCACTCAGCGTGCTCTGGAAAAAAAGATTGGCTTTGGCTACCGCTTCATTGCTGAGCTGGGCATAAAATGAATTTTCCCGTGCTTCGGCAGAAGAATAATAGACGGCAATACCGTAACATACCATCAGCATTGCTGTGACAGAAGTAAAGAGTAAAGTAAGCCTTGTTCTGACTTTCATATTAATACTATTGCTGGTGTTCTTCGTACCCTTTTTTTAAAATAAAGCCCATTCCTGCTTTGGTATGGATCAGTTTATTCTCAAAATCCTTATCTATTTTCTTTCGGAGATAATTGATATATACATCTATAAAGTTGGTTCCGGTATCAAAATGAGTGTCCCATACCTTTTCTGCAATTTCGCTCCGGGAAAGTACTCTTTCGGAATTTTCGAGCATGAATTTCAATAGATTGAATTCTTTGGGAGTGAGTTTAACGGGTACCTGATCCCGGCTGGCGGTTTTCTGTTCCAGATTCATTTCAATCCCTTCATATCTGATTACAGAGACTTTTTGCTGTGGCTGATGCGAAAAACGTTTCAGAAGTACTCTGATCCTGGCGGTCAGTTCACGCATTTCAAAAGGTTTGGTCATATAATCATCGGCCCCGGCATCAAATCCTTCCAGCTTATCATCAGTGGTTCCAAGAGCGGTAAGCATTACCACAGGAAGATTGGGTTTTAAAGCCTTTATTTCAGTACAGAATTCAAGACCGTCTTTTCCGGGAAGTACAATGTCTGTCACTACGAGATCAAAATTCTTTTGCAGAACCAGTTTGAGACCTGTCATTCCATCGTAGGCTGCCGTCACTTCAAATTCAGATTCCTGAAGCCCTTTTGTGATCAATTGGGAAAGCCTGTTGTCGTCTTCCACGAGTAAAATGTGTGGCATAAGAATGTTGGAATGTTTGGTTGATATATAGAATAGCTCAATACTCATCACAAATGTAATAAATTCTATTTTGTAATTTTGATGCAGAACAAAACAATCAGATGGCAGAATCTAAAATATCTTTTAAGAAAAAAATAAAAAAAGCTGCAACAGCCGGAATTCTATTTCTTCTCATGACCCTTCTGGTACATTGTGTTTCTTCCGGGACAGGCTCACTTAAAAATGGAGATCTGCTTTTTGTTACTGCAAAGGAAACAGGACTGTCTGGAGCCATTAATAATGTGACTCAGAAACAGAAAACAGCTTCTTTTGATCATATCGGGATCTTGGAAAAAGAAGGAAATAAGATGTTTGTACTGCATGCAGCTCCCAAAGGAGGCTCTCAGAAACAAGATTTTAAAGATTTTATAGAAGATCAGAAGACGGACGGACAAAATGTTGTGGTATACCGCTTAAAACCGGAATATCAGAAAGCCATCCCGAAAGCACTTGAAAAGGCAAATTCAATGTTGGGTAAGCCTTATAATTTCAATTATATTCTGGATGAAAATTCATATTACTGCTCAGACTTCATCGAGAGAGCTTTCAGGGATGAATCTGTTTTTAAACTGGAACCGATGACCTTCATTGATCCGAAGACCGGAAAAACCAATACATTCTGGGAAGAATTTTATAAGAAGAAAAATGTAAAAGTACCTGAAGGAGAACCGGGATGTAACCCCAATGGACTGGCAGGTTCTGATAAATTGGAAAGAGTAAAAGTATTGTAAAAAATAAAAGAGAAGCTGATAAAGCTTCTTTTTTTGTTAAATTTTAAAAAATATTAGTCTACTAATTTGGTGGACTAATATTTTTTTATATTTTTGTCACAGATTTAATGCAGAGAGCAAGACGATCTGAAAATGTTTAATCCAAAAATGTTTAGCAATGATTACACTGAATCCCGGCCTGCAGGTTTTGCAAAATAAACTGAACCTGCCTAAAAAAGAACTGATCCTGGAAATAGAACTGAATGGCAAAATGAAATTTGAACATTTGATGAATACGATCTACAATCAATTGGGTATCTGCCATAGAGTGTTGTCTGCTAATATAGAATACGTCAACGGCTACAGCTTTGGAACCGTGCAATTATACATTAATGTCAATTCAGAAGATTTTCAGCAGCTTGAGTTCTATCTGAATAAAAATAAACTTATCAGTACTTCGGTGGAATATACCTGCAGAAAGTATTTTTAGGTGAGATTCATATAGTTTTAATTACCAAAGTGTCCGGTTTTTTCCGGGCACTTTTTATTTCGTAAAAAGAGTAAAATATCCAATGGAAAATCTTTGATTCCGGCTGCAGTTACAAATGAAGCTGTGAGAATTTCCCTCTTCAGGAGGGGTGTCAAAATTATAGATTTGACGGGGTGGTTAAAAAAAAGCGCTCAGATTTCTCTGAACGCTCTATCGTAATAAAAATAATTTTTTAGATTCTTTCAATATCAGCACCAATAGCTCTTAGCCTTCCGTCGATATTTTCATATCCTCTGTCGATCTGTTCGATGTTGTGAATAATTGATTTTCCTTCCGCAGAAAGAGCTGCAATAAGAAGGGCATTTCCGGCTCTGATATCCGGGGAAACCATTGTTGTTCCTCTTAACGGAGCTTCCTGGTTCAGTCCGATTACCGTTGCTCTGTGAGGATCACATAAAATGATCTGTGCTCCCATATCGATCAGCTTGTCTACAAAGAACAATCTGGATTCAAACATTTTCTGATGTACCAGAATACTTCCTTTTGCCTGGGTAGCTACTACCAGAATAATAGATAATAAGTCCGGAGTAAATCCAGGCCATGGAGCATCCGAAATGGTAAGGATAGAACCGTCGATGAATTTCTGGATTTTATAATGTTCCTGAGCAGGAATATAAATATCATCACCACTTTGCTCCAGCTGAATTCCTAATTTTCTGAATGTGTTCGGGATAACCCCTAATTGGTTCCAGTTGACATTCTTAATGGTAATTTCAGATTTTGTCATAGCGGCAAGACCGATCCAAGATCCGATTTCTACCATATCAGGAAGCATGGTGTGCTCTGTTCCTCTGAGGTATTCCACTCCTTCAATGGTAAGAAGGTTAGAACCTATTCCTGAAATATTCGCTCCCATTCTGTTCAGCATTTTGCATAATTGCTGAAGGTATGGTTCACACGCAGCGTTATAAATTCTTGTTTTTCCTTTTGCAAGAGCGGCGGCCATTACAATATTAGCTGTTCCGGTTACAGAAGCTTCTTCCAGAAGAATAAACTTTCCTCTCAGTTCTGTAGCCTTTAAAGAATAAAAATATTCCTCTTCGTCATAATTGAATTCTGCGCCAAGTTCTACCAGTCCCTGGAAGTGGGTGTCCAGTCTTCTTCTTCCGATTTTGTCACCTCCCGGAGTCGGCATGTAGGCTTCTCCGTAACGGGCCAGCATAGGACCCATCAGCATGATGGAACCACGCAGCTTTGCTCCGTCTTTTTTAAATTCGCTGGATTTGATATAATCAAAGTTGACCTGATCTGCTTTGAAGGTATAATCTCCCTGTCCGTTCTTAGTGACTTTTACGCCAAAATCTCCAAGGATTTCAATCAGCCTGTTGACATCGTGAATATCAGGAATATTTTTAATCCTTACTTCTTCATCGGTCAACAGAACAGCACATAAAATCTGTAGAGCCTCATTTTTGGCTCCTTGTGGAGTTATTTCACCCTGCAGTCTTTTTCCTCCTCTTATTTGAAATGTTCCACTCATTATTTTCTGTTTTTATGATTGTTATTGTGCCTTCTCTTGTTAGGCTGGTTCTGATTTTTGTTATTATTGTTGTTGTTCCGGTTATTATTACCGCTATTATTTCTGTTGTTATTATTGGTATAATAGATCTTACTTTTTTCAAGAGAATCAATTCCTGTAAGATCCAACCTGTTTTCAGAAAGTTCCTTCAGGTGGCGGAAGATCACATCATCCGTCACATGTTCTTTATTATAGACATTATAAGACTTCTTCATATTGTTGGCAATAACCTCAATAAGGGCTTCTTTTTCGTCACCCGTTTCAAGTTCAATTGCTTTTTCTATCAATTGAAGAATACTTTTTCCGTAAAACTTAAAGTCACCCTGAAGTTTCGGATATTCCATTCTTTTAGGTTTTTCTGCCAATTGTTCCATCGTTGGAAAAGGATAAGGAGAATCTACATCCAAATCATAATTAGCCAGAATATAAAGATGGTCCCAAAGTTTATGTTTATAATTTTCTTCGTCACGAAGTTGCGGGTTTCTCTGACCCATAAAATCGATGATTGCCATAGCCATTTCGTTCCTTTCCTCTTTGGTAGGAAGTTCTTTGCAGCGCTCAACCAACTGTTGTATAATTCTGCCATATTCCGGCATATGAAGCTGAGTTTTTTGGGTATTGTATTCCATAGTATGCAAATATATGGATTAATAGAAAAATTGTTTCGGGAATCTTAAAAATTTATGATTTTTTAATGAAAATTTCAAATGGCTTTCCCGTTGAATCATTATTTAAAATGAAAATATTTCCCTTTGATTTGAATTTGTTTTCAATAAAATTGTAACTTGGTTAATGAATTGATAATTAATTATTACGATGAAAAAAACATATTTTTTCCTTTCCTTACTGGCTTTAGCAATAACGAATTCTTGTCAGAGCAATGATGAACTGATTACGGAAACTTCTAAAAAGGAAGAAGTACATGACAGGATTGTAAATGTCACCAATCATGACGGCCGTCCTTTCAGTACCGGTAAAGAATCCGGTTCTGTTCAGGGTAAATTTGTTGCCGGCCCGGGTGGAAGTGTTCTTATGCAGGGATTTTACTGGGATGTTCCGGATGGCGGGAACTGGTGGAATACCGTGAAAGATAAGCTGACAGCCTGGTCTGATGCAGGAATCGGTGCGGTGTGGCTTCCTCCTGCTTCAAAAGCACAGAACGGAGCTTATTCCATGGGGTATGATCCTACAGATTATTATGATTTCGGAGACTTTAACCAGAATGGAAGCGTTGAAACCCGTTTCGGATCAAGAACTGAGCTTGAGGCGCTGATTACCAAAGCCCATGCTGAAAATATGCAGGTCTATGCAGATATCGTGATCAATCATAACAGTGGCGGACAGTCTGAGGCCAATCCTTTTACAGGAACCAATACCTGGACCAATTTTTCAGGGGTAGCTTCCGGTAAATTTAAAAGAAACTATAATGACTTCTATAAAAATGCTTACGGAAATAATGATGAAGGGGCTTTCGGCGGTTTTCCCGATCTTTGTCATGCCAATCCTTATGTACAGGACTGGCTGTGGGGGAGAGATGATTCTGTAGCCAAATACTATAAAAACGTCATGAAATTTGACGGCTGGAGGTTTGATTATGTAAAAGGCTTCGGACCGTGGGTAGTAAATACCTGGAACTCTAAAGTCGGCGGGTTTTCTGTAGGAGAATTATGGGATTCCAATGTGAATACCCTTGAATGGTGGGCCAATAACGCCAACAGTTCCGTATTTGATTTTGCTGCCTATTATAAAATGGATGAAGCTTTTGATAACGGAAACTTAAATGTGCTGAATGATGATATGATGTGGAAAAGAAACCCTTACAAAGCCGTAACCTTTGTTGCCAATCATGATACCGATATTATATACAATAAAATGCCTGCCTATGCTTACATTTTAACCCATGAAGGATACCCTACCATCTTTTACAGAGATTATGAAGAATGGCTGAATAAAGAAAGGCTGAATAATCTGATCTGGATTCATAATAATAAAGCCACCGGAACAACTTCTATATTATATACCGATAATGATGAATATATTGCAAGACGTAATGGCTATAACGGAAATCCAGGACTCGTAGTTTACATCAATACTTCCTCAAGCTGGCAGGAAAGATGGATTCAGACCAATTGGGCAAGCCAGCAGGTTAAAGATTTTACAGGGAGCTCAAGCTGGTATCCTACAACACAGGCTGATAAGTGGGTGAAAATTCAATGTGCTCCGAATTCCTATTCTGTATGGTCACTGAATCAATAAGTAATGAGCAATGAGTAATGAGTAATGAGTAATGAGTAATGAGTAATGAGTAATGAGTAATGAATGGATTCAGAACTTATACTTTATAGTTTATAATTCTATTTCTCGCAGATTTATTGTAAAATAGACACATTTGTGACCTATTTCAGATCTGCGGGAAATGATATTAAACCTGAATAAATTTCTTTTTCTGATGCTGATCCGGAAGATAACATTTCTGATTGGCCAGTTTCATCCGGTTTCTTGAAATCATATCATAAGCCTTATCCCTGATGAAAGACGGTAAGATTTTTCCAACAGCAGAAAGCTTATAAATACCACCTAATATATTGGCAATAGCTAATACAGCCTGTGATTTGATCAGGTAATACCGTCCTGGTTTCCATAGGTACATGGTATTGAATTCTTGGGTATTCAGTCCTCTTTCAGAAAGAAACTGCTGCCCGAATTCTGACTGTAATGAAGCAAACATAAACTGATCCTTCCTGTCTCTTTCCAGGATCCACTGAACCCAGAAATTACAGACTCCGCAATCTCCATCAAAAAATACGATATGTTTTTTTTCCCAGCTTTCCATGATTTATTGATTAAGTCTGACCTTCCTTTCTGTATCTTCTTTTACCCTTTTAAAGTATTGAACAAGTTCTGCACGCTGCTCATCTGAGAGTTTGGCGTCCTGATGACCTATATAATAAGACTCAAGCGGCATTTCTTTTTTTTCCACCATTTCTATGCACTCTTCCAGTTTATGAATCTGTCTTTTAGGTTCATATACTGCAAAGGTAGAGAAATTCAAATGTTTTCTGCCTTCGTTGATGTGATTTTTTACCCACCATGATGCCGGAGAAATATTGGAATACCATGGATAGATGGTTTCATTGGAATGACAGTCATAGCAGGATGTCCTGATGATCTTAGCCGTTTTTTCCGGGGTATCTTTAATCTTCAGAAAGTCCATTCCGGGAGTTGGAGCCGGGTTAGTCTTATCAATGGGGAAAAATTGGATGATGACAAATGCAACAAGCAGAACAACAATTATTTTTTTCATAGCAGGAATAAATTCATGTTATATAAAGATAAGTAAATTATTTTTAGAAAATACTGAAATTGAATAAGGTTAGAAACACGGAAAATGAATTGATCTGTAAATGCTGTTTTTTATTTTAGGATAAAACTACAAAAGACGGGCAACTTCCAATGGCAGATCTTCTTACGTTGAGTTATTCTAAATAGGAGAGTATATTGCTGTTTTTGATTTAATTAATATGAAAAATGATTAACTTAATACCACAATTATGTCTTAGCCTTAATGCTGTCGGAAATATTTGTTTATAGTTTTTAACTATCGTTGAAATAAAAATTAATAGATTGTATTTATTGACTAAACGTTGTAGGTTTGTCACAGTCTTACAACAGAGAATTTAAACTGTATTATCAATAATAAAATAAACGACAATGGAAAAAGATTTGAATGACATCAGCAAATGCCCGTTTCACAACGGAACAATGAAGAAGAACAACGTTGCAGGTGGAGGAACACAGAATTCGGATTGGTGGCCTGACCGGCTTAGAGTAGATCTTCTGCGCCAGCATTCATCACTGTCTGATCCTATGGATAAAGATTTTGATTATGCCAAAGCTTTTGAAAGCCTTGATCTTGAAGCCGTAAAAAGAGACCTTCATGCATTGATGACCGATTCGCAGGACTGGTGGCCGGCCGATTTCGGACATTACGGACCTTTGTTTATCCGTATGGCATGGCACAGTGCCGGTACCTATCGTGTGGGAGACGGAAGAGGAGGAGCAGGAGCAGGACAACAGCGTTTTGCCCCTTTGAACAGCTGGCCGGATAACGTAAGCCTTGATAAGGCAAGAAGATTATTGTGGCCGATCAAACAGAAGTACGGCAGAAATATTTCCTGGGCAGATCTTCTGATCCTTACCGGAAATGTTGCCCTTGAATCCATGGGCTTCAAAACATTCGGATTTGCAGGCGGCCGTGCAGACGTTTGGGAACCGGATGCCGATGTGTACTGGGGATCAGAAAAAACATGGCTGGGAGGCGATATAAGGTATGCTCATGGCTCAGAAGGGGTAGTAGAAGGGAAAGCAGCGGTACTTCCTACAGATGATAACGCAGATGGTGATATTCATTCCAGAAATCTTGAAAATCCTCTTGCTGCAGTACAGATGGGATTAATCTATGTAAACCCTGAAGGTCCGGACGGAAATCCTGATCCTATTGCAGCAGCTAAAGATATCCGGGATACTTTTGGACGTATGGCAATGAACGATGAAGAAACCGTTGCCCTTATTGCCGGAGGACATACTTTTGGAAAAACCCATGGTGCAGGACCTGCAGATCATGTGGGCAAAGAACCGGAAGGAGCTGGAATTGAACAGCAGGGATTAGGATGGGCGAGCAGCTATAAATCAGGAAGCGGAAGAGATGCCATCTCCAGCGGATTGGAAGTGACCTGGACAGAAACTCCAACGCAATGGAGTAATTATTTCTTTAAAAATCTTTTTGAGAACGAGTGGGAACTGACCAAGAGCCCTGCCGGAGCCCATCAATGGGTAGCAAAGGATGGAGCGGAAATCATTCCTGACGCCTTTGATTCCTCAAAAAAACATAAACCTACAATGCTTACCACAGACCTTTCACTGAGACTGGATCCTGTTTACGAAAAAATTTCAAGACATTTCTACGAAAATCCTGATGTCTTTGCAGATGCTTTTGCAAGAGCATGGTTTAAACTTACCCACAGGGATATGGGACCCCGTGCCCGTTATCTCGGACCGGATGTTCCGCAGGAAGAATTGATTTGGCAGGACCCGATTCCGGCAGTGGATCATGAGCTGGTGAACGAGGCTGACGTTGATGCACTGAAAGCGAAGGTTCTGAATTCCGGACTGGGCATTTCTGAATTGGTTTCAACAGCCTGGGCTTCAGCTTCTACCTTCAGAGGCAGTGATAAGAGAGGAGGAGCCAACGGAAGCAGAATAAGACTGGAACCTCAAAGAAGCTGGGAAGTAAACAACCCGCCACAATTGCAAAAGGTGCTGGGAGTACTGGAAGGCATTCAGCAGGAATTCAACAGCACTCAGGGCGGAAGTAAAAAAATATCATTGGCAGACCTGATTGTTTTGGCAGGAAATGCAGCTGTAGAAGCCGCAGCAAAAAATGCAGGCCAAGAAGTGAAAGTTCCTTTTGCGCCGGGAAGAATGGATGCTTCGCAGGAGCAGACTGATATAGAGTCTATGGGATATCTTGAGCCGGCTGCAGACGGATTCCGTAATTATCTGAAAAAAAGATTTACAGTATCTACAGAATCTTTACTGATTGATAAAGCTCAGCTATTGACTCTTACTGCACCGGAACTTACGGTTTTGGTAGGTGGAATGCGTGCATTGGATACCAATTTCGACGGTTCCAAACATGGAGTATTCACCAGCCGCCCGGGAGCTCTTACCAATGATTTCTTTGTAAACCTTCTTGATATGGGAACCCAATGGAAAGCAATGTCAGAAGATAAAGAACTGTACATGGGAAGTGATCGCACAACAGGTCAGCCCAAATGGACTGCTACCCGTGCTGATCTTGTTTTCGGTTCCAATTCTGAACTGAGAGTGGTAGCTGAGGTATATGGCAGTGCCGATGCACAAGGGAAATTTGTAAAAGACTTTGTATCTGCATGGACTAAGGTGATGAATCTGGACAGGTTTGATCTGGCTTAATAAAGTAATCTTAAAAATAGTAAAAGACAGCAGTGGTGCTGTCTTTTTTTGTTTCTGAAGAGAAATCAGAAGGACATCAGGGATTATCAGCTTTAAATAATTATGATATCTTCATCAAAATAATAACCCGTAAGTCTTAATTATGAGGTTTTCCGTATTCATGATGATTCTGTTTTTCAGGAATAAAAATATGAATTGGAGTAAAGTACGCAGGTATATTTATTGGTATTTGCTGCGATTAGATTTGTTTAATTAAAACTTAAAAAAACTCCCATGCTCTTACAATTAAGAATATGGGAGTTTGAAGTAGTTACCTGAAAATACGGTAAATGCTTGTGTAAGCACTGGTATTAAGCTGAACCAAACTATTTAGGCTTTTGAAAAGTATATTTTAACATAACGCCATTTTGTCTTACTAGAGTAATGGTATCCTGAAAAGGTCTTTTTATAACTTTATCCCCCTTTTTAGCCGTGGCAATGAAAATGTTGTTTTCATTAAGTTCACTTGTAATAGGGTAAAATATAACTTCTCCATTATCTAAATGTAACTTTACTCCTCTGGCATATTCATTTAAATCCAGGATTGTACCGTTTATTGAACTTTTATTAAATTGATTATAGTATTCCCTTCCCTTATTTTCCATGTAATTTCCACCATAATAAAAATAAAGTATTACTATAATAGCAATTCCTGCTAAGATTAATATTTTTTTGTTCATTATTTTTTATTTAAAATCATGTATTAAGTAAGTATTTGAAACACCACCGGAGCCATTAAAAGGAACAGGACCTAATGGAAGTCCTAAGCCAACATTCACCTGACCGCCAATTAAATAATTACCATCACTCATTTTAGTTACCGCTCCTGTTACTCCAATATTTCCACCAGCTGATAGGGAAGCGGATCCCCAGGCTGTAGGGATATCTCCTTTTGCAGTATTTGTTACGAGCATACTTCTTGTAATTTCAGAGGCTGGCCCTGTATAATTAACATTACCAACATTAAATGTTGCATCAACATTATAACCACCTCCTACTGAGGTTGTTGTTGTGATAGCTGGATAGAAGCTCGCTTCTGGTCCATGCAATACCCAGTTTAATTCCCAGCTAGTTCCTGCACCTCCAAAAGCAATACCTGAAAAACCAACCCCAACATTCAGGAAATCGCCCGTAAAACTTCTCGTAAAATTACTGTCCCATCCTCCTGCTAATTGTGAAGCCATAGCAGATGTTGTTCCTGAAATAGCATCTCTAAACCAGTTTGATAATCCTAAAAGTCCTGCCGATCCATTACTGTCAGCCGGCATATAAGATGCCTGGCCATTGAATCCCAAATAAGTTTGGCCTGTATTTCCTGCTTCCTGTCCCTGTATAGGAGTATTATCAATTACGCTTCCGTCTTCTTTAAATTCTGTAAACCCCTCCTGTTGATAGTTTTGAGCCGTTAAATTGGCATCCCAGCTCCAGACATTGTCTTTCAGACCCCAGCCTAAACCTTCTCTACCGTCAGGGTCAATAAAATTTATAGGGTTATTAAATGCATAGTTATAAGGGCTATGTCTTCTCATCTTTTCAGCTAGTGGATCTACAACACCCCATCTTCCTAAGTCAGGCATATAAAATCTGGCTCCGTAATCATATGCTGCTGCATAATTTTGATATTCTTTACCATTGTACTCGTACCGGTAGGAAGAATAGTCACTCACATTATTATATCCATGGTATTTATATCCTAACGGGTAATAATTATTCTCGTCTATGATGTCAATTCCTGAATTTCCTGTTTTTTTTGTATAGCTCAGTCTGATATTTCCTAAGTGATCTGTATAATTATATACATATTTACCTTTTTCAAAATCATAATATCCTTCTGAAGTAGGAACAAAACTTAAAGCCGTATTGATGTATTGAAATCCATCCAGATAATCTGTTTCAGTTGTTTTATTACCAAAAACAAACCATTCGGTCTTCTTTACTTTTATTCCTGTTCCAGTATAAAGATATTTGGCATAATCATATCCTTCACCATCATATAGATTAGGTAAATTTAAAAAATTATACTCAATGTTCCCCCTGCCTTTATCTTTCATTTCTTTAATACTGCCATTCTCATCATAAAGCATTTTATTTCCCTGTGCATAATATCCTGATGGGTTATCGGGAGCTCCGTTGGCTACTGTCACCAAATCAAGTTTATTACTAAGATTGTTATTCTGATAATGATACTTAAGGTTATCTATAAGCTCTGCTGTAGTTCCGGATGAAGGTTTTGTATATCTTTTCAAGGTACTGATGTTCCCATTGAGGTCATAGGTCATTTCTTCATTGAAATAACCATTCTGAACAAGTGTGCTTCCCGGTTCGGAATAGGTGCCTTTTAATAGTCTGTTCAGACTGTCATACTCATAATTGTATCTTTTAAATATTCCGTCATTAGCAGTTTTCCAGTCGATTTCTGTAATATTACCATTAAACTTTGCAGAGCCTGAAGTAGAAAATTCCGGATTCTGATATTTAATACTATATCCAAAAAGCTTTCCATTGAGATTAGCCGGATCATTAATGTGAGTCATCCAACCTCTGATATTGTATTTGTAATCTATCTGTTGAAGAGGACTATCTGTACTCGCTCCTCCTATTTTTTTACTTTCTAATTGAGAAAGCTCATTGTATTTATTCTGGGAAAGATACTCAATGGCACTATTATTTAGCTGATGGGTGTGCGTAAGAACCCTGTTCTGATGATCATAGGTAAATACTTCTCTGATTGTATTTTCAGGACCAGTCTTCAGTCTGGTATGTTTTATCAGACTTTGCTTAACTGTTCCTGCAAAGTCAAGCTCATAGCTGGATTGGGTATATCCTCCCAAATGATTGATGGAATGAGTGCTGATTATTCTTCCTTTTTCATCATAATATGTATATTTTTTAGACCAGCTATCATTTTCAATATTCTTGACAAGATCCATTACAGGAAATCCCTGAGTATTTTTTTCGTTTGTTAAAATATTATCTTTTAAAACGGGTTTGCCAAAAATACTTGTTGGAAATGTCGGGTTAAAGTCATAATTCGGGTAAGTATCATAATAGCTCACTGTCATTATCTTTTCAAAATGCGGAAAATAATTATTGGAATATTGAATCTGCATTCCATTTTTACTAAACCCCGTTGCATCCCTGCTTTCTGTTATGATAATGTTTCCAATCATATTTTGCATTTCGGCTCTGCTTCCACCCGGAACGAGTCCTGTTATAATAGCTCTGCCAAACTTATCATACTTTGTGAAAAGCCATTTACCTGTTGGGCGCATTACAGCATCCTGAGTAAATATCAATCGGTCTGCCTTATCATACACCATGTGTTCCCATCCTTTTCCCGGAAGTTTTTTTTCTACTAAACGGTTAAGGGAATCATAGCGATATTCATAAGCTAAATGCTCCTGGTCTGTAGCGCTCCAATTCTGAATTTTGGATAATAAAGGAGGAATAACAAACGTAAGCTGGTTATATTCATTGTAAATATAGTAGGTATCAGCATATTCAGAGGATAGGGTTTTTCTTACCAAAACAATCTGTCCTAGGCCGTTTTTGAATTCAATAGTTTTATTTCCATCCTCGTCAGTAATTGTATTTTTATACAATTGATTATCTGAGTATATCCCATTTTCTGAAAGTACTGATAGGCTGGCTCCGTTTTCCCAGCTGGTAACTGTTTTAAACTTTCTTACTTTATCATTATCTGTTATGGCTGCATACTCAAACTTCATCGGTTTGTTGCTCCAGTCATTTCCCACCTGAATCTGTTGCTGCATTCTGTCTAAAGGCGAGTTTTCCAGTATTTTTTCTGAATAGATCTTTTCTGCTCCATATACGGATGAAGCATTAGCCTGAGGATTCGGAATAATGCCCCCGTTTAAAGTTCCTCCCTGAGGAATAGGAAGGTAATCTTTTACCTGTCTCCCGAATTCATCATACTCAATAGGGGTGACAACATCTTTTCCTGATGGGGAAGCTTTTATTCCAACCGTTTGCTTGGGTCTTCCCAGTCCATCAAAATATTGAACTGTTTCTGCTGTTTTAGTAGCCTGTCCGCCGGTATTATAATCCAGATATGTTTTTGTTTTAATATAGTTTTCTCCCTGTGTAAGCTGTGCATGTATAGTACCTGTTATAAACAAGGCACTGATAGGGATGATAATTTTTTTCATGTTCCTTTAGTTGAGGTAATTGATGCGATTAGTTTTTAAAGTGCGTTTTGATCGTTAATATCATATTGAAAATCCAAATTGATGATATCAGAAGGATTGACAGTGCCACTCTTTAGATTGATAAAAACGGATCCGTTTTTTGCTAGCACAACGGCCCAGAATCTTCCATTTTCACTTACACCCAGAACATTTGACATTGTCAAGAGCTTACAAGAGCCTCCGATTTTTCCTACAATCTGCCCCAGGCTCTCTTGTCCGTGCTGCCAGGTGAGACCGCTATTAGCCGCAACAGGGATGGTAATTCTTGCTTTTACCTTAGTATCTGACACCTTTTGAACCAATGCGCTGACCTGATGGAAGCTGCTGTTGGGTTCAAATGAACAAGCCATCAACTGGCAGGTAGCTATCATATTGGCTTTATTCTGCCCGTTAGACTGTATGTCGTTTAAGGCGAGTTGATTAGCATGTGCTAAACTGATAGAAGAGGAAAAGCTTCTTGCAGGAACTATATAATTGTAATCTCCCGGATAATATCCAACCGGACAATTATTTCTTGTGAAATTTTTTTCCTGCTTTCTGTTGTAAAAAATCGTCTGTGGACGCTGAGGAGTACTGTTATATTCAAACTCTTTTTGCAGTTTTTCATCATTACCAATGATCTGCCATAGCTTATTGTCTTTAGTATACTTATACTTTTCCTCCATATTATTTTGTTTGGAAATGCTGGTAATACCAATTCCAGGATTATGAGTATAGGTAGCTATCTGGCTGTCGGGCTGTTTTAATACTGTACGGAAGTTTTTAAGCGCAGTTTTTAAATTTTCTTCTGAAGAAACATCTACATCCAGATCGGATTTTTTAACGATATCAAGATCAAGGTATGACTGATTGCTGCCGGCATCAAGTCCGAACTTCTGCATCACCTGTTGATAAGTTGCTCCATCTATTTTGACCAGAGGTAAAGATTGTTTGTAACCCCATATGATAACAGATGAAATGTTATCGGCTGTGGTGTACTGTAATAGATTACCTTTATCATCATACTTGTCATAACTGATATCTGTACGTGGCAGATTGTCTAAATTGTAACTGGTGGTACTTGTAGGTAAAATTAAATTAGACGTACCGGCATTTTTATTAAAAATATTTTCCTTGTGTGAAATCTTTTTCGTCACACCATTTTTATTCAGGTAATTCACTGTTATTAATGGCGTGCTTAGCATATTGGCTTTGATCAACAGTTGATTATTTACTTCGAAAGGATAAGTGTGTATGGTCTCCTTAGAGCTTGTATCTGAATAGGTTACCTTGTTTTTTTTAATAAACGGGAAGATGTCATCATAGGTAATATTGTTTTTTGTTTCTAAAACAGTATTTCCGAAATATTCTTTATCTACTCTTTCAACCAATACATTTCTCTCTATTCTTAGCTTATTGTTATATTTAAAAGTTGTAGTACTGGAAAGTCTTGGCTCAAAGGAGTTGTCAAAGATAGCTGGTCCTCCTACAGGGTGAAAGATGTTATTTTGAAAAGGAATTGTGATTTCCTGGAAAATATCATTTTTATAGTTATATAAAGACTCTTTAATCAGATTTCCTTCCTCGTTGAATGTCTTTTCTTCAAGAATTTTACCGTTCAGAATATCCCGGTTGATTGGATTGATATTTCCAAATGCACTGCTGTTGTGCAGGTAAGTTCCACAACGGTCTCCAGGATTTCCATTTGTTCTGACTGGTTTTTCATACTCATGGTAAGAAAATATATTTTCTTTGAATCCTTTTCCTTCCTCTTTCACAACTACTCTGGTATATCCTATATAAGAATTGTCAGTTAGTTCTATATTTCCCTTGCTGCTGGAATATACAGCGAATGAGGTATTAGGATTAAATAGTCCCTTGCCGGGATCATAGCCTATTGGAAATCCATAGACAGGCATTCCGGCCAGATTTCCTGAAGAATTTCCATATTTATCTTTATATTCATAATAAATATGACGCTCTTTTATCCCGTCATTGATAATCTGAGTCTTGATTCTCGCACCTCCTGCTTTCTGTTTCCCAAGGATTGAATGTTTGAAATCATGATTTTCATATTCGAATTCAGTAAATCCACCCAGCGGGTTAATGACTTTTTTTAATAATCCCGTCAGTGAATATTCATTGGCTTCTAAAGAATAATCCCCGGGAATGGTTTGCCCTCCGGAAAATGGAGTTATTGAATACTCTTGCTTACCTCTCTCAAAATACAGGGTCGGACTTTTTTGTATTTGTGGATGGATATGCATGTCAATTGGCGGAAGCTCAACACCATGATTATTGTAATATCCTAAAAAATCCTGTTGTAATGAATTGACTTTAGGAAGTGGATGTGTATAATCATACTCAAATGTGTAATATCTTTTTGCCTGGGTTTCTTCAGCTCCCATGATGTCAATATTATCCAGTTTCAGCCTTTTACATTCCCAGCCATCGCAATTTTCTTTGGATGTAAAGTAAGAGTAATTGAAAATATAAGTATTGATGAGTTTATTATTTACAATAACTTCGATTTTAGTAAGTGCTTTTTCATTCACTGCATCCTGTCTATTCAGGTCATAATGAAATTTTACACTTCCGTTGTCCCATTGTATCTGTTCAATCCTGTTGGTCTGAGGATATTTGGAATACATAAAAGAATTTTTTACCAAACACTCATCCGGTAAAACGATTCCATCCCGCGGAACCAAATAATTCTGAACAAAACCATAACCACAAAGCTGAGATGTACTTGAACTTGAGCCGCCAAATGGAGGAGCATCATCCATAAGAACAGTATTGACACTTGTTCTCATTTTCATAATGTCAGGTTTGTTATATTTCTGATAGGTGAAAAGAACATTTCTGTTTGAAGTAGGATCTTCAATTTTAGTTAAATTCCAGGCACTTACCCTTTCTTTGTACTGCCCCATAGCCTTTGCTTTTACAAGAGCAAAGTTTTTTTTAATAAGACTGATCCCGTCAGGTCCCTCAGTCATTCTTACAAGGTCAGATGAAGAAATATAACTGGGAACCGTTTCATACACGTCCGGTGAATCAAATGTGTATTTTGTACCTTGTGCATTGGTTAATTCAAATTTTTCATAATCCATAGGGAAAGTTCCCCAGGGAAGTTGTGTATTTTCAAAAATCCCGAGTACTTCGCTTTTGGTAAAACCATTGGCAGGTAGAATATTTGTCAAGCGTTTTTTGGTTACAGTGTTCCCTTTTGCTGCGCTTCCATCAATAAAGTTGATATGGTATGTACTTACATTATTTTCAAAATCATGAGGATTACCTCGGTTCAGATTGGAGAGGTAAAATTTGGCACTAATCCCCGGGGCAATAGCAGTAAATAAATCCGGAGATGCATCTATTTTTGCTGAACTTGTGTAGATCTCATTTTGGGTAGAATTAGGAGGAAGAACGTCAGTAGGTGAAGCTAAATATCCCAGCTCTGCTATTACTCTTCCCCCGTTTCCCATAGAATTAATGATATTATTATCTTCCATATCCTTGATGGTTCGTATGGTACTGCCACCTGCACTCAGACTCCAGCCAAGCCCTACATTGGATGCAATATCGTCTATCTTGATTCCCCCTGAATTATAAGAAATTGCTACCGGGATAGAAATATTCCCGGTTTTTATCTCATAGATTGGGATGGTAAGATTTATTTTCCCTGTATAAAGATTAATATCGTGTAAATTATATTTTTGAAATGCACTTACTTCCGGAGAAAGAAACATTGTATTATTGGCAAAGGGACCTGATATTTGTGCTGATAAGCCGGCTGAAAGAAGAATGACTGCCCAGCCTATTTTTTTGATACTCATAGTTTTATTTCTTTATTAGTTTTGAATTCGCTGTTTTATTATTATCCGTTTTGATAGTCACCAGATAAGCGCCCTGTACCAAAGCTTGTGTATTAATCTTGGTCACATTATTCTTTGTCTTCAGACTCTGAAGCTGCCTTCCGCTCATATCATACAACAGAATTTCAGCTTCTTTGAAATCAAAGCCGATTTCTACATAAGCATAATCAGATACGGGGTTCGGATAAATCTTGATATCCTGTTTTTCGATCAATTGGCTGACCTGCTTGTCTCCCAGCTTCACAATCTTCCAGTTTTCTTTCCCCAGTTCTTGGGCACTGGTCCCGGCCAGGATTATAGAACCATCCCGGTTCAGTTTCAAATCTGAAAGTCTTTCTTCTCTCTGTCTTGATTCTCCTGCCACATGTTTTCGCCACTGCTCATTGCCATTCTGATCCAGATACAGCATCCAGAAGGTTTCATCATCTTTTTCTATCCTGCCTTCAGCCTGAGTGTAGCCACCCAGCAATATTCCTGTTGTAACATCTTGGCTCTTGGTTCTTGATTCCTGGGTCTTTGTAATCACACTCATTCCCATTAATACATCCCGGTTTTTGAAGTTGTAGGATTTTTGCCACTGCTCATCACCTCTTTCGTTTAGGGCGATTAACCATAAGTCAGTACCTTCTTGGGTACCTACTGTTTTATTTCCTGATCTTTCGGATCTGGATTCGCCACCAATGATATAACCTGTGGAAGTCAAAGCTAAAGTTCTGATATGGTCATCTCCTTTTCCGCCATAGTTCTTTTCCCATTCTACTTTTCCGCTCTTGTCCAGTTTTACGATCCAGTAGTCGCCTTCACCGAAGTTGCTGCTGGCTTTTGGCATCTGGCTAATGGCTGTAGAGGTGGCAGATGAAAGGTTGCGGGAGGCAGGACCTGTAGTTGATGATTTACTTTCAGGGTTTCTGATACCGGAACCTGAATCACGGAACTCGGAGCTTCTGGAATAAATTCCCAGTAAGGCTCCGCCATCTTTCGTGGGAATCATTTTTTCTACTTCATCCAGACCTTTTCCACCTAAAATAAGCTGTGTGAGTTCTTTTCCGTCTTTATCCAATCTTGTGATCCAGACGTCTTTGGAACCGTAACCTTTGTATGAGTTCTGGACATTGCCGGCAACAAAGAATCCTGAATCGGTGGTTTGAATGACTGACCTTGCTTCTTCATTTGAGGAAGTTCCTAATGTTTTCTGCCATAGTTCATCCCCAAATTCATTCAACCTGATCAGCCAGATGTCTGATCCTCCTCTGGAATCTTCTTTCTTATCGAGTCCTTTCCCGGAATAAGAGGTTCCGGCCAGAAGGAAGCCTCCGTCCTGGGTGGTAACGGTGGCTGACAGATAGTCATGATTCTGCCCCGAGAAATATTTTTCCCAGACCTGATCTCCCTGCTGGTTGAGTTTTACAAGATGGAAATCGTAACCATTATTCTGCTTTTGGCTGTTAGCTTCTGGTGACTGGCTTTTGGACTGGATAGAGCTTCCCGTGATAAGGTATTGCTGATCAATGGTGGTGGTAACCTGGCTGAGAAAATCCTGGGTAGAGGATTGAATGTCTTTCTGCCATACCACTTCCTGAGCAGACGCTAAAACCATGCTTAATACGAATGCACCGGAATAGAGTTTTTTCATTTTGTACTATTTTTAGTTAGTCTAAATTAATTTAATGCAAAATTAATTTTTTAGAATGTGCTACACATCCCTACTTGAAAGTAATTAATATGATTTTTATCACTCTTTGGTGTCTTATAGAGTGTGCTTGAAAGAAGAAATGTGTTTTAGTAACTTTTGATAAATAAAACAGTATGTGATAGGCCTGCTAAAAAATCAACCTATTGTAAAAGTTAGAGCAAAACTTTGGGGAAATTATTTATACCTTTCAACGTAAGGATTATTTTTTTAGAGTAGATGCTGTAAAAGATAAAGCCATGCTTCTTAATCACTTGAATCAAATAAATAGAATATAAGAGCTTAGTAGTTAAAGTAATCTGCCATATTAAACAAATACTTTATGCTTTGCATCTGGTCTTTAAATAAATCTATTTTAAATACACAAAAAAACCACCCTTAAAAAAGAGTGGTCTGTAGACCCACAGGGATTCGAACCCCAGATGACTGAACCAAAATCAGTAGTGTTACCGCTACACCATGGGTCTGTTTTGATGCTGCGAAATTAGAAAATTTATTTTAAATATAAAAATATAAATTAAAGATTCATTAACATAATAAGTGATCTGATGGCTTTATCTGTTGATATCCAAAGAATTATTTTTAGATAATTTTTTTAAAAAATATTCGCTTTTACAACAAAATAGCCTGACTAGGGATTATTTGGACCTTTTAATGAAAGTACAGAGAGAGTTTACCGGCAGAATAGCAGCCTCCAGCATCCCTCTTCCAGCTTCATTACTTAACTGTTAAATTATAAAATCTTATCTTTGCAAAAAATTGGGCTCCAAAAGTTGGAGTAACCCATTAATAACATATCCTGAGCACAGCAAAGGATTATTAAACATTTTTTATGTCAAATATTGTCGCAATCGTTGGACGTCCCAACGTAGGAAAATCCACGCTTTTTAACCGTTTATTAGAAAGAAGAGAGGCTATTGTAGATTCTACAGCCGGTGTTACCAGAGACCGTCACTACGGAAAATCTGACTGGAATGGGGTAGACTTTACCGTTATTGATACCGGAGGGTATGATGTAGGTACAGATGATATCTTTGAAGAAGAAATCCGTAAGCAGGTACAGCTAGCCGTAGATGAAGCAACGTCCATCATCTTTATGATGAATGTGGAGGAAGGACTTACCGATACGGATCACGAAATTTACAGACTTCTGAGAAGATCCAATAAACCGATCTATATTGTTATCAATAAAGTAGACTCTGCTAAAGAAGAACTTCCGGCAACAGAATTCTATCAGTTAGGTATCGATAAATATTATACACTTTCTTCAGCGACAGGTTCCGGAACAGGAGACTTGCTGGATGATATCGTAAATGATTTTCCTACTACAGAATATAAGGATCCTTTCGAAGGACTGCCTAAGATCACCATTGCAGGTCGTCCGAATGTAGGAAAATCTACAATGACCAATGCTTTATTGGATGTTGAAAGAAATATTGTAACCGATATTGCAGGAACTACCAGAGACAGTATTCAGACGCTATACAACAAATTCGGTCATGAGTTTGTATTGGTAGATACAGCCGGAATGAGAAGAAAGTCTAAAGTAAATGAAGACCTTGAATTCTATTCTGTAATGCGTTCTATCCGTTCTATTGAATATTCTGATGTGGTTATCATCATGGTAGATGCTACACAAGGGTGGGAGTCTCAGGATATGAATATTTTCGGGTTGGCTCAGAAAAACAGAAAAGGAATTGTGATTCTTGTCAACAAATGGGATTTGATCGAAGATAAGCAGACCAATACAATGCGTGATTTTGAAAAATCAATCAAAGATAAAATCGGTCAGTTCCAGGATATTCCGATCCTTTTCGTTTCTGCTTTGACGAAGCAGAGAATTCTGAAAGCCGTAGAAGTAGCAATGGAAGTGTATGAGGACCGTAAAAAGAAAATCAAGACTTCAAAACTGAACGAAGTAATGCTTCCTATTTTCGAAAGAACTCCGCCACCGGCGCTTAAAGGAAAATATATCAAAATCAAATATTGTGTTCAGCTTCCTACTCCGTCGCCGCAGTTTGTATTCTTCTGCAACCTTCCGCAGTATGTGAAGGAGCCATATAAGAGATTTACTGAAAACCAGTTGAGAAAAGAATTTGGGTTTACCGGAGTTCCGATCGAAGTGTACTTCAGACAAAAATAAAAACAATTGATTATAAAGAAATCTGGTGAGGAAAACCCTTGCCAGATTTTTTGTAGACCTGCTTATTCTATTCGGCATCAAACTGCAGATTCGTTTTTTAGTTGTAATTTTGCAGGAATCAAACGTCGATTTACCTAATTTAAAATTAAGATCTTCATGCTTACTATATTATCTCAAAACTTTTCTCTTGTCAATGAATGGATTAACGAACTTCGAAACATTGAAATTCAGCATGACCGTATGAGATTCCGTAGAAATATGGAAAGAATCGGAGAAATTGCAGCTTTCGAAATCAGTAAAGGTTTAGAACAGAGAGAAGTTGAAATCCAGACTCCGCTAGATACGATAAAAAGCAGGGAAATTGCAGTTCAGCCGGTGATTACTACCATATTAAGAGCCGGAGTTCCTTTGTTTGAAGGGATTTTGAATTATCTCGACAGGGCAGACTGTGGTTTTGTAGCAGCTTACAGAAAACACGATGCGAACGATTATTTTTCCATTAAACAGGATTATCTTACCTGTCCTAACATTGAAGGAAGACCTTTGATCGTAGCAGATCCTATGCTGGCAACAGGAGCTTCGTTAATTGAAGCAATCAAGGACTTACTGACTAACGGAAATCCCACACAACTTCATATCGTGGCTGCAATTGCTTCAAAACAGGGAGTAGAAACCATTCAGAATGCATATCCTGATGCTCAGATTTGGGTAGGAGCTATAGATGAGCACCTGACTTCAAAAGGATATATCACTCCTGGTTTGGGTGATGCCGGAGATTTAAGCTACGGGGAGAAACTTCAGCGATAAATTAAGAAAGATTCCAGAAATCTTTGATTAAATTCAATAATAAACTTGGTCGTACTTTATCCATAGGATGTCTGGTATCCGGGAGTACGGCCAATTTTGCATCCGGGAGGCTTCTGTAAACCTGTAGGCTCTCTTCAATAGTTACCATATTGTCTTCATCGCCTACTATGATCTGAACAGGAACTGTAATTGTACTCAGGTTATTTTTCAAAGGAGGATTTTTCCCCAGGTCAATCATTAATTCTGCGATGGCCGGAAGAAGTGCTTTCCATTCAGATCCGTGTTGTGATTCTAAAAGCTGCGCGTATTGTGGAACTTTTTCTGTAATTACCTCTGGATTCAGCATTTTAGCTTCTTTCCTTGCCTGTTCTTCAGACCAGTCGAATTTCGTCCCCAATGTAATGATCGATTTTACATTTTCAGGAACTTTCATTGCGTAGCAAAGCGCAACATATCCGCCCATACTGTGTCCGAAAAAGGAAACATCAGTTAAATCATGCTCTTCGCAGTATACAGCCAGTTCCTGAGTATATTTTTCAATTGTAATACCATCTTCTGGAAGCTTAGTATCCCCATGCCCGGAAAATAAAGGGGTATGAATACTAAAATAACGGGATAGTTCTTCTAAATAAGGAGTGAAAATATCATTGTGGCCTAAAGCTCCGTGTAATAAGATCAGATGGGGCATTATGAATTAGTTTTCCGGAAAATTAGGAAAAAGATTTGAAAAGGGAAAGGGATGAAATTTTTTTCTGATAGATACTTTACCAATTAAAACAGAAATGGCAAAATTTAAATTTACACATCCATGGCCATCACCAGAACGCTCACTTTATTATCTCCGGAATTCAGGATCTCCCATGCAACAGAGGATATTGTATTTCCTGTGGTAAAAACATCGTCAATCAGCAGAATATGTTTTCCGGTGACAGGTTGTGTCACGGAAAATGTGTTGACTGTTTCCAGTCTGTGTTTCTTATCTTTTAAGGCCTGTGCTTTGGCATAATGATTTCTTCTGAGCAGCTCATGATCAAAAGGAATGGTATAAAATGCCGACAATGCCTCGGTAAATACATGAAGCTGATTATATCCTCTTTCCCTTAGCTTCTTAGGATGAAGTGGAATACTTACCATAAGATCCGGCTTTTCATTTTTAAAATCAAGTCGTTCAGTGGTCCAGTCTGCCAGGACTTTTCCGGTTATTTCTCTGTTTCTGTATTTCAGCTCGTGAATAATCTTCCGGCTCAGGCTTTCTTCTTCAAACTGCATTAATGCAAAAGTATATTCAACAGGAAAAAACAGACTGCACCTTTCTTTAATCGGATTATGTTCGGAATAGGCATAATGGGTGAAATGAATCTGGCTGAAACAGAGATCACATACCAGAAGATCAGGATCGATGATTCTGTTGCATTCAATGCAGCGGTTGGGGAAAAGCAGGTCTAGTATCATGGATGTGTTTTTTACTAAGTTATGAAATAGTTTTCAGCTGATCAATTAAAAAACACCACCTTTAATCTTAAAAACTGCATTCTTATCATCGCACGCTTACACCCTCAAACTCTCCAACCCAATAAAACCCTCTCACTCAAAATCCTTCCTTATCTTCTCAATAGCACTTTTCATGCTGAGGTTGAAATGTTCCTTTTCCAGCCGTACCGGAGGAGCTTCTCTGACCTCACAGTCTGCAATGCTGCAGGATTCACACGTTACGCCCACATTGATGGTCTTTAAAGAAGGAGATTTGATGAAACTGATTTTCTTTATAGTCTGCGGATTCAGCAGAATGCCCAGGCAGTAGCTTCTGTTACTTCCGTCTGAAAAAGGATTCTTCTGAGAGGTGGATATCACCAGATAACTTATTCCCTGGTCTTTGTAATGAGAAATCTGTGCATCGGTCAGCGTTTCATTTTCTTTTAAATGGTGCAGGTTTTTCACGGCAATCCATCTTCTGCAGTAATGCTCATTCGTAGCATTGGCGTGGGGTGCCTGCTGATGGTTGAGGTGCAGCTCTTTTAAGATCTGTATTTTATCCGAACCGTTCTTTTTTACCAGGCATAGATAAAACAGGTCTTTGATTCCCATTTCGGCAGAAAGAACATTGGTCAAACGGTAATAAAAGGTTTCCGGCGAATGCGTAAAGCTATTGATAAGATTTTCAAAGTCTTTGGGCTCCCAGCTGTTTTGCCGGAAAAATGCTGAAGTTTTCTCAATGACAGGTTCTTTTGAAATTAATAAAGCTCCGGCAAAATAAGAAGCATAAAAATTATTCAGAATTTCTTCAAAACTTCCGAAATCAAGCCATGAATAAGTATTGGGACGGATCTTTAAATCTAAGACCTTAAATCCTATTTCTTTTGCTAAAATGAATGTCTTCTGGTCTTTTTCAAGCTTTCTGTTCAGAAGCAGTAATTTATTTTCCGGAATGAACAGTGAGCGGAGATTGTCCAATGTTCCGTATGTTTCGAAATCCTCAGACTGAATCGTATAACCAAACTTTTCTATGAGTATCATTTCCAGAACATCAGGCTTCAGGTTTCTGTCTATATGAAGCTGGTTTTCCTGGATGAACCGGCTAACCTTATCTTCAATTTCCGGAAAATAATTATCATACAATTCCTGGAATGAACGCAGAACAGCAAAATAAAATCTTTCTTTTCCCAGATTATAATTCTGAGAAATCTCAATCAGGGCATTGATAAAAGCGGTTACCTTTTTGGGAGCGTCACTGATAATGCTGATAAGATTGTTTTTGTTGATCCCGAAAAGTTCAAGCGGAACCTCTTTGAAAAAATCAGATTGCAGGATTTCATTGAAAGGCGCCAGACTTTTGTCAAGCTTTGTAGAAACCAGGTCGTCAAAAGTACAGTTCAGTGCTTCCGAAAGCTGAATGATCTTGTCGTGTTTCGGATATTTTTTTCCATTCTCAATTTCGTTGAGGTAAGATTTAGATAAGCCGGTTTTTACAGCAAGATCCTGCAGAGACCAGTTTTTCCTTTGTCTCTGCTGCTTCAGTTTCAGTCCGAAAACTGTTTTGATAAAATCACTTTCTGGGTTCATGAGTCAAATATAAATATTTAGATGCGATTATTCGCATAATAATTTTTAAATAAATTTAGCGAACGTTCGTTATTTGTGAAAATTTTTATTTATGTTTGTAATGTCAAATCACAAAATCAACAAGTTATGGAAATCAGAACTCAATTAAAAATAAAGGCTCAGAAGCAGTTTGAAGAAATTTTCACCCCGGATTTGATCGACTTTCTTGTAGCATTGCACCAGAACTTTAATCATAAAAGACTGGAACTTTTAAACGAAAGAAAGAAAATACAGCAGAAATTTGATCAGGGAATTCTCCCGGCATTTCTCAAAGAGACTGAAGAGATCAGAAATGCAGATTGGGTGTGCGCTTCACTGCCTGAAGATTTGTTAGACAGAAGGGTAGAGATTACAGGGCCCGTAGACAGAAAAATGATCATTAATGCTCTGAATTCCGGTGCCTTTACATTCATGGCAGATTTTGAAGACAGTAACTCGCCTACATGGGACAACTGTATGCACGGACAAATTAACCTTTCGGATGCGATCAGCAGAAATATAGATTTCATAAATGAAAAAGGGAAAGCATATAGTCTTAATGAAAAAACGGCTGTCCTGTTGGTTCGTCCAAGGGGACTTCATTTACCTGAAAAACATATCGGAATCAATGGAGAAGAAGCATCCGGTTCATTGACTGATTTTGGAATTTATTTCTTCAGAAATGCCCAAAAACTTCTGGAAAACGGAAGCGGACCTTATTTTTATCTTCCCAAATTAGAACATTACAAAGAAGCCCGCTGGTGGAATGAAGTGTTTGTTTTTGCACAGAATTATCTGGGAATTCCTGAAGGAACCATTAAAGCAACTGTTTTAATAGAGACCATTACCGCTTCATTTCAGATTGATGAGATTTTATTTGAATTAAAAGAACACAGCGCAGGACTGAACTGCGGAAGATGGGATTATATTTTTTCCTATATCAAAAAATTCAGAAACCTGCCGGAATTTATTGTTCCGGACAGAGATCAGGTAACCATGACTTCTCCTTTTATGAGCGCTTATTCCAAAAGAGTTATTGAAATATGTCATAAGCGGAACGTTCATGCTATTGGTGGTATGGCCGCCCAGATTCCGGTGAAAGATGATGATGAAGCCAATCGTATCGCTTTTGAAAAAGTGAGAAATGATAAAGAAAGAGAAGTGAAAAACGGCCATGACGGGACATGGGTTGCCCATCCGGCATTGGTTTCAGTAGCGAAAGAAATCTTCGATCAGTATATGCCCTCTGAAAACCAGATTGACAGGAAGGTAGAATACCATATTACAGAAAACGAGTTGCTGGAAATTCCTAAAGGTGAGATCACAGAAAAAGGAATCCGGAAAAATATCAATGTGGGAATCCTTTATATTGAAAGCTGGCTGATGGGAGTAGGGGCAGCAGCCATTTATAATCTGATGGAAGATGCCGCTACAGCCGAAATCTCAAGAACACAGATCTGGCAATGGCTGAAAAATGAAGCCATTCTGAGTGACGACAGAACACTGACAAGAAATATGATTCTTCAATGGGAAACCGAAGAAATGGACAATATTGAAAAATACGTCGGCGAACAACGCTTTAAAAACGGAAAATTCAATCTGGCCAAAGAGCTTTTCAATGAACTGATCTTCTCGGAAAACTTTGAAGAGTTCCTGACATTGAAGGCCTATCCTTTTATCTGATTTAAAAGAGAAAGCACCTGAGTCGTGGTGATGATACCAGCTACCACTTCAACCTGTTAATTCCTCAATCTTTAATCTTACAAAATCCAAATATTATGAAAACAAGACAAGAACAAATCCAGACCATCGAGCAGGATTGGCTGACAAATCCCCGCTGGAACGGTGTGAAAAGACCTTATACGGCAGAAGAAGTGCTAAAACTTCGGGGATCTTATACCATTGATTATACCATTGCTACAGAAATGTCTAAGAAATTCTGGAATAAACTGAATACGCAGGATTATGTAGCAGGTCTTGGAGCTCTTACAGGGAACCAGGCTGTACAGGAAGTGGATGCAGGATTGGAAGCAATTTATCTTTCTGGCTGGCAGGTGGCGGCTGATGCTAATCTGTCCGGAGAAATGTATCCCGACCAGTCTTTGTATCCGGCCAATTCAGTGCCTTCTGTGGTAAAAAAAATCAACAATGCTTTATTGAGAGCAGATCAGGTACAGTCGGTAAGCGGAACCGGAGACAGGGAATATCTTGTACCCATCATTGCTGATGCTGAAGCAGGCTTCGGCGGAAACCTGAACGCTTTCGAGCTGATGAAACAGATGATAGAGGCAGGAGCTGCTGCCGTACACTTTGAAGATCAGCTTTCTTCTGCTAAAAAATGCGGACACTTAGGAGGGAAAGTATTGGTGCCTACCCAGGAAGCTGTCAATAAACTGATTGCCGCACGTCTGGCAGCAGATGTATTGGGAGTTCCAAGTATTATTATTGCAAGAACAGATGCTGATGCAGCGGATCTGCTGACTTCAGATATCGATGACAGAGATAAAAAATTCGTGACCGGTGAAAGAACTTCCGAAGGCTTTTATGTTGTAAGAAACGGCGTGGAGCAGGGAATAGACAGAGGGTTGTCTTATGCACCGTATGCAGACCTGATCTGGATGGAAACTTCAAACCCGGATCTGGAACAGGCAAGAAGATTCGCAGAAGGTATTCATGCTGAATTCCCTGGAAAGATGCTGGCCTATAACTGTTCTCCATCTTTCAACTGGGCGGCGAGATTAAGCGTTGAAGAGATGTCCACATTCCGTGAAGAGCTTGCTAAAATGGGATATAAGTTCCAGTTTATCACACTGGCAGGATTCCATGCGCTGAATACAGCAATGTTTGAACTGGCCTTGGCATATAAAGAAAGAGGAATGGCAGGATATTCTGAGCTCCAGGAACGTGAATTTGCATTACAGCAGAGAGGGTTCAGAGCAGTGAAACACCAATCTTTCGTGGGAACAGGATATTTTGATGAAGTGCAGAATATTGTTACCAATGGCTCTTCAGCAACTGTAGCCATGAAAGATTCTACAGAAACAGCACAGTTCCATTAGTCATTTTTTCCATATTTTTTGATGTTAAACCTTTCTCAGCTTTTGGGAAAGGTTTTATTTTAAGGATGGTGCTGTAATATTATAACTTTCCGGACTTTTGCAATCATGATTTTTAACCATAAAGGCACAAAAGTTTTAGAACGTTATGTTTTTGTAAAAATCTCTGATTGTCATCTTACATGAGCTTTTATCCGGTATTTTTTACTTATTTAATTGTACGCATGTGTTTAAAAAATCTTTTGTGATTTTTGTGGTTTGATCAAATTCAGACAACTTTAAATCGGATTGGAAATTTGTATTATATTTGAAAACAAAAAAACAAGCGTTTTTGAAAACCATATTAAAAATGAATTTAATTAAAGTATTTTTTATTACAGCCGGATTAACACTGACGGCTCATGCAGCTCATGCTCAACAAAAAATTGGAAATGTAAACTCTGATGATGTATTTGCAAGTTTATCTGAAGTAAAAACAGCCACTACAACTATTGATAACCTGACAAAAGCTAAGCAGACGGAAGTTGAAAAACTGATCACTGAATATCAGACAAAACTGAAAGCTGCCCAGGATAAAGAAAAAACACTGAGCCAGGCCAATAAAGAAGCCGTGACTAAAGAGCTTATGGCAGCACAGACAGAATTGCAGACTCTTGGTAAGAAAATTGAAGATACAAGAGCGCAGGCTGCAAAAGATATTGGTGCTAAACAGACGGAACTCTATACCCCGTTACAGCAAAAAGTAAAGGCGGCTATTGCTGCTGTAGCTAAAGAAAGAAGTTTAAGCTATGTTTTCGATACTTCAGCACAGGAAGGCAATAACCTTGTATATTCTGATGGAAGTGAAGATATCACAGCTCAGGTGAAAACCAAATTAGGAGCTTCTGCTGCGCCTTCCAAAAAGTAATCATTTCACTATTGAATATAAACGGAATCAGATAAAGCCTGATTCCGTTTTTTTATGTGCTTTTTTAGAAATAACGCCGTAAGTTTTATTTTTTAAATGATACATTTGACTAAACTTTCAGAGATATGAATTTAATGTATGAAAAACAGATTAAGGTAAGTGAAGAACATATTGATGGAAACAGTCATGTCAACAATGTGCAGTATGTGCATTGGGTAGAAGAGGCAGCAGCAGAACACTGGGAGCTTTTAAAACATAAAACAGAATATGCGGATGATGCCTGGATGCTTCTGGACCATCATATACAATACAAAAAACAGGTTTATCTGAATGATATCATTACAGTGAGAACCTATCCTATGCCTCCTGAAGGCGCCAAACAGCCGAGAAAAGTTGAGTTTTACTGCAATGATGAGCTTGTAGTAGATTCCGGTACCCTATGGATTTTATTTGATCCGGAAACCAAAAAACTCAAACGCCTGGAAAGCAACTGGCTGGAAAAACTGTCCGGAATACTGTAAACAGGAATTAATTGGCAGGCATTCAATTGATTTTTTTATTTTAGCCCATTAAAAACTACATTCCATGAAATTCTATTATTCGATCACATTAATATTCCTCAGCATTTTGAGCTATGGTCAGAATGATCTTTACCGGTTTTCAGATGATATTAAGAAAAAACTGGAAGATTCTACCCAGTCAGCATCCTGGAGAAGTCAGATGGAGGCCACTTACTACTCAATAAGCGGAAAATATAAAACTGCTTTGGAAAGTTGGGACACGGTCTTTGGCAAGACCAAAAAGCTCGGTACTGCAGATAGTCTGAAGTTCACAAAACTAATCCCTGTCAATGCAAAAGATTATATTCTGGATCGGGCGTCTCATGAAAAAATGATCATCCTTAATGAAGCTCATCACAATGCCAGCCACAGGGCCTTTGCAGCTTCCCTGCTTCAGGGTTTGTATGACAGAGGGTACAGGTATCTTGGGGTGGAAACCCTGGCCAACGACTCTTTAAATACCACAAAATTTGCCAACCTTCAAAGTGGCTTCTATTCTAAGGAACCTGAGTTTGGAAACTTTCTTTATCACGCCCTGAAGATCGGGTTTAAACTTTTCCCCTATGATGCTGAAGGAAACGGAAAAGAAAGGGAAATAGGCGAAGCAAAAAATATCTATGACTTTATGCAGCAGAACAAAGAAGGAAAATACCTGATTTATTGCGGCTATCAGCATGCCTATAAAGGAGTGCACACAGCCTGGGAAAAAACAATGACGGGAAGACTTATGGACCTTACCGGCTTAAATCCTCTTACCATAGACCAGACTCAGTTTTCAGAGAAAAGCCTTCCGAAATATAATGAACCGTTATTACGTCTGGTCAGGAATAAAGTTCCTGTTATTTTAAAAGATAAAGATCAAACGATATATAACGGGGAAGATAAAAAACTGTTTACCGATATGAAGGTCATTCATCCGGTTACAGAATATAAGAAAGGAAGACCCGGCTGGATGCTTACTGAAAGCAGAAAACTGTATAAAGTTCCGGCTTCGGAAATAACAGAATATCCTGTGCTTGCCATTGCTTATAGAAAAGGAGAATTTGAACAGAACGGTATTCCTGCTGATATTATTGAAATTAAAGATCCCGAAGACAGCCGCTTTCTAATTCTGGATAAAGGAATCTATGATATCATAATCAAAGACAGAAAATATAAAGCGATCCGCAGGTTTGAAAAAACAGTAAAATAAATGAAATATCTTCATGCGATTGCCAGCTCTAAAGAAAACAAGGTTAGAATGAAAAATAAGCTAAGGAAAATAATGATCAATAATCTGGAATACCTATATTCTGTTACAGATCGGTTTTATTCAGGAACCGGGATGAGTAAGCTCGTTATAAAAGTATTTTTGAGTGGCTACAAACAGACTCCTCTGCTTATAGAATTTCTGACCCTTAATGACTACTATACAGGACAGCCTTTGAAATCGGGAATTAAGCTAATGAATAAGCTGATGAATACTGAAACTGAAGTTAATCTTAACGAACCTAAATACATCAGGCAATTCATCCTGCAAGGGCAAATGAATGGTTGGACAGGGATAAATATAATAGAAAAACAAAACGGACTTCATTATCTGGAACAGCTGGGATTGAATACAGATCGGCTAATACCATAAAATGAGAACAAAGGAAAAGGTTAATGATAAGTTAATAAAAGTGCTCAGTAAAAAAATAGTATTAATTTTTTTTAGATTGCACGAAGATAACCTGTTTACGGCTTTTTGATATGATCTTAAGTTTGGTAAACGAACAAAATGTAGTAACGATGCTAAGAAAATGCCTTTTAATCAATATACTGTTGACTTCTTCAATAGTTTTTTCACAACACTCAAAACCTGAAATACCAATTCCTGACCAATCTGCCAATGCCAGAAGCAGGACGAAAGCGATCAATGAGATCAGTGATCAGTTAAAAGAACAGCTTATTGTTGGGCTTGGTGAAGGTACTCACGGAACCAGGGAATTCAACGAGATCAGAAGTGAAATTTCAAAAAGACTTATTGAAAAAAATGATTTTAAAATCGTTGCGTTCGAAAGTGGTTATGGAGATGCAGCCCTTTTGAACGAGGCCGTTAATTCTGATCAGGATTTGAATACGGCATTAAAAAGCGGTATGACTTCTATTTGGCAGACCGGAGAAATTGCAGATCTGCTGGCCTGGATCAGAACCTACAACAAGAGCCATAAAGACAGGGTGATCATCTCCGGATTTGATACTAATTCTTTAGCCAATAATGCAGCAATTCTTAAAAAAAATCCTATTGCAGAAAAAGCGTATTCAGAAATGGTGGATACCCTTGACAAAAAAGCAAAATTCCAGGATGAGATGTGGGAAAAGCAGAATGATCCTTCTTTCAGACTGGATATGAAAGCTGTCATTGATAATGGAACGGAAGGATATCTTTTGGCAAAAAAAATGGACAGTATCTATAAGGCGAAGATAGATGTAAGCAGCAGATTGGCTCTTGATAACCTTAGATTAGGATTCGAAATTCTTTATGAAGCCGGTAAAAAAAACTATGATGTTTCAAGAGATTACATCATGGCTGAAATGATTGCAAAGATTCAGACAGGATACAATAAAAAAATGATACTTTTTGCTCATAATGCACATATTGCACTGAAACCGATTCTGGTAGATGGGATGGGGGGCTATATAAAGAAAAAATATGGCAAAGAATATTATGCCATGGCAACTTTCACGGGCTTTGGGACTTACAGTGCGACAACAGCCCCCCGTGCAGTAAAAAAGAATGAATATAAAGCCTATCCATTACCGGAACAGATGAAAAACAGCTGGGAAGAAAAGCTGAGCAGTAAAGAAAATAAAAACTATTTTGTGAACTTTAGAACAAACAAAGATAGTTTGTATCAAAACGCTTTGAAGATGAGGTTTATCGGGTATGGTCCTGTAACTCCGGAAACAGAAAAATTTACCATTACAGAGCCTATAAAACTGAACGAGTGTTTTGACGGAATGATTTTTATCAAAAATACCAGTGCTGTGGAACATCTGACAGCCGGTTAAACCTTACAATAATCATGTAATAATTAATATAAAACCAGATTGATGAAAAAAATATTCTTATCAGGGATACTATTTACGGTGGTAAGCTGCAGCTCATACAAACCGATCTCAGACTCTGAACGTGAAAAGATCATTTCCGAATTGAGCTACATCAGAAACATTGATCAGGAATATGCAAGCCTGCCACCCAAAGAAATGATGGAGAAATACGGTGAAAAAAACGCATGGAAAGTATTTGAAACCAAAAGGGACAGTGTAGGGAAAGACAACCAAAGCAGAATTAAAAGACTGTATGCGCAGTACGGTTATCTTGGCTTTAAACAGGTTGGGGAAGCCAATGCTACTAAATTCTGGATATCCATTCAGCATGCCGATGATGATGTCGGATTTCAGAGAACGATGCTTAAAGCCATGAAAAAAGAAATCGGTAAGAAGAATGCCCATAAAAATGAATATGCCATGCTGGAAGACAGGGTTGCTATCAATTCAGGTCAGAAGCAAAGATTCGGGACCCAGGTAACTTATAATAAAGCGGAACAGGCTGTGCCTAAAAATGGATTGACAGACAGTATGAATGTGGATAAATTACGGTTAGAATACGGGTTGCCCTCTTTTAAGGAATATTACAATCAAATGACCACCATGCATTTTGAAATGAATAAAAAGATATTTCAGAAAAGAGGAATCATGGAGCCGAAACTTTATAAGTAAAGAGAAAATCAGTTTTTCAGAGAAAGATGTAATAACCTGACCTCTGTAGCTGTCTTTACTAAAGAACCGTCAAAAATCAAACAATGAAACAATCCGTTTTAGTCATAGCATTTTCAGGCTTATCTTTTCTGGGATACAGCCAGACTGCAGAACAGACAAAAGCAATTGATGCTTATATAAAAAAGGTGATCCGGGTCAACGAAATTCCCGGAATGGCTGTTGGAATTGTAAAAGATAATAAAGTAACTTTCCAGAAATATTATGGAACGGAGACTTTGGAAAGCGATAAGAAAGTCAATCCCCAATCCATGTTCAGGATATATTCCAATACAAAGCTGATGTCAAACATAGGCCTTTTTCAGCTTATTGAACAGGGGAAAATATCTTTGGACGACAACATTTCAAAATACCTGGACCATATACCGGATGCATGGAAGAACGTTCAGGTAAAACATCTTGTGAGCCATTCTTCAGGAATCCCGGACTGGATTCGTTTTGAAGATATTTCCCTGAATGCCACCAATGCTGAAGTCATAGACCGGTTATCAAAAGAAAAAATGGATTTTGAAACAGGAAGCGAGTATCGGTATAACCAGACGAATTATATGCTGATTGCCATGCTTATTGAAAAGATAACAGGAGAGACATTTGAAGATTATATCCTGGAAAATCAGTTTTCAGATGCTAAAAATCAGGTGGTCTTTTCGTCTGATTCTAAGGAGGAAATTCCTAACCGGATCGTAAAATATATTTACAACAAAGATACCCATAAGTATGATAAATCCACATTTGTGGAAGGAAGAAGAGCCCATCCTGCAAATGGCCTGGCGATTACATTACCTGCTTTTTTACAATGGAGCATTCACCTCAGTAAAAATGATTTTCTGAAACCGGCCACACAGGAAATGATGTGGAAACCGTTTGAATACACCAGGAAAAGTGCATCTTTCACGCACGGCTGGGATATGTCAATATTCAATAATATAAAAGCATACTCCTTTTCCGGTGGAAATGTAAGCGCATATAAGATTTTCCCGGAAGATAATATGGCTATTATGCTCATGTATAACGGGTATAAAGAATTTCCTGTTTACTTTCCGATGATCAATCAGATCGCAGGTATTATGGATAAGCGTTTGCTGAATCCTTATATGCTGGCTGAAGAATATACAAAATCTGAACCCCTTATTCATCCGGACCTTAAAAAGGAAACGTATGGTTACCGGATCGAAAAAGGTAACGTTATTTTTTCCTACCGGTTTTTAGCAAAGAAAAATGTAGATTATATTAAAAATATGTCAGTTGCAGGGTCGTTTAATAACTGGAATCCTGATGATAAAGCCTACCAGATGATCAGGAAAAAGGATAACACCTTTGAAGTCGCAATTCCCCAATCAAAGTTTGAAAAAGGTAAGACTTATGAATTTAAATTTGTAATGAACAAAAACGGGTGGCTTTCCGTGCCCTCTAATGCTTTAAATGTGAAAGGAGATCGTGATGAAAATTTAACATTCACCATCAATAATTAATCTATTGGTCTCAACTTAATAAAACAGAATAAAATCATAAAATGCTCCCAAAAAGTGATCTAACTTTTGGGAGCATTTTATTTCTTGCTCTTTTTATCTTAACTTTGAACATTGATTTTGCAGTTTTTCATAGAGTAGATTCCTACTTATAACCTCCCCACAGTTTTTATGGGTAAAAATCTGAAAAACAGTAATTTTTTAAACTTATTCATTGAGTATGATACGTATTACAAAAATTTTTACATTCGAAACCGCTCACGTGCTTTACAACTATGACGGGAAGTGTAAAAATATGCATGGACACTCCTATAAGCTGTTTGTAACAGTAAAGGGAAGACCGATTAATGATATTGAAAATCCTAAAAATGGAATGGTGGTAGATTTCGGAGATATTAAAAGTATCGTAAAATCTGAAATCGTAGACGTATGGGATCATGCAGTGCTCGTTAATGCGCTGTCTCCACACAAAGAACTGGGAGATGACCTTGAACAGAAAGGGCATAAAGTAATCTACTGCAGTTTTCAGCCCACATGTGAAAACATGCTGTATGCTATTGCTTCCAAAATAAAATCAAAACTTCCGGAAGGAATTTCTTTGGCTTATCTTAAACTTCATGAGACTGAAAATTCTTATGGGGAATGGTTCGCAGAAGACAATCAATAATGATCCAACAAAACTCAGACGGTGCTAAAAACAATAATCAACTTAGAACCCGGGAAAAAAGTATATTTCGCTTCTGATCAGCATTTTGGCGCGCCCACCCCGGGAGAGAGCAAAGTGCGTGAGGATAAATTTATACGTTGGATGGATGAGATCAAGGAAGATGCCCAGGTTTTGTTTTTAATGGGTGATCTTTTTGATTTCTGGCATGAATGGAAACATGTTGTACCTAAAGGATACGTGCGTGTTCTCGGAAAAATTGCAGAACTGAAGGACAGGGGCGTTCATATTTATTTCTTTGTAGGAAATCATGACCTCTGGATGAAAGACTATCTGGAAGACGAAATCGGCTGTACGGTTTTTTATCAGAAACAATACTTTGAAATGGGCGGGAAACAGTTTCTGCTGGCACACGGAGACGGCCTGGGACCTGGCGACAAAGGATATAAGCGGATGAAGAAGCTCTTCACCAATCCGGTAGCACAATGGTTTTTCAAATGGCTGCATCCGGATATTGCCATGAAGATTGCATTATACCTTTCCCAGAAAAATAAAATGATCTCGGGAGAAGAGGATAAAGCCTTCCTGGGAGAAGATAAAGAGTTCCTGATCATCTACTCCAAAGAAAAGCTGAAAACCCAGAAAATAGACTATTTTATCTATGGACACAGACACCTTCCTATGGTGCTGGATCTGGAACAAAAGGCAAAATACATTAATCTGGGAGACTGGATTTCTTACTTTACCTATGGCGTTTTTGAAAAAGATTTTGAACTGAAGACTTTTGAAAAATAAAACAAAAAAAAGATTACCCTGAGAGAGGTAATCTTCATAATGGACCGAAATCCATTCTTGTTTTTAATCCATATTCCATAGTAGAACTTGCAAGAAGTTTACCAAAGTAGGATCTTAGTATTAAAAAATTATTAAATAAAATTATTTCATTCCTTGTAATGTCTTTATAATGAGCAGATAAAAGGATCAAAAAAGATATGGAACTTAAAAATATATTCAACATACAGACAGAGGAAGATTTCCTGAATGGAGCATTGGCAACATTTCGTTATCAGTATGAAAATGTTGGGATATACAGGAAATTTGTTGACTTTCTGAAAGTAAATCCGGATGAGGTCAGCCAGTTGGATGAAATACCTTTTTTGCCCATAGAAATGTTTAAAAATCATCAGATCCTGGACAAAAATGTAACCGCAGACCTGTTTTTTCAAAGTTCGGGAACAACCCAGATGAATCTTTCGAAACATTTTATTGCTGATCCGGAACTGTATGAAGAAAGCATTTATAAAAGTTTTGAACAGTTTATAGGCAAACCGGAAGACTTTATTTTCCTGGGGCTACTGCCTAGTTATCTTGAAAGACAGAATTCTTCCCTGATCCATATGGTAGATTACCTGATGAAGAAATCTGATAAACCGGAAAACGGCTATTTCCTTTATAACCACGCTGACCTCTTTGATCTTTTAAATCAATTGGAAGACCGGAAAGTTATCCTGTTCGGAGTTTCTTTTGCCCTGCTGGATTTCCTGGATTATTGCCATTCTGAGCAAAACAAAAAATCCCTGAATTCCCTTGAAAACCTGATTGTCATTGAAACCGGAGGAATGAAAGGCCGTAAAGAAGAAATGACGAAAGACGAGCTGCTGAAAATCCTGCAGGAAGGCTTTCAGACAGATAAGATATATTCGGAATATTCCATGACAGAATTGCTGTCACAGGCTTACTCCCTCGGAAACAATGAATATCAATGTCCGAACTGGATGAGAATCATGATCCGGAATGCAGAAGATCCGTTGACCTATGAAAAGGAGGGAAGAACCGGAGCCATTAATATTATTGACCTTGCCAATACCCATTCCTGCTCTTTTATTGCCACTCAGGACCTGGGGAAAATATGGGGCGATAAATTTCAGGTGCTGGGAAGAATAGATCATTCAGACATCCGCGGTTGTAGCCTTTTGGTGAGTTAAGACTGGATATTGAGGAATCAGAAGTCTCCTGTCTTCACTTTTATTTCTTTATCTGTTGCATTCATATTAATATATTCAACTCATGATCAAGATCGAAGAACTTGTCCACGCTTATATTCATACCCATTGCGATTTTGAAAAAGAACTCGTTCTCACCAACCATTTCCAGGCCGATTGGGAGGCTGATATTCTTATTGTTGGTTCGGATGGATCAAGCCACGAAATTGAGATCAAGCTTTCGAAAAGTGATTTTAAAAACGATTTCAAAAAATCATATCTCAATAAAGATACCGGTGAAAAGTTTCTGAAGCATGATAAAATTTCCTGTGGAGATTATGTCTGTAATGCATTTAGCTTCCTCCTGCCAATGGGAATGGTAGACGCAGCACTCATTCCTGACCATTGCGGAATCATTGAATTCTATCATAATGTAGATACCTGGGAAACCGAGTTTTACCTGATCCGCCCGCCGAAAAAGCTTCACGAAGATTCCTACTGGAAACTGAATGATAAAGACCTTTTTATCAGGAAAATGGCACTCAACCTGCTTCAACGTAAAATGGAGATCAAAGGAAAACACGAAGAGCTGATCTTTAAAAATCCTTTTGAGATCAGGAAATTAAAATAAGGCGTTATTTTATTTAAACTTTGCGTTAAAAAACTATCCTTAAATAAAAAAATCCTGTCAGCTGACAGGATTTTGTGTATAGATGATGTTTTAAATTAATCTACGATTTCATCAGCATCTCTCTGAAGCAAAAACTTGTAGATAAGTCCTCCTACAATTCCTCCCAGGATTGGAGCTACCCAGAACAGCCAAAGCTGCGACATCGCATTACCACCTACGAAAACAGCCTGAGAAAGAGATCTTGCAGGGTTTACAGAAGTGTTGGTAATAGGAATAGAGATCAGGTGGATCAGGGTAAGGGCAAGACCGATAGCAATTCCGGCAAACTTACCATTGGCCCATCTGTCCGTTGCTCCCATAATCACGATAAGGAAAAATGCTGTTAATAAAAACTCAGCAAGAAATGCTGCTCCCATACTGAATGCTTTTCCGTTGTAAACCGCTTCTCCATAGAAGTTCGTGGCAAAAGCCCCCGGTTGGGAGAAATCTACAGCTCCGGCACCGTTAAGGATGGTGTAAAGACATCCTGCAGCAACGATGGCTCCAAGGCACTGTGCTACAATGTAAGGGATAAGGTCTTTTGCAGAAAACCTTCCGCCGGCCAGAAGCCCGAAGGAAACTGCCGGATTGAAGTGACCTCCGGAAATATGTCCTACCGCATAAGCCATGGTAAGAACAGTAAGACCAAAAGCCAGAGCAACTCCTAAAAGTCCGATGCCGATATCTGGAACACCGGCTGCAAAAACAGCACTTCCGCAACCTCCGAAAACAAGCCAAAATGTGCCGAAAAATTCAGCAAAAAGTTTTTTTATCATATTGTTTATTTTTAAAATGTATCTCAAATGTAAAGTTTATATCTTAAAGTAAAAAGTTAAATATGAAAAAATATTTCAAAAATGAGAGAACAAAAAACTATAAATTCAACAATTTGGTTTAATGTTTGTTTGGGTTGTAATCAGATGAGATTATGGACTGTTTTAAATTTAGAATAACGGTTTATCTTTCATTGGGAATTTAATAAGGATGGTTAATGAGAAAGTTTCTTTGTGCGGTCTTCGTACCTTTTATTTATAGTTTACATTATTCACAGGCGGCAAAAAAATCTTTTCCGTGTTATGATCTGACTACTGTTTTGAAAGTGGAGCCTACACCGCTTTACAAATCCCATCTTGATGCCTCAAAAGGTTTCGGAATACAGCTGCTGAAAGATTCCAAAACGGTACAGAAATACATCAGCAACGGAAAGTTCCATAAAATAAAAAAAACAGGAAAAGGCTATCAGGTACAGCGGCTTGATTACAGCCGGGCTTATATGGTTTCAAAAGGAAAGACAACCCTAGAGAAAATAGGAGCCAAATTCAGTAAAGATACCAAAGGAGGAACATTTACCGTTTCATCCATTACAAGAACCCTTGAAGACCAGTGCAGGCTGAGAAGGGTGAATTCTAACGCTTCACTGGGGATAAGTTCCCACAACTACGGAAACTCTTTTGATATATCGTACATAAGGTTCAATAACGTTCTTAAATACAATCCGAAAATGGAAGTGGCGCTGGAGAAAGTTTTAAAGCATTATGCAAATGCCGGACGAATTTATTACATAAAAGAGAAACAACAGAGCTGTTATCATATTACGGTGAGAAATTATTAATTAAAATCATACTTGCACAGCATATTTAGTTTATATAATTTTATACAACTAAAAACCATGCTTATATGATAATAGTTGATATTCAAAATTCATTGCTTTCTTACGAAGAATGCAGGTCCGCTATGCAAAATTGGACGGAGTGCCGGTCTTCTTTCTCTGAAATAAAAAAAAGAATCGCTACCAATTACGTTTTTAATCTTTCTAAAGACAGCCTTGAATGGATGAGGAACATCGGAGGCAAATCTTCTGAATTCTGTGCCGGGATAGGAATATACAAAGAGCAGCTTATCCTGATTCTGTATCCCCTGGATTCCGGGAAAAGAATTGAGGCAAGAGAATATCCGGTCGCTTTTCTTTCTGAGCTTACCAGGGATGTAATGCTTCAGGAAATCAAAGAATATACTATTGTTAAAAATGCAGTTCTCTCCAGAAACCTTGAGCCGATGGGAAGAGATGCAGACATGGCTTTCCCTGTATCTGACAAACCTATTCTTGAGCAGGACAAAGCATTGGAAGCCATTGATAAGTGGAGGCTTGAAGGAATGGATTGGTTTTACAGAGAATGCGGAATTGAAAAAGGATCCGGAATCTTTAGAAAATTCTATGTTCCTACCGCAGATCTTTGCCTTTCAGATGAAGGATTAACGGATATTGTATGCTCTTTCGGACTGAAGTATAATGATATCTATGGAAAGATGCTTGCCACTCTGATCTTTATCTCTTTTCATGAAAACCTTGAGAATACAGGAGGCGTTCAGACAATTTCAAATACTTATGACTGGGCAAAACCATGTCCGCCTATCTGCCGTCTTCCTGATGATGGGGTAGGAAACGAATTTTAAAATGATACATTAAGGAATGGCTGATCTCTATAAAGCAATTTTATTCCTGAACTACGGACTGCTTCTATCTGTTATAGTGCTGGGAGCAGCTAAATACCGCCTGTTAGATCATAAAGAAAGGCAATATTTCCATTGTATTGCTTTTCTTTTTTTTATTGAACTGATCAACTTCGTGCTGCCTTATATTTTCAGACTCAACGATACTTCATTCCTCTATCCGGTGTATATTGCCGGAGAATTTTTCCTGCTGACCGGTCTATTCATCAGAAAATTAGATTGGCCCGCTTATATCCGGGGATTGGTAGCAGTAGCTGCAGCCGGATTTATGATCCTGAAATACGGTTTCAACTGGCCGCCCAATGCAGATGTTGTAAAGGTGATCTCCAATATCATTATCATTTGCCTTTCCGGATATGTACTGATCCGTGAGATCAAGAATGCTTCTGTTCAGGGACGGTTTCTTTTGGTAGATGCCTGCATCTTTTTCTATTATTCCGTTTCAGTGTTTATCTTTATCATTCAGCATCAGATCGCCAATCTGTCGGAAAACGATTATTATACGCTTTTCAGTGCCAATAATATCCTTTCAGGCATTTTATACAGTTCATTTTTATATACCTTTATCAGATTAAAGAAGTAACATTAAATATCAACCTGCTGATCCTTATAATTGTTACCATAGCAATTATAGTATCTTTTATTTTACTTGCCTACAAAGCTTTTATAACCAGGATTATCAAAGAAAAGAATGTTCAGCATGAAGCGGAAGTTCTTCATCAGAAAAAGCTGGTACTGGAAAACATAAAAGCTCAGGAAGAAGAACGGAAGAAAATAGCGGTCATGATCCATGATGATATCGGGAACCGTCTCAATATTTTATCTCTTTGGCTTAATAATCTTGATACCCAGGGAGATGAGCTGATCAAAAACAATATTTACAATCAGATGTCTTCCCTCATTGATGCTGCCAGAAGTATTTCCCATTCATTGTATCCTGTAAATCTGGAGTCTGTAGGGCTGGTGCTGTATGTGGAGGAACTGATTACCAATCTCGCCCACAAAATCAATATTTCCCTGCAGGTAATGCCCGGATATGAAAAGAAAGATCTCTTTGTGGAAGTGCAGCTGTACAGGATTATTCAGGAAATTACAACCAATGTTATCAGGCATTCAACGGCAACGGACCTTTGGATCTACCTCAAAGATTATCCTGAAAATATGGCGGTTGTTATTTCAGACAACGGGCAGGGATTCAATTATGAAGAGGTGAAGAAAGGTATGGGAATCAAGAATATTGAATCCCGGATCCAATCAATGAATGCCACCCATAAATGGAAAAAAACTTTTTTACATACAGGAAGTCGTCTAATTATTAAAATTCCGAAATACCATGAGTTCCCAAATCAAAATAGCCCTGATTGATGATGAACAGCTGATCCTTGAAGGGGTGAAAATGCTGCTGTCCAATGAAAAGAATATATCCGTCTGCCTTACCGCAGACAACGGACCTGATTTTATAGAAAACTTAGGCCGGCTTTCAGCAAAAGAATTTCCTGATATTGCGCTTGTGGATGTTCAGATGAAACCTATGAATGGCTTTGAGCTCGTGGAAATTCTCAAAGAAAAATATCCCGAACTTAAGATTATCATCCTGTCTTCCCATTACAAAACCTCAATTCTGGGGTATATGGTTAAGCTGGGCGTTTCAGCATTCCTTCCTAAAAACTCCAATAAGAAAACATTTATTGATGCCATTACAATGGTGGATAAAAACGGAGTGTTCTTTACTGCTGAAGACCATCAGATGCTGTTCAGCTATATGAACAGTACGGCCAAGAAAAATTCTCTCTTCGAAACAGAAGATGAATTGTCTGAAAGGGAAAAGGATGTGGTAAAACTGATCTGTCAGGAATTGACCAATAATGAAATCGGAGAAAAACTCTTCATCAGTCCCAGAACAGTAGAAAGCCACAGGCAGCGGATTCTTGAGAAGATTGGTGCCAGAAATACAGTGGGCATCGTTATTTATGCAATTGTCCACAACATTTATTCCCTTGAAAAAATATAATATCATTCCGTAGAAATACGGAATTTTTTATTTGGTACTTTTTACTCTAGATTAAATTGGTTTTCTTCTGTTATTTTGAAATGTCTCTTCTGGAGGCCTTGGATGAAACAATATACAGATCAGATCTGTAACATAACAAAAAAAAGCATGAATGATAACAGAGTGATTTCCGTCGGGATTTTCTTTGATGGTACAGGAAATAATGGAGTGAATGCTCTTTCCCCCGATAAGCCGTTGAATAATAATGAAAGTTATTTCGGAGCCTTTACCAATATTTATAAGCTCTACAGTGTATTCAAAGGGAATAAAAAAATATACATCGAGGGAATAGGAACGGTAACAGGAAGCGAAGACAGCAATTTTGCCATGGCAACATGTGCCAATCCGCCTTATGGATCGGGATATTCTGCTGATGACAAACTTCAGAAAGCGGATGATTTTGTAAAGGATGTACTTACAGAAGAACATCAGGAATATCATTTTTATATTTATGGATTCGGAAGAGGAGGAATGCTGGCGAGAACCTTCTGCAATCAGCTTTTATCCCATTATCTTTTTAAAAACTGTAAGATTAAATTTTTAGGAGCATTCGATACCGTGGAGTCAAAGCCGTTCAGTCAATATGATCTGAGTTTGCCTGCCCCTGTTGAAAATGCCCTTCATATCTGTGCCGTAAACGAGTGTCGGTTCTTTTTTCCGCTTACCGGTTTTTTCGACAATTCAAAAATGATGCGGGATCAGAAGTCAGAAACCTGTTCATCAGTCTGGAAAGAAATTTTTGTGCCTGGTGCCCATGCAGATATAGGAGGAGGGTACCTGGAAGGGCCGCAGTCTGTTTATATTTCTACAGATTTCGTCAATGTGGATGATGTACATAATTATGTTTCCGATATCAGGAATGCAAAAACAGATGCGGAAGGAAACAAAATCTGGGATGCACTGCTTTCCGGCTATCAGGTCGAGAAAAGAGATATTTTCTCACGGGCCTATGTATGCAGGCATAAAGTATACAGTGATCTTTCAAAAGTATATGGAAAACTTATGATGGAAGAAACCCATAAGGTAGCATCAGTTTTCAGCACAGATACTGACATCTATTTTGGAACCGATTACAACAGACATATTTTATTAAACCGTTTTTCCGTAAAACTGAATGAATATGTGAATGATCTTTCAGCAGATAGGAAACCCGTATATGACTTCAGCTGGCTGGCAGACTATACCCATATTTCAGCAAATTTTGGACTGTATAACGATAGCTTACGGCAAAAAACAGCATGGGAAGCCAATGCAGAACTTATCAATAACGGATTGAATGTTTCCGGCAGCACTTCCGATCAGAATAACCATACAAGACTTTCTGCTGAGCTTCATCTGCCTGAAGATACTTTTGTAACAGATTTTCTCTACGGAACAAGTGTTCCGAACAATGATGTCTGGATACGCTCCATTGTAAAAGCTCCTGCAAAGGCGGGATTGAATGAAATGAATACATAGTGCAAGCACTTGAGTTTTAAATTTAGGTTAGGGGACATTGGAAAAATGTCTCCTTTTTGTTAGGTATCCGTATTCATAATGCCCGTTACTTTAGATTGTTCATTCACGAAACTTCCTCACAATATGAATTTTGGGGTAACTTTTTTATTTCTGGAGTATTCATTTCTTTTTCCGTATTTTTGCAGCCGAAAATTCATACTCATTATTAACAATTAATTTAAAAAATGCTTTCGGTTCAAAGTTTAGGATTACATCATTCAGGAAATTATTTATTTCAAAATGTAAATTTTACCATCAAAAAGGATGATAAAGTAGGTCTGGTAGGTAAAAATGGAGCGGGGAAATCCACTTTATTGAAAATGCTGTCAGGAGAAATTAACTTCTACGAAGGAGATGTCATTACAGAAGGAAGCGTTACCATTGGGTTCCTGAAACAGGATCTTGATTTTGTAAAAGGAAGAACTGTCTGGAATGAAACCATGCAGGCTTTCGAGCAGATCAATGCATGGAAAAATGAGCTTGAAGAGGTGAATCATCAGATGGCAACAAGAACCGATTATGAAAGCGATTCCTATACAGATCTGATCAATAAAATGACAGAACTGAATGACCTTCTGATGAACCATGATGCCTACAATCTTGAAGGAGATATGGAAAAGGTATTGTTCGGTCTAGGATTTAAAGCCGACGATTTCCAGAAGATCACCGATGAATTTTCAGGAGGATGGAGAATGAGAATTGAACTGGCAAAGCTGCTGCTTCAGAAGAATGATATTATGCTTCTCGATGAGCCTACCAACCACCTTGATATGGAATCTATCATCTGGCTGGAGAACTTCCTGAAAGACTATCCGGGAGCCATTGTTCTGGTAAGCCACGATAAGCAGTTCATGACAGCGGTTTGTAACAGAACCTTTGACATCAATAATAAAAAAGTTGACGACTATAAAGCGAATTATTCCAAATATCTGATCATGAGGGAAGATCGCCGTGAAAAACTGATTCAGGCTAAAAAGAATCAGGATGCGGAGATCAAACAGATGGAAGATAACATCAATAAATTCCGTGCCAGTGCTACCAAAGCATCTTTTGCCCAGTCACTCATCAAAAAACTGGATAAAATTGAGCGTATTGAAGTGGATAACGAAGACGTTTCCAAATTCAACATCCGTTTCGTACAGTCTATGGTTCCGGGGAAAGTGATCTTTGAAGCAGAAAATCTGGGGAAAGCTTACGGAAACAAGCAGATCTTTGATGATGTAGACTTCATCGTTCAGAGAGGAGACAGAATCGCATTGCTGGGACAGAACGGACAGGGGAAAACAACGCTGGCAAAAATTCTTGCCGGAGATATTAAAGACTATTCAGGAACCTGGAATCTCGGGCACAACGTCAATATCGGATATTTTGCCCAGAATCAGGAAGAAGTACTTACTCCTAATAAAACAGTGCTGGAAGAAGCGGAAGACGCTGCAACGGAAGAAACGAGACCAAGAGTAAGAGATTTACTGGGATCTTTCCTGTTCCAGGGAGATGCCGTTTCCAAAAAAACAAAAGTACTTTCCGGAGGAGAAAGAAACCGCCTGGCACTTTGTAAACTATTGCTTCGTCCTTTCAACACACTGATCATGGACGAACCTACCAACCACCTTGATATTCAGTCTAAGGAAATTATCAAGCTGGCGTTACAGAATTTTGAAGGAACATTGATCGTGATCTCTCACGACAGGGAATTCCTTCAGGGACTTTGTGATAAGATCTATGAATTCCGTGACGGGAAAATGAAAGAATTCCTTGGAGATATCAACGAATATTTGGAGTACAGACAAAAAGAAACCATCAGGGAAATCTCTGCTGAAAAAGCTAAACTTCACAACGAAGAAGTGAAAGCAGAGCCTAAAAAAGAAGAAAAACCTGTTGTAAGCAATAGCCAAAGCTCTGCTGTCATCAGCAAAGAACAGAAAAATATTCAGAATAAAATTAAAAAAGTAGAAGAGAAGATTTCTGAACTTGAAATGAAAGTAGAAGAAATGGAAGCCTCTTTTGCCAGGGAAAACCCTTCTGATGAAACGCTGGAAAAATACAATAAAGCCAAAGAAGAACTGGATAATGCTTTACAGGAATGGGAATACCTTGGAACCCAGCTTGATTAAACTGTAATATTCAGTAATATAAATGACAAAAGCTTCATAAATCAGAATTTATGAGGCTTTTTTGTAACATCATGATTATATATTCCGACGTATTATCTGCAACCGTTAAAGTAATTTAATGAAAGTTTAGCCTTTCAATTAAAATATTTTCATAATTTTGGCCTATGATTTTTAAAGAAAGCAGAAACCTCAAGAGTTTTATCTCCAAGCTATTGTTTGGAGTGTATTTTCTCGCCCTGCTTTCTCAGAGCTTTCACCATCATGATTCTGCGGAGACCTTTAAGGGATTCAACCTTAAAAAAACCGAGAATACAATGACGAAAGCCGCTGCTAAAGAGAAAGCCGGCGACTGTCTGGCATGCCACTTTTTGGCTACCGGACATACCTTAGCTCCTGAAGAATTCAGTTTTACCTTTGAGCACTATACTCAGGAGGTAAAGCAGATCATCGCCATCCAGGAGAAAATCTGGTCTCAGACCAAATTCACCTTTCAGCTTCGGGGACCGCCCGCACTTTCCTAATCAATATTCTTATTGGGTTTACAGCTCTATATCGCAGAGCCTGATTAATGTTCAATGTTTGAAGTTTACTATTTAAAGTTGTTGCAAAACAGCTGTAGTGGGTATATGAGTTAGTAATCAAAAACTTTTATGACCACTTTTCATATCTGACTTCCAAGGCTGTTCATTATCAGATGTACACAAGATCTGCATCATAGAATGAATTCAAACCCATCCAACAAATTTTAACGAAAAAATGTACCCTGAAAACTGGGTACGCAATCAATCTACTTACAATGAAATTGATATATTGCCTGCTGCTGATCTTTTGCGGATCAGTATTTACGAGTGCACAAAAAACGTATACTGTACAAGGAACCGTTCAGGATTTCCACGATAAAACCATGCTGGAAAATGCAGTCGTGAAAATCGGAGGGTTTACGGCAAAAACAGATAAAAAAGGTAAATTTTCCTTTGATAAAATCCCTGCAGGGAAGTATACACTCATTGCCAGACATCCTGATTGCAATGATTATACTGAAAATATAGGAGTTGATCAGGATTTACATATAACGGTAACCCTTGAGCATCATGTCAAGGATATCGAAACGGTGACCATTCACGGGAACCATAAGAACAACGGATCACTTATCGTGAAAACGCTGGGCAAATCTGAAATAGAGAAAAATTCTACAGATAATCTGGGAAACCTGCTATCAAAAATTTCGGGAGTGACTGCCCTGAAAACCGGGAATAATATTTCAAAACCGGTTATTCACGGGTTATACGGAAGCCGTATCAGCATTTTGAACAACGGGGTGCGTCTTGCTGAGCAGGAATGGGGCGTAGAGCATGCCCCGAATGTTGATATTAATAATTTTCAGCATATTGATGTGATCAAAGGGGCATCTGCTCTGAAGTATGGTAGTGATGCAATTGGTGGCGTGGTGGTAATGGAACCTGAAATTTTCCCTAAAAAAGACACCGTAAAAGGTTCCGTAAACCTTTCGGGAATTTCCAACGGAAGGGGATTGGGACTGGATGTGGATGTGGCCAAAACCTGGAAAAACGGTTGGGCAGTAAAATCCGGTGGAAGTATTAAAAAATTGGGAGATCAGCATACGCCTGATTATAACCTGATGAATACCGGAATGGATTTTTCTTCCTTCAATTTTACCGTGCAGAATAATAACTATGAAAGAGGAATTTCTTTTGATTATTATCTGACACGGCAGAATATTGGAATTTACAGAGGTTCGCACGTAGGAAACAATGAAGATTTCTACAATGCAATGACCAGAAGAATTCCTGCTTATACCGGAGATTTCAGTTATAATATTGATAATCCGAGACAGGTTATTGATCACCATATTGCTAAAATTTCAGCATTCAAAAGATTCGAAAATATCGGGAAAATTTCAGCAACATACAGCTATCAGTACAATCACAGGCAGGAATATGACATAAGAAGGGGGGACCTGAATGATATTCCGTCTTTAGATTTGGAATTGATGACCCATCAGTTTAATATTAATGATTTACTTGAAAGAGGTAAATGGTCATTGGAAACGGGAATTGATGCCGGATTCCAGAACAATTATTCTGATCCTGCAACCAAAGCAAGGCGTTTGATTCCTAATTATGATAAATATTCAGCGGGGCTATATTCTATTTTCAAATACAAAATTTCACATGATTTTAATGTAGAAGCCGGGGCCAGATATGACTTCAACCGCTACGATGTTACCAAATGGTATGACAGCAATGATTGGGAGAAACGCTATGCGGATTCCTATCCTGAATTTTATGTGAAAACCAATCAGAATAGAGTACTGGCGCGTCCTAAGCTGAACTATCATAATATTTCTTTCAATGCAGGCCTGGAGTATCGTCCTGATGCGAATTTTGATCTGAAATTTAATTACGCGAAAGTTGGAAGAACTCCTAATATTGCAGAATTATTTTCAGATGGTCTGCACCACTCTGCAGCCGTAATTGAAATTGGTGATATGAGCCTGAAAAATGAGGAAGGGCACCAGTTTAATCTGACAGCTGATGCTAAATTCAATATTTTGAAAGGGCTTAACCTTTCCGTGAATCCGTATTTCTTTATCACCAAAAACTTCATTAATGAGATCCCGACAGGTATACAGAATACGATCAGGGGAGTATTTCCGGTGTGGGAATATCAGCAGATTGATGCCAAAATGTATGGTGTAGATCTGGATATCAACTGGAAATTGACGGATAATCTGACTTATGTAGGAAAAGGAAGTTACGTTTATGGTCAGGATGATACCCATAATGAACCATTAATTTTAATGATGCCTCCAAACTTCTCCAATGCATTACAGTTTAATAAAGAGAACTGGAGTAACTTTTATCTCACTCTTGAAAACCAGACTTTTTTAAAGCAGAACAGATTCCCGATTCATAATGCTACAATTTCTATTTATGAAAATGGAGAGGAAGTAACAAAAACCGTTGACTTCAGTACGTCGCCGGATGGATACTCACTGTGGAATATCCGTACGGGAGTCAATATCAGTAAAAATCTTTCTGCCGGTCTTATTATCAATAACATTTTTAATGTTTCATACAGGGATTATCTTAATCGTATGAGGTTCTTTGCAGATGAGGCAGGAAGAAACTTTATTTTAAACTTTAGATACCGTTTCTAAAGTTGATAAAAAACAATTCAAACAAAATTTTACAATCTTAAATTTTTTTAAAATGAAAAAACTATTCAATACTAAAAATATAATCAAATTATTAGCTGTTTTATTTCTTTCCATTACTGCAATTTCTTGTCAAAGAGATGGTTCTGTACAGGAAGATGATATTCCGCAGGAAGAATTGACGAATATTGTCTTATTGGTAACTGAAGACGGTACTACCAATACCATTCCTTATAATTATAGTATCGGAGCTGGGGGGCAGCCTACAATTCCGTTGAAAGACGGTAAATCTTATACGGTGGTTACCACTTTTAAAAATGGAAATGAAGATACAACAGATGAAATTCTTAAGGCTAAAAATGAACACTTTTTAATTTTTGATTTTCCACAATCGAATATTACATTAGAAAGATTAGATGGAGGAGATCTTAGAGGTGATGGAAAAAGAGTGGGATTGAGAACAAAATGGACTGTCGTAAAAGCAGTCAACGGTGCTGCTCCTATCCTAAAGCTGGACCTTATTCATGCTCCTCAAAGCGTAAATGATGCAAAATCAGGTACGGCATGGGGAAGTGTAGTAGGGGGAGAAACTGACGCAGAAGCCAAATTTAACCTAAGCAATTAGGAATAATTAATCTTGTTTGGGACCACCGGAATTTCCGGTGGTTTTTTATTTAACAATATTTGGCTTTATAAGTTGATTTTAAATGAGTGATTCTCATAAAAAATTCATATTTTTGCAACCTAAAATTTTAATCAATAATGAAGGTTACCGCACAAAACCATGATGATGTAAGTGCATTGCTTACAGTGACATTGGAAAAATCTGACTACAAAGAAAAAGTAGAGAAGCAATTGATTAATTATGCTAAAAATGCGCAAGTTCCTGGATTCAGAAAAGGGAAAGTGCCTTTGAGTATGGTTAAAAAACAATATGAAGCAGGTATTGCATTTGAAGAAATCAACAGACAGGTTTCTGATGCTTTGAACAACTATGTTAACGAAAACAAGTTAAGATTAGTTGGTCAGCCTATTCCTCAGCCAGTAAACGAATTCGATTACAATGCTGATCAGCTGGAAGTTGCTTTCGAAGTAGGATATGAGCCTGCATTCACTATAGACTTAGCTAAATATGAAGCCCCTCACTATAAAGTAGAAGCTTCTGACAAAGAAATCGGAAAGAGCATTGAAAACATGCAGAAGCGTTTTGCTGAGCAGGTTCCTCAGGATAAAATCACTAAAGATTCTTACATTGCTTTAGAGGTTTCTCAGGTTGTAGAAGAAGATGCTGAAGGAGAACACCACCACCATCCGAAGAACCTTACCATTACAGCTGAAAACAAAGAAGCTTTCAAATTGGTAAAAGGTCTTAAGATGGACGGATCTGTAAAAGTAACGAAAGAAACTCTTGCAGGTGATGAAGAATTAGCTAAAGAATTAGGATTCAGCAAAGAAGAAGTAGAGCATCTGCACCATAATGAAATTGAAGTAAAAGTAAAAGACTTCTATTCATTAAACTTGGCTGAACTTAACCAGGAGTTATTCGACAAAGTATACGGAGAAGGAAACATCAAGTCTGAAGAAGAGCTTAAAGAAAAAGTAAAAACAGAATTAGACGAGTATTTCCAGCAGAATGCTGACGTTCACTTCGTGAATAAAGTATTGGAGCAGGTTACTGAAAAAGAAGAAGTAGCACTTCCTGAAGCTTTCTTAGTAAAATGGTTAATGTTCTCTAACCAGAACATCCAGTCTGAAGAGCAGGCTAAAGAAATCCTTGAAGCTGAGAAAAACCAGTTGAGATACCAGATCATCGAAGGTAAATTGATGACTGATAACGAAATCAACCTTGACTATGCTGACGTATTGGCACAGGCTGAGCAGTTGGTGAAAAACCAATTGGCGATCTACGGAATCCACCACTTAGGAGATGAGGAGATCCAGAAATATGCTGTTGAGATGTTGAAAGATCAGGAGCAGGTAAGACAAATCTCTTCTGAAGTTGCTATGGCTAAATTGAAAGATGTAATTCTTGAGAAAGCCAGCAAAAAAGAAACTAAAATTTCTCACGACGAATTTTTAGAAGAGCTTAAAAAATAATTATACACCGATATAAATATTTGAAAACCGTCAATTTTTTGGCGGTTTTTTTATTGTTCAGAATATCCTTTAGAAACAGGGGATTATCTAAAAAAGTGTTAATAAATACCATGTCATTTTTCCTGTAAATAGTGCTTGTCATCCATCTGTTACTATTTCCCGTTCATCATATATAATTATATTCCTATATTTACCCTTTAAACTTATTATATATATGAAAAAGATCATCATACCGTTTTTCTGCGCTGTATTGTTCTCAGTACCGGCTGCTGCCCAGAAAAAAGGAACTGCATCTGCTAAAACAGAAGCTGTAACTGCAAAAATTACTCCTAAAGAAGTTATTGATAACTATTTCAAGGCTTCAGGAGGGAAAGATAAACTGGATGCTGTAAAATCTGTTGTCATGGATAATACCATCAGTGTACAGGGAATGGAAATTAAGTCAACCACTAAGAAATTAGGGAATAAATTTAAGTCTGTACAGTCATTGATGGGTAAAGAAATGATCCAGCTATTTGACGGTGAGAAAGGATATTTTGATCAGATGGGAACCAAACAGGAAATTCCTGCAGACAAAATTGCTGAACTTAAAAAAGGGAAACCTGTAGATGCTCTGGCATTTGATCCTTCTAATTTTCAGACTGCAACCGTTGAAAAACTTGACGGAAAAGATTACAACGTTCTGACTTCTGATAAAGGGAAGTTCTATTTTGATACAACAACCGGGCTACTTTATAAAACCGTAGCCGGAGAAGGCAGTGCAACCATTAAAAGCTATATGACAGTAGACGGATTACAGTTTGCTTCAGATGTAGATGCAGAAGGAGGTGGCCAGAAAATGAATATCAAAACCACTAAAGTTGTTATCAATTCCGGAGTAACGGATGCCGATTTTAAATAAAAAATGTCTGTTTAATGATATCAGAACCGGGTTTTACCCGGTTTTTTTAGTATATAAATAATTTTAACTCAAATTTAACTATAATATATATTTTACGATTTCTTCAGCTTGTGAATAATTAATACTTTTAGCGGGTAAAAAAAATATAATAACATGAAAAAAGTCTTGTCTTCATTTGCGGTCATCTTTCTGATGTCTTCAAATGCCTTTGGGCAGAATATTCCGGTGGATGCTTCTGTAAGAATAGGTACTCTTTCCAACGGAATGAAGTACTATATCAAAAAAAACACATTACCTGAGAAGAAAGTCGATTTCCGTCTGGCTATCAATGCTGGGTCTATTCTCGAAGATGAAAATCAGAGAGGATTAGCTCACTTTATGGAGCACATGAATTTCAACGGAACCAAAAATTTTCCGGATAATAAATTAGTAGACTTTCTCCAGTCTATCGGTGTAAAGTTCGGGCAGCACCTGAATGCTTACACAAGCTTTGACGAAACCGTTTACATGCTTCCTGTTCCTTTGGATAAGCCGGGAAACCTTGATGCCGGGCTGAAAGTGATGGAAGACTGGGCATTCAATGCTACCCTTTCTGACGAGCAGATCAATAAAGAAAGAGGAGTAGTGCTGGAAGAGCTGCGGTTAGGTCTTGGTCCGGATAAGAGAATGATGGATAAATACCTTCCTAAACTACTATACAAATCCCAATATGCAGACAGGCTTCCGATCGGTAAAAAAGAAGTCCTGGAAAACTTCAAGCCGGATGTGATCAGAAAATTCCATCAGGACTGGTACAGACCGGACCTTATGGCAATTGTAGTAGTGGGAGATATCAATGTAGATGAAGTTGAGAAGAAAATTAAAGACAACTTCAGCAAATATAAAAATCCTTCCAAACCAAGAGAAAGAAAATCCTTCGATCTTCCGAACCATAAGGAAACCCTGGTAGCGATTGAAACAGATCCTGATGCTACAAGTTCTATGGTACAGTTTATCATGAAAGATGCTGAAGCCTATAAGCCGGATGTAACGGTAGAGCAATATAATCAGAGCATGATAGAAAATCTTTCAACGGCGATGCTGAATAACAGGCTGAAAGAGCTTATCAATTCAACGAATCCTCCCTTTACTTTCGGATCTGTATACCACGGGGGAACCTATGCAAGAAGTAAAGAAGCGTTCCAGGGATTTGCCATGGTAAAAGAAGGCAACCAGCTGGGCGCACTGAAGGTTTTACTGGAAGAAGTGGAAAGAGCAAAAAGATTCGGATTCACCCAATCTGAACTTGACAGAGCAAAAGCACAGACCCTTTCTAACCTTGAAAGATCTTACAATAACAGAGACAAGACGGAAAGTGACATGCTCGTGGATGAATATGTAAGAAACTTCCTGGAGCAGGAGCCAATGCCGGGAATTACCTGGGAATATGAAGATGCCAAATCTTTCTTACCAACCGTTACCCTTGCACAAACCAATGAGGTGATCAAGAAAATGGTAAAAGATGACAGCAGGGTGATTGTGATCACAGGACCTAAGAAAGATAATGTTTCCATGCCAACGGAAGCAATGGTTCTGAATACATTCGATGCTGTGAAAATGGCTGATCTTAAACCTTACGAAGAAAAAGCGGCCATCAAGAATTTAGTGAAACCTTTCAAATCTGAAGGAAAAATCGCTAAAACAGAAACCGATGCGAAGCTGGGAACAACAACCTGGACGCTCAGCAACGGTGCTAAAGTAACATTCAAAAAAACAGATTTCAAAGATGATGAAATTGTGTTTTCAGCAAGAAGTTTAGGTGGAAATTCCATTATTCCTGATGCTGATTTCAATAAAACACAGTTTGCTTTCGGTGCCTTAACGGAAGCAGGTGTTGCCGGAGTTTCCAAAGCTGATCTTACCAATTACCTTGCCGGCAAGCAGGTGAATGTAAACCCTTCTGTTGGTCCTTATTTTGAAGGAATTTCAGGAAAAACCAATCAGAAAGATCTTGGAACAGCTATGGAGCTTATGTATGCCTACTTTACAAGCCTGAATTACAATCCGGCGTCATTCAATGCATTCAAAGAAAAACAATCTGCAATGCTGAATAACCTGTTGTCTAACCCACAGGCTTACTTCTCTAATGAGCATGCAAAATTCATGAACCAGAAGAATCCTAGATTTATCGGCTTATTCCCAATGGAAAAAGACTGGGCAAATACAGACTATAAAAAAGCATATGACATCTATAAGGATAAATTTGCCAATGCAGGAAACTTCCATTTCTATTTTGTAGGAAATATTGATGAAGCGAAATTTAAAGATCAGGTATTACAGTATATTGCAAGTCTTCCTTCATCAGGAAAAACAACTACATTCAAAGATACAGGATACAGACAGATGACGGGAGATTATACCAAAGTGTATAAGAAAGGTAAAGATCCTAAGAGTATGGTAACCATTTCTTATGCCGGAGAAGCTCCTTATAATGAAAAAGAAGCACTTGCCTTATCTGCTCTCGGAGAAGTGGCTACCATCAAAGTGATTGAAAAACTCAGAGAAGATGAGAGCGGTATCTACGGTGGTGGTGCAAGAGGAGGAATGAATAAGATTCCTTACAGTTCTTACAATTTCAGTATCAGTTTCCCTTGTGGTCCTGAAAACGCAGAAAAACTTACAAAAAGTGCTGTGGCAGAGCTTCAGAAACTGATCGATAATGGTCCTGAGCAGAAAGATCTTGATAAGTACAAAGAAGCAGAATACAATGACAATAAAACAGATCTTAAAGATAATATGTTCTGGATGAGTGGTATCGCCAAAAACCAATTGGATGGAAGCGATAAATATGATATTCTGAACTATCAGGATAAAGTAAAAGCCCTTACGGTAAAAGATCTGCAGGATGTGGCTAAGAAATACCTGACGAAAGGACGCATTGTAGCTATGCTGATGCCGGAAGACGGTTGGGAAAATGCTAAAAAAGCAGATTCTAAAGCAGAAGTTAAAGGAGCTGCTGCTGTGAAACAATAAACTTTTCATTATTTACAATAACAGAGAACCGCAGATCAGTCTGCGGTTTTTTTTATTCTTTAAAATCAAACTCAACCGGTTTACTGTCTTTTACTCCCCAATAGATCCCTTCATTGAAATCATGATACCCTATCGAAACGCCCCCTTCATATGCTGTATAACCTAAAGGATGTTTGTGAAAATAAATATTGGTATATTGAATAGGAACGATGATCTCATTTTTAGTGTTCACAACACCCCATTTCCCTCCCGTAGAGATGATTTCTTCTTTTTCATCATCAATCTCAAAAGAGAATTCTCCCAAAGCCACCTGAAAATGATCATCATGGATCTGAATCATCTTATCATAGATATTCGGGATACAGACTTCACCGTCACCATAGATTATACCATACTTTCCCTGCCTTGTCATCAGGGTATCGGGCTCTATTGCGTACTCATCATAATCTTCTGAAGTATCAATAAGGTGGGTAACCGTAATGTATCGGGTAACCGGCCATTTCGTGAAATCATACAACCTGCTGATCGGGTATATGAGATCATATTTTAGCTGGGTTTTCTCATGGGTAATGATATCGAATAAATAATACAGGTTTTTCTCCTGAACAATTAGTTTTTCTTTACAGACACTTTCAAAAATTTTTCCGGGAAATGGAGTTGTATACAATATTTCTTCTTTTTCATTAATGAGTAAATATTGTTGTTTTACATTATCGGTTACAATAAAGAGATCTTTTTTTATTCCGGTTAATTTCCAGTATTTACAAGGGATCTGCTCTTCAAAATATGAATTAAGTAAGCCGTATTGATGATTTTTGAAAGTGATCAGGTTCCCCAATGCATCAAACCGGGTATACTCATAGTTGGTAATTTTTTTTATGATCCTGCCTTCATTATTTATAAAAACACGGGTTGTGTTTCCGGAAGAGGATTTGTTGGAAAAAACTGCTTCAAACAGCAGATTTTGCGGATAAAAAGCCATAGAATCATAAACAGCTTCAGCAATCAGCCGGTATTCGTTGGTTGAGGGATCAAACTGCAGGGCTCCCCATTTTTCATTAGAAGATTTGAAAATAACAGAATTCTCAAATCCTTTATAGGAATGCTCATAGACAATAGAATATTTTTTCAGCACCTCTGAAGGAAGGATAGCTTTGATCTCTTCCGACTGTATGGATTCATCAAATATATGCAAAGGTCCGGAGAATTTTTTTTGACCGGATAAGACCACCTTTTTTCTTTTAAAGAAAAGAAGAATTTTGGTAAAAGGATTAGCTCCGATCATGGAAAACACAATAATGAGTATAAATGCAATCCCTACTACCGTTGGATATAATACTTCCTTCATACGGTAAATATACCCAAAATAAAAACCGCATATACATAATGCGGTTTTTATTGTTATCAAGTTCAAAATCCTACAGGTTAAGAACCATATTCTTTTTTCCATTCATCAGCGGCTTCGCTCAGAACGGTGTAGAAATCTTCACCATACTTTCTTATCAATGGAGTTTTTAAGAATTTATAAACAGGGACCTGCAGTTCTTTTCCAAGAGTACATGCGTCACTGCATACATTCCACTCATGATAATTCAATGCGGTAAATGCTGAGTATTCTGTAACACGGATGGGGTAGAGGTGGCATGAGATAGGTTTCTGCCAGTCTACGGCACCATCTTCATAGGCTTTTTCAATACCACATTTGGTAATTCCTTTTTCATCAAACGTTACATAAGCGCATTCACGGTTCTCCACCATAGGAGTAACATACATTCCGTCGTGTGGATCGGTAGTCCATGTGCCCTGCTCTTCAAGGGCTTTTACCCCTTCCGGAGTAAGGTAGGGTTTTATTTTGTCAAAAATACCGTCCAATATTTCCAGCTCGCTCTTATCCAGGGGAGCCCCTACGTCACCTTCCACACAACATGCACCTTTACATTTCGTAAGGTTGCAAACAAATTCTTCGGAAAAAATTTCCTCAGAAATCAATTTATCGTCTATCTGAATCATAATTTTTTAAAATAAATCAAAAACTGTACCTGCCTTAAAGGTCAGCAGGCTAATAATAATCAACCATAAACAGGCTTCCTGCATCCAGTATTTGGGTAAAAATCTCAACATTCTGCTTAGAATAATGCTTGAAGGAAATGCCAGCAGCAAAAGATATTCATAGCTCATATTCATATACAGGATGATCGTAATAAGCTGTGCCAGGGAAAATACCAGCAGAAAAGTATATTTATATCTGCTTATAGGGCTTTTCTTATTATAATTTTGAAAATGGTCATATACGGCATAAATCAGCATCAGTACTACAGGAATCAAAGGAAACAGATCTGTATAATCCGTTACCGGTTTCATCTTCCCAAAAGGAAAATAATCAATATTCCATGATGTGAACTCTACAAAATACATGACAGAGAAATAACTGAGGGTAATCAGGATAATTCCCAGCAGGAACCTGAACAGGTTCAGCGTTATTCTGGCAGAGGTAGCAATTACGTGAATAATCACAAAAACGGCCATAGGCCATGTGGTAGGAAGAAAGATAAAATTCAAGGCTACAATAGCCCCTACCAATACATAGGATTTTTTTCTGATATCTTCATCTGCACTGGTCAGAAGAAGGATCAAAAATGAATTGGTAAGCAGCGAAACCGCTATTCCTATATCTAAACTTCCCGGGTACAATCCGAAAATAAAAAAGGTATATAAAAATAAGGGCAGATGGGTCTGATAATTAAGCGCGATACTGTGAAAACAAAAATATCCCAAAGCAATTCCCAGAAAAGTAATTCCGGCAATAATAGCTTCGTAAGTATTGAAATTCAGTATGTTAAATATTATGACTACTAAAAGAAGAAAACCAATATAAACAGGAATTGAAAAAATATTGCTTTCTTTTGAAAGTAATTTAAACATTTTTTATAAATTTGTACAAAGTTAATTTAAAAAAGGAAAATAATGACGTCTTTCTTTCTATTCTTAAGCAAAGTTTTCAAATGGTCTTTCGGTTTCTTTGATGCTTTCGGTAATGTTTTAAACTGGATTCTGTTTATAGTTTGCTGTGTACTATTCACTTATTGGTGCTATGTACTGGTTGTAACCCTTGGTGGCGACAAAGATAAAGACTATTATTCTCCAACGGAAGGTAAGCATCCTTACTATGATCCGAATATCTATAAAAAAGAAGGTTAATTAATTGGTTATATAGTAAAAAACCGATCAAATGATTTATTTGATCGGTTTTTTTATTACTAACGATTAAAATTTTTCTTTGTTTAGTCGTGGATGGGAAGTACCAGTACAGGAATTTTAGAACTTTTTGTAATTCCTTTGGTAAGGCTTCCTACAAATACATCATAAATTCCGCTTCTTCCATGTGAGCCCATCACAATATAGTCTGCATTTTTTGCTGTAGCATGCTCAAGAATGATATCTTTGGCAATTCCCTGTTTTAAGAGATGCTCGCAATCGATATCATGGGCAATGATCCTTTGCTCAATTTTATTAAGCTGAACCAGTTCTTCCCTGATTTCATTGGCTTCCACTTCCGGAAAATACTGAAATCCCATATCACCGATGGCAAAGCCAATATCTGAAGGGGCTACATGGATCAGGTAAATTCTTCCGTTAAGCTGTTTTGCAAATTTTATGGCACCGTCCACCAGTTGGTCCGTCTTGTCCCCAAAATCTACGGGTAATACAATATTTATCATAACCTTTCATTTTGTTATCCTAAAGATAGGAAAAATTTGCCAGACTTTTATGTTAAATACTTATAATATTCGGATGTCAAGGATTTTTTCTTCTTCAAGATAAGCCTCAAGAACATCATTTTCGTCTACCTTTCCAACTCCTTTAGGCGTTCCCGTAAAAATAAGGTCACCTACCCTTAATGTAAAATACTGGGAAGCAAAAGCAATGATGTCGTCAAAATGGAACAGCATGTCTTTTGTATTGCCGTTCTGGACCTGTTCTTTATTTTTTAACAAAGAAAATGAAAGATTTTCAAGACTGAAATCTTCTTTCTTAAAGAAGCTGCTTACTACGGCAGATCCGTCAAACCCTTTTGCCAGTTCCCATGGCAGCCCTTTTGATTTCAGCGCTGTCTGAAGGTCTCTTGCTGTAAAATCTATTCCCAGGCCAATTTCTTCATAATGCTTATGCGCTGTTTCTTTCTGTATATATTTTCCTCCTTTTGAAATTTTCAGCACCACCTCAAGTTCATAGTGGATGTCATTTGAAAACTCAGGAATATAAAAATCATTTCCCTTTAAAACCGCTGTATCAGGTTTCATAAAGATAACAGGGTTTTCAGGAACTTCATTTCCTAACTCTTTTGCGTGCTCGCTGTAATTTCTTCCTATGCAAATGATCTTCATAACTTTATTGATTAATTGACTATACCTTTAAAATATCCTTTTCCTTCGGCTATATATTTCTGAGGGCCATATCCCCGCTGAACTTTAAGTTCACAATAACCAAAAATACGGTCTCCTTTTTTATACGTTTCTTGATCAAGAATAAGCTTACTTTCCAGAATTTTGTAGCTTTCTCCGGTATCCAGAAAGTCAAGCGGTCTGATGTTGTCAGTATAAGAATAAGGAGAAATCTTATACCTGTTCTGTAAAATATCTATTTGATAACCGCCGCCGCTGAAGCCATCTCCCACAGAAAATATGACTTTCAGTATTGGTTTCTTATTGATATAACAGCTGTAATATTCAGGGGTAATGGTGTCTGATTTGGTTTTAAAATCATTGGTTTTGATATCCTCTTCACTGTCTTCGCCCCATAAGGTTGCCTGCTTCTGCTTATCAAACGTTTTAAAAAGAGGTTTTTGAATCAAACCAGGATCAACTTCCACACTGTCCCATACCAGAAAGAATTTACCTGCTGTGAAAACAAGAAATCCTAAAACAACGACGAGTACAATTCTTCCTGCCTTTTTTAATTTTCCGACCATATTTTCCTTTTAATGCGTGAATTCATTCCCGCAATAATAGCAGATGAACTTATGGCTGGTGAGAAATGAAATGCCAAAGAAACTGGTTGCCCTGTCGTCTCTGTAAATGTGATTGGAACCACAGTTCGGACAAACAAAATCAAACTCAGGATCTTCAATGGTGTGTTCCACTTCCAATGCGTAGTGTTCATTCTCTTTATAGTCCTGAAGAACCTGTCGGGCTTTTTCCAGGTCCTCATCAAAGACCTGAAGCTGAATTCCTCCTACAGCCTGTGACAACAGCCAGTCCGACTGAATCAGCTGTTCATTGGCTATAAAGCTGTTGATACCGTTCTCTGCCAATATCTGCTTGTCCCTGTTCGCTTCAAGGGCAGTTTCATAAAATTTAAAACGAACCAGCTCAGCCATATTTAAAACCTGCTTGACAGTTGAATTTTTGTAAATACTTTCTTGGTGTATAAAGGGAAATCCGCATTCTGAAGCCATCCGAAATACCCCAGATCTTTCTGGAATATTACTTTTACACACTGTCCCTTATACTTTCCGAAATTGAAAACTTCTTCGAGTTTTTCGTTATAGCCGATAAATCCTGCAAGATCTGCATGCTTATTATGAAAGGTAAATTCGCTTAACGGAGCAATTTCATTCGGGATATCATCATATTTGCCAACCTGTGCGTCCAGTACTTCAAATGTTGCCATCACATCAGCTTCCGCGGAGTGTGCATTTTCCAATGTTTTTCCACAATAAAACTGGTATGCCGCCCCTAAATTTCTGGGTTCTTTTTTATGAAAAATCGTCTGCGCATCTACCAGTTTAAATTTGCTAAGGTCAAAATCCATGCCTACCCGTAATAATTCTTCAGCTAAAAGAGGAACGTCAAACCTGTTGGAATTGAAACCTCCCAGATCTGTGCCGGAGATCATCTCCATTACTTTAGGTGCAATTTCTCTGAAAGTAGGAGCGTCTTTTACATCCTCATCATAAATCCCGTGAATTTCACTGCTTTCTTTCGGGATCGGCATTTCAGGGTTTACACGCCACGTTTTGCTTTCTCTGGAAGCGTCAGGATTTACTTTTAAGATACAGATCTCAACGATTCTGTCTTTTCCGATATTTGTTCCTGTTGTTTCAAGGTCAAAAATACAAAGGGGTTTATGGAGTTTTAAATTCATGTTGATCAATAATAATTTGATAGTGTGTTAATTTGAAAATGAGCTTTTTGCTCTTTAAAATTTCCGGGAATCTATTTCAACTGCCCCTGGAAAATAAGCGATACCAATATATAATAAATAACAAGCATCGGAATTCCTACAGTCTGAAATATGGCAAGAATAGCGATACCTCCCACTAATAGGACTACTTTTGGATAGTTATCTTTTAATTGTTTGGATTTAAACTTCATTGCCATCATTTTAATCGGGCTGATCAGAAGCCATGAGGTAAGAATGGTAAGGATCACCAGCAGCAACTCGTTGCCAAACAGAAAGCTGAAAGTTCCGGTTTCTTTAAAAGCATAATATAATCCGAACAGCAAAACGGTATTGGTAGGCGTATTCAGCCCTTTGAAATAATAACGCTGCTCTTCATCCAGGTTAAAAATAGCAAGCCTCAGGCAGGAAAATACCGTCACCAGCAATCCGAAATATTTGATCTCAAATGGCAGGTGAAGGCCCAAAAGTTCAGCTCCGAATGGCTCAAGTGCTTTATACATCGTAAGTCCCGGGATCAACCCAAAGCTCACCATATCCGCAAGAGAATCAAGCTGGAGCCCAAGATTGGAGTTTGATTTTACTGCTCTGGCTACAAAACCGTCAAAAAAATCAAAAATTGAAGAGAGAATAAGGCAGATTGCCGTAGTCTGATAGTCTCCCGAAATAAGATGTATGGCACCCACACAGCCTGCAAATAAATTAGCCAGGGTCAGGGCATTGGCCAGATTATTCTTTATAAAATCCATAACCACAAAATTACAGTTTTTAAAAATTCTAACTCGAAATAATCGAACTAAAAAATATATTAAAGTGATTTTGATGTAAATTTGCCGCATGAAATTTTTAAAAGGATTTAGAAAACAGGAAGTTCTGGCACTGCTGTACAGGATCTTTCTGGCATATGTTTTTTATCAGATAGCGAGGCTTTTATTCTGGTATTTCAATAAGGACCTGATAAAAGTTGACTCTGTTTCAGAATATATAAAGCTGGCTTATCACGGTACGGCTTTCGATACAACAGCGATCCTGTATGTGAATTCACTGTTTATACTGCTAAGTCTTGTACCATTGGTGATTAATACAAAAAAAGGATATCAGAAGGTTCTTTTCTGGGTGTATTTCATTACCAACGGATTAGCCTATGCCATGAATTTCGGAGATTTTATCTATTATAAATTCTCACAGGCCAGGCTTACATCGGCTGTATTTCAGGTAGCAGAGCATGAATCCAATGTTTCCCAGACCCTGATGATCTCAATAGGACAGCATCCGTTTGTACTGATCTGGTATGTGGTGTTGATGATAATATGGGTTTTCCTGTACAAAAAAGTTAAAATAAGAGAAGAAAAACCGGCGAACCTGCTACCTTATTTTCTTTACTCCGTACTTACCTTATGTATTACGACCGTATTGGTTGTAGGTGGAATCCGTGGTGATTTTAAACACAGTACGAGGCCTATCAATATGGTAGATGCCACCCGTTTTGTAACCAATCCGCTGCAGGGAAATATGGTGTTGAACAGTACTTTTTCCTTTTTCCGTACTTTAAATACCAATAATTTTAAAGAAGTTCATTTTGTAGATGAAAAGTATATCACAGAAAATGTACAGCCTTATAAAGTATATGACCGCAAAGTAGAAAACCGTCCGAATATTGTTATTTTCATTGTAGAATCTTTCGGAAGAGAATATTCCGGAGCTTTCAATAAGGATAAAAATATTAAAGATTATGTTTCCTATACCCCATTTATAGACAGTTTGGCAGGGCAGAGTCTTATTTTTCCCAATACTTTTGCCAACGGAAGACAGTCAATTCACGGAATGAGCAGCGTACTGGCAGGAATTCCGAGTCTTACGGATGCATTTACCGGTTCTCCTTATTCCAATCAGAAAATTCAGTCTATCGTTTCGGTTTGTAATGATCTGGGTTATGATACTTCTTTTTATCACGGTGCGCCTAATGGTTCTATGGGATTCCTTGGGTTTGGTAATATCCTTGGCTTTAAACACTATTTCGGAAAGACAGAATATAATCATGACGAAGATTTTGACGGGATGTGGGCCATCTGGGATGAACCTTTCCTTCAGTATTTCGCAAAAAATGTAGGAAAGAAGCAGCCTTTTATGACGACGGTGTTTACCGCTTCATCACATCACCCTTTTAAAATTCCTGCAAAATATAACGGGAAGTTTAAAAAAGGAAAGATTGAAATGCATGAGCCGATACAGTATACGGATTATGCCATCAAAAAATATTTTGAAACTGCCAAAAAGCAGCCCTGGTTCAACAATACAATCTTCGTTTTTACAGGAGATCATACCAACCAGGTGTATTATTCTGAATATGAAAGAGCAATGAACCGCTATGCCGTACCATTGATTTTTTATTCCCCGAATCCTGCTTACCAGCTTAAAGGAGTCAATCCCGAAATCGCACAGCAGGCAGATATTTATCCTACATTAGCAGACCTTATCGGTTACAATAAACCCATCAGAAGCTGGGGACGAAGCCTTGTAAGTGATAAAAAATATCCTTTTATCGTAGTCAATTCAGACGGAAGTACAGAGCAGTTCATGATCGGGAATTATATTTACCGTTTCGACGGGAAAGAAATCATAGGGGTATATGATCAATCTGACCTCAGTATGGAGAAAAACCTGATAGGACAACTTAAAACCCCGGAAGTAGAACAGGGGAAACAGACAGCAAAAGCATGGTATCAGGATTATATGGACAGGGTGATCAACAGGAAGCTGTACTAGGAACAGAGAGCAAAAGTGTTGTCATACATTGCTTTATGCTTTGTATAATAAAAGTTTTTGTTCGTTGAAAATTAATTTATATTTTTATCAATACATAGATAAGAATATTGTATTAAAATTAAAACGATAAGAAATATGAAAAAATTGATGTTAACATTTGCACTTTCATTGTTCAGTGTGCTTACTTTTGCACAGATTGAAGGAAAGTGGAAAACGATAGATGATGAGACAAAACAGGCCAAATCTATTGTGGAAATCTTCAAGAAGTCTGACGGTAAATATTATGGGAAGATTTCTCAGCTATTGACAAAACCTGCGGATCCCAACTGTACAACCTGTAAAGATGACAGAAAAGGGAAACCGCTTGTAGGTCTTGAAATCATCAGGGGATTGAAGAAAGATGGCGATGAATTTACCGGTGGTAATATTACAGATCCTAAAACGGGTAAAACCTACAAATGTACCATTACAAGAAGCGGAGACAAGCTTAACGTAAGAGGATATCTGGGATTATCATTATTAGGCAGAACCCAGGTTTGGGAGAAAGTGAATTAATATAAGCTTACATAGAATTTTAGAACGGCATTTCAGTAATGAAATGTCGTTTTTTTTGAAAAATACTGTAACGAAAATAAAATCTCCCCACTTATAATATATGAGCACAGAACAGGAGAGAACATTTGTAGAATTTTTTAAGCCCAATCAAAGGCTTATCCACAAAATCTGCAGAATATATACAGATAACCCTGAAGACCATCAGGACCTTTTCCAGGAAATTACTATCCAGTTGTGGAAATCATTTCCAGGATTCAAAGGAGAGGCCAGGTTTTCTACCTGGATGTATCGGGTAGCATTGAATACGGCAATTACTTTATTCAGAAAACCTAAGAAACAGAGCGCGCAGGTAACGGATATTGATCTTTCATCCCTTACAATGGAATATGAGGATTACGAAGATGATGAACATAAGCTCCGCAAGATGTATAAAGCGATCTATGAATTGTCAGATGTGGAAAAAGCTTTGATCATGATGTATCTGGAAGATAAACCTTATAAAGAAATAGGAGAGATCCTCGGAATTACAGAAGGAAATGCAAGAGTGAAGATGAACAGAGCGAAGAATAATTTAAAAAATAAAATCAGCACACCATAATATGGAAGAATTAGAATTACTGAAAAAAGACTGGAATAAAGAATCCGATGATTTTAAAGAATATTCCGAGAATGAAATTTACAATATGATAAAACATAAATCTGTTTCCATCACCAGAACATTATTGATTATCGGATTGATTGAAGTGATACTATGGACTGTATATGGCTATCTGGATCAGCAGTTTCCGTATATAAGAATGGCTATGTTCTTCGTTTTTACAGCATTCATTGTCTTTATGTTCAATAGAATGAAAACAGGACAGAACAGCATTACACTGATGAAAAATATTTTAAACATGAGAAAGCTCATCTTAGCTTATGCAGGTATTTCACTGGTACTGGCAGTCATAGACAGTATCATTCATTTTGATCATAATACCAGAGATTTTATGGCAGGTGTCCGGGATGGCTGGAACGAAAGGCATGGAACCAACGCTTTGCCTACCAATGCTGAGATGATGATGCCTTCTTTTATCAATTATTTTGTTTTCGGAATTTGCTTACTGATTGGTTTTTACCTTTTATATATTGTCTATAAAAGAACCTATGGTAAAATTTTGCAGGATCTCAGAAAGAATTATAAAGAACTGAGCCGGCACGAGGAAACAGCGGTTTGATGATTTTTAAAGATTGGAAGTTGGAAGACGGGAATTCTCTATGCCGTTTTTGAAAATCACTATGAATAATGGTATGGATACCAGACTTAAAAAATCAATAAAAGCATGCCTCATCTATTCTTTCAGGCTTCAATAGCTTCACTCCTCCAGCCTCCAGCTTCCTTCCCTTAAAACATTCCTTCTTAAATTATTATTAATATTGAACCTCCTCATACAAATGAAACGGCTTTTTTATGATGTGTATAATAAAAAAACACTATTTTTGTAGTCTAAATTTTTCAAGAAAATATGGCAGAATATACTTTTCGTGAGGTAATTGCACAGGCAATGAGCGAGGAAATGCGTAAAGACGAATCCATCTACCTGATGGGGGAGGAAGTTGCAGAATATAATGGTGCATATAAAGCTTCAAAAGGAATGCTGGATGAATTTGGTCCGAAAAGAGTAATCGATACACCGATTGCAGAACTTGGATTTACAGGAATTTCTGTAGGAGCTGCAATGAATGGTAACAGACCTATCGTAGAATTTATGACATTCAATTTCTCTTTAGTAGGAATTGACCAGATTATCAATAATGCGGCAAAGATCCGTCAGATGAGTGGTGGACAGTGGAACTGCCCGATCGTTTTCCGTGGACCTACTGCTTCTGCAGGACAGTTGGGAGCTACTCACTCTCAGGCTTTTGAAGGTTGGTTTGCCAACTGCCCGGGGCTTAAAGTAGTAGTACCTTCCAACCCTTATGATGCAAAAGGATTACTGAAAACAGCTATCCAGGATAATGATCCGGTTATCTTCATGGAATCTGAGCAGATGTATGGTGATAAAATGGAAATTCCTGAAGAAGAATACTATTTACCTATCGGAAAAGCTGATATTAAGAGAGAAGGTAAGGATGTTACTTTAGTTTCTTTCGGAAAGATCATGAAATTGGCGATGCAGGCAGCGGAAGATATGGAAAAAGAAGGAATCTCTGTTGAAGTTATTGACCTTAGAACAGTTCGTCCTTTAGATTTTGATACAATTTTAGAATCTGTAAAGAAAACAAACAGATTGGTGATCTTAGAAGAAGCGTGGCCGTTTGGATCAGTATCTTCTGAAATTACTTATATGGTACAGCAGAAAGCATTCGATTATTTGGATGCTCCAATCAAGAGAATTACTACTCCTGATGCACCTGCACCTTACTCTGCAGCATTATTTGCAGAATGGTTCCCTAAACTGGAAAAAGTAAAAGAGGAAATCAAAAAAGCGATGTACGTAAAGTAATTATAATAGAAAAAAACTTCCGAAAGGAAGTTTTTTCATTTATTATATTCATGAAGAAAAATTCTTGACGTCATAAAATTGATATAAATTTGCGCTTTTAAAAAAATAAATTGGCTGATATGGCAGAAGTTACAGAAGGCGGTCATCACTTTGACTTAAAGAAGCTTTCATTTGTAGGCGTTATAGTATCTCTAGGGATCGTTTTCGGAGATATTGGTACGTCACCGCTTTACGTAATGAAGGCGATTGTGAACGCAAGAAAGGAAGGCGCCTCAATGCCGTTCGATGAATACATTGAAGGAGCACTGTCCTGTATCATCTGGACGCTGACGCTTCAGACAACCCTTAAATATGTGATCATTGCTCTAAGAGCAGATAACAAAGGGGAAGGAGGAATTCTTGCACTGTATTCATTAGTGAAAAAGCTCAAAAAGAAATGGCTGTACGTAGTTGCCATCATTGGAGCCTCCACACTGGTGGCAGATAGTGTCATCACTCCTTCACTGACGGTAATGTCAGCTATTGAAGGGCTCAAAATATACAATCCGGAAACTCCGGTCGTTTTGATCACCCTCGTTATTTTATTTGTGATCTTTGTGGTGCAGCAGTTCGGAACAGCCTCTATCGGTAAGTTTTTCGGACCCATCATGGTCACGTGGTTCCTTGTTTTAGGAGTTTCAGGGTCACTTCATATTTTTGACCATATTGAAATCCTGAGAGCATTCAATCCAATGTATGCCTATAACCTGATTACCCATTCCTCGAGTGCCATTGTAATTATGGGAGCGGTTTTCCTTTGTACCACTGGGGCAGAAGCTTTATACTCCGATTTAGGACACTGCGGGGCAAAAAATATCAGAATCAGCTGGGTTTTTGTTAAATTAATGCTTATCCTGAATTATTTGGGACAGGGGTCATGGTTACTGGATAACTATCACCAGGTACACAACGGAGTAAATCCTTTCTTCGGAATTATGCCGGAATGGGCCGTTCTTCCAAGTGTAATTTTAGCTACTGCAGCAGCAATCATTGCCAGCCAGGCGGTGATTACCGGATCATTTACCATGTTCTCAGAAGCCATGTCCATCTCTTTCTGGCCTAATCAGCATATTGAATATCCTTCAGGGGTAAAAGGGCAGATGTATATTCCAAGAATCAACTGGGGGCTGATGGCTTTCTGTTTTGTAGTCGTTGTATTCTTCCAGAAATCAGAACGTATGGAAGCTGCGTACGGACTTACCATCACCATTACCATGTTGATGACAACCATTCTGTTGCTATTCTGGCTCAGCCGTACAAGAGTTAATAAGATCTTTATCATAGGATTTGCCATCGTTTACCTGTTCCTTGAATCAGGATTCTTCTATGCCAATGTTATTAAATTTGTAGACGGAGGCTGGCTGACCATGGTATTGGGCGGATTCATTGCGGTGTGTATGTATGCATGGTACAACGGAAGACTGATTAAGGCTAACTTTATCCAGTACGTAAAAATCGATAAGTATGTGTCTATTCTTAAAGACATGAAACTCGATGAAACCATTCCGAAATATGCAACCAACCTGGCTTATCTGAGCAGAGCCAAAAGAAACGATGAAGTGGAATCAAAAATTATCTACTCCATCATCAAAAAACAACCGAAAAGAGCAGATCATTATTTTATCCTGAGCATCGTAAACCAGGAAGATCCGTATACTTTCAAATATACGGTGGACGAAATTCTTCCGGGAACCGTTTATAAGATCAATTTCCTTTTAGGATTTAAAGTAGACCGAAGAATCAACGATTATTTCAATATGGTACTGAGAGATCTTATGGCAGATGGAACTATTCCTTCAAGAAGCAGTCATCCGTCTCTGAGAGCACATAATATTCCGCCGGATCTGAAATACGTTATCATAGATAACACCTATATCAACGATATTCTTTTAACTGTTAAACAGAAGATTACCCTTAATATCTACAACTTCGTGAAGTATATCGGAAGTGATGACTTTAAGGCCTGGGGAGTGTCTTCCCACAACGTTGAAGTGGAATCTGCACCGATTACGGAGCTTACTGTTTATGACAACAAGATTGAGCAGTCCGGGTACTTCCGTCACAACTCTTAACCGTTAGTATTTAACCATAATATCTATTTAAATAAAATTCAATAAATTTGTAGATAATTTTTTTATGGATACAGTACAAAAAGAAAAAAATATAGCTTTGATCAAGGATGTTCTGAGAAACTACTTATTAGAAAAAGGGTTCAGAAACACACCTGAAAGATATACGATATTAGAAGAAATTTATAATATGGATCATCACTTCAATGTTGATGATCTGTATCTTCTGATGATGCAGAAGAAATACCATGTTTCCAAAGCAACAATTTACAATACGATTGAGATTTTCCTGGATGCAGGTTTGATCCGTAAACACCAGTTCGGAGAAAAAACACTGACTTCTTCTTCTTATGAAAAGTCTTATTTTGATAAACAGCATGACCATTTGGTGATCTACAAAAAAGACTCAGATAAAGAAATTGAAGAAATTATCGAATTCTGCGATCCAAGAATCCAAGGAATTAAAGAAGCCATTGAAGAAGCATTTGGCGTAAAAATTGATTCTCATTCGCTATATTTCTATGGCACTAAGAATGACTAATTAATGAGAAAAATCCTTTTTCTGTTCATCTTGATCTCTGCGCTCAGCTTTGCGCAGGATAAAACCCCTGTGAAGAGAGATCCTTACCTGCAGCCTTCTTCACCGGCAAAAACCCAGCCGACAAAACCGGAAGATAAGATAAAGATCATCAATGCTGATAAAATCATCAAAGACCCTGCAAAATATGAAGGAAACCAATATTTTACAGGAAATGTGAAAATTGAGCATCAGGGATCTGTGCTTACTGCGGATGAAGTCGTTCTTTACAATGAAGAAAACTTCGTAAAAGCCATGGGGAATACCAGACTCCAGAATGCTGACGGTTCAGTAATCACTGCAGGAGAAATGGAATATGACGGTAACACCCAGAAAGGTGTGGCCCGGAAAAATGTAGTCCTTACCGATCCCAAGCAGACCATAAAAACGGATATCCTCTACTATGACAGATTAGCCAACCAGGCTTATTTTAATACGGGAGGAACCATTACAGACAGCCAGGGAAATGTAATGTATACCAAATCTGCAACGTACTTCCTGAATACCAAAATGATCGATTTTGTTGGCAATGTAAGAATAGACAATGCCCAGTATATCATAGAAGGTGTTAATATCAAACAAAATCAGAATACCAAGGTTGCTGAATTTTTTGGTCCTACAACCATTACCAACAGAGCCAATCCTAAAAACAGGGTTTACACCGAAAGAGGAACGTACAGAATGGAAACCAAAGAAGCTTTCCTGAATAAGAATTCCAAGATCTTCTATAATGATAAAATCCTTACCGGTGATGATATGTATTTCAATCAGATTACAGGTTTTGGAAAGGCTACTGGGAATGTAACACTGGACGACCCGAAGGAAAGAAGATACATTAAAGGGGGCTATGGAGAGATTTTTGAGAAAAAAGACTCTTCAATGATGACCAAAAACCCTTATGCTGTGAAAATCATGGAAAAAGATACCGCTTATTTTGCAGCCGAAAAAATTATCTCTTTTCAAAGACCGGACTCTCTTGACATCAATGTAAAGAAAAGCTTCTTAAGAGCCTATAAAAAAGCCCGTATCTACAAATCCAATGCACAGGGAAGAGCAGATTCTATTGCCTTTAATGAGACAGATGGGGTACTGCATATGTTTACGAAACCGATTCTTTGGAGCGGTGAGAAACAGGTAACAGGAGATAAGGTAGAAGCTTATTTTAATACCCAGAACGAAAATATAGATTCCCTGAAAGTAATCGGAAATGCTTTTGCCATCAGTAAAGTGGATTCCCTGAATTTGAAAGATGAATTCAACCAGGTGAAAGGAAAATTCATGACCGTTTACTACGAGAAAAATTATATTAAAGAAGCCAGAGTAGTAGGAAATGCACAGTCTATTGTATATGTGGATGATACCGATCAGGAAACCAAAAAACCTGAAAGAATCGGGATTACACTTTCTACCTGCGGAATTATAGGTGCTTTATTTGAAGAGAGAGCCTTGCAGATCATCTCATGCAGCATCGGTGCCGCTTCAGATACCTATCCGATGAGTAAAATTGAACCTTCGAGACGTAAGTTCCCTGATTTTAACTGGAATACCAAAGACCGGATCAGGAAATGGCAGGATATACTGGTAGACAGCCCGAACTATGAAGAAATAAAATACACAGCCGATAACGAGCTGTATGATCAGGCCCAAAAGGTTATAGATGATGAAAGAGCCAAAGAAGAAGCCAAAAAGCCAAAAAGAACCAGAAAATAATACATAAAAAGAACCGCTTGACAAAGCGGTTCTTTTGGTTTAATAATAATAATATGTTTTCAGGACCATACGGCAGCCCGTTGGTGTTGAACCACAGAACTCTGTTATTCCATGTCAATAATTTCCGCATTTGCTGAATCTTTTATAGCTTTGCTGAAATTTTTTGAGACGATGGAAATGCATAAAGATTTTTTTATATATCAGGCGCAAACCACAAAATTTGCTGCAGGTTTTGAAGTTGAAAAAGCCGAAGGAAATTATATCTACGGTACAGACGGAAAGAAGTACCTTGACTTCGTTGCAGGAGTTTCTGCCAACACACTTGGGCATTCTCATCCTAAAATAGTCAATGCGATCAAAGAACAGGCAGATAAATATCTTCACGTGATGGTATACGGTGAGTATGCACAGGAAAAACCTGTTGCCTTATGTAAATTGCTTGCAGAAGCCACTCCGGAGCCCCTTGAAGTGACGTATCTTGTAAACAGCGGGGCAGAAGCTATAGACGGAAGTTTAAAGCTGGCTAAACGATATACAGGAAGAGAAGAAATTGTTTCTTTCAAAAACTCTTACCATGGAAATACCCATGGAGCTTTAAGTGTTTCAGGAAATGAGAACCATAAAAGAGAGTTCCGTCCGCTACTGCCGATGGTTTCTTTTATTGAATTCAACAATGAAAAAGATTTAGATAAAATTACAGAAAAGACAGCAGGTGTGATCCTTGAAACCATTCAGGGAGCTGCAGGTTTTCTTGTTCCTGATGCTGATTATCTGATTAAACTGAAAAAAAGATGTGAGGAAGTAGGAGCACTTTTAATCCTGGATGAGATTCAGCCGGGATTCGGAAGAACCGGGAAGCTTTTCTCATTCGAACACTTCGGTATTGTTCCGGATATCCTGGTGATGGGTAAAGGTATGGGTGGCGGAGTTCCTGTAGGAGCTTTCATGAGTTCAGGAAAAATAATGGAAACCTTGTCCCATTCTCCCAAGCTGGGGCATGTTACTACTTTTGGCGGTAATCCTTTGATTGCAGCAGCCAGTTATGCTACTTTAAAAGAAGTTTTGGAAAGCGGGCTGATGAATCAGGTGGACGAAAAAGAAAAACTGTTCAGGGAACTTCTAGTTCATCCGAAAATTAAGAATATCAACGGTAAAGGGCTGATGCTTGCAGTAAATCTGGGCGCTCCTGAATATACCTTGGAGGTAGCTAAAAAATGTATGGAAAGAGGACTTATTGTTTTCTGGCAGCTCTACAGAAACGAGTACCTGAGAATCTCTCCTCCGCTTACATTATCTATGGACGAAATCAGAGAAGGGTGTCAGATTATTCTCGATATCCTGAATGAAAATTAAATACAAAAACCTCTCCGGAAAAGAGAGGTTTTTTTATGCCTTGCATGGTAGTTTTGAATAAGTTGACTTAACATAATACCGATTTGAATTCTGTGATAAATATCATACAGATTCTTTAAAAAAGTAATTGCTTTTTTGTGTAATAAAAAAATTAATTTATATATTGCGGGACGATAAAACAAAGATTATATGGCGAAACATAAAGTCCATTACGAATTTCCAATGCACTGTTTATCAGAGATTTTATATGAATATCTGGCTACTGCAGAGGGGTTGTCTGAATGGTTTGCGGATGAGGTAACAGAGAAAGGCGATGATTTCTTTTTTAGCTGGGGTGGAGGCCCTGCAGAAAAGGCCACTTTGATCAGATATAAGCCTGAAGGTTTCGTGCGTTTCAGATGGGAAGAAGATGAAGGAACTAAGAATTTCTTTGAAATGACTATCGTAATAGATGATATTACAGAAGATTTAGCTCTGAATATTACAGATTTCTGTGAAGAAGGAGATGAAGAAGAAAACGCAATGTATTGGGAAAATCTTATTGAAAACCTCAGAATAAAATTAGGTGCGGCATAATGCCGGACTGTATTAAATGATAAAACTGATGAACGATTTATCGTTCATTATTTTTTTGTAAATAAATCACATCAAAAATTGGAAAATCAATATTTTACGTCAGACGGGTTGAATGTTAAAAACAGAGCCTTTCTTTTGGGCGACTCGGTGAAGGTTTCTTTCTTTGTAAGAAACGGTAGATTGATCATGGATGAAGAATGCTATTTTTTTCTGATGGCTTCCATGAGAAAGATGAGAATGAATATTCCTTTGACTTATACCCTGGAGTTTTTCCAGTCCCTGTTTCATAAAGAGATCATAGAAGGCGCAGGAATACAGAACGGGATTATCAATTTCCAGGTGTTCAGAAACAATGATGGGGTAACTTTGGCGAAATCTTCCGTATCCTACTTTTATGAAGTGGCAGAAATGGATGATGTGCTTGCGGTATACCATAGACCTCAGGAGCTTGATCTTATCAAAGAAATCAATGTGAATAATAATCTGTTGAGCAATATCAGGGTACACTGCCCGGAAAATATTTACGGTGGAATTTATGCTCAGGAAAATGACCTGGACGATGTCATTCTTCTGAATCCCAATAAAAGGATTGCCCGTACCACTTCAGGAAACCTGCTGTTTCTCGAAGGAAATGTCATCAAAGTTCCGAAACAGACGGAAGGAGCATACATTTCTCCTCTGATGGAAAATTTTGTTACGTTTTTACATAAAAATAACCTGGCCGATATTCAGGAACACGAAATTATTGCCTTTGAATCTCAAAAAGCTGAAGAAATTCTAATGATTTCGGATGAAAAGGGAATATTCTCTGTAGGAAAAATAAGAAACAAGACTTTTGAAAATACCCGCTTCCTGGAACTGGTGGAAGGCTGGAAAAAAAGCTTCGATCAATAAAATTGACAAACCCGGTAAACAACAAAGTTCCAAAAGTCCTTTACCGGGTTTTATTCTGAATACATCAGAAATTGTTTCTTTATTTAATATTCATTGATGACTTCAATGAATTTCTGTGCGATTTCTTTCTGACCCTGCTCACTGGTCATATAATTTCTGTCTTTGGTATTGTTGATAAATCCCATTTCTACCAAAACAGCAGGAGCTTTAGTCTCTCTTAGAATACGGTAATTACTTTCTTCCTTTATTTTACGGGCCTTGAATTTTTTATAAATCTTTCCTGCCAGTTCCTTTGATGCTTCTGAGTTCTGGGCATAGACTTCAAGTCCGCTCTGTGGTGTTTCTTCCTGTGCCGAAGTATTGGCATGCAGCGAAATCACCATTTCAGGATTCAGTTTATTGATCTGTTCCGTTCTTTCAGAAAGAGTAGGAAAAATGTCCGTATCCCTTGTCAGTACCACTTCATATCGATCCTGAGTTTCATTGATCTTCTGAATCTCTTTGGCAATCTTTAATGAAATGTCTTTTTCCGCAAACTGTCCATGCGTAGCTCCCTTATCATTTCCACCGTGGCCGGCATCAATGACAATGTATTTTTTATTGACAGGAGTAAAGGATAAAAATGCTGCAGAAAAGACTGATAAAGTAAGTAGTGGTATCCCTTTCATTTCAGTGGTTTTTGTTTTTCCAAAGAACGTAAAAACTTTCTTTAAAATTGGTTAATGAAATCTTAAAGTTTGTTAATTATCTGTCTGTTATACAGCGAGATAGTTTTTTTAGTTCAGTGAAATGTCTTCAGGGGAATTGGCCCAAAGAAGAAACTCGCCACCAAGGTTCTGCATGATCGATTTCCAAAGCGTCTGATCATTCGGAAGCGTATAGTCTAAATTATAGACATCCACTACGGTCCACATTTTTCTCTGTACTTCAGTATCCAGCTGATTAGGAGACCATCCTGAATAGCCTGAGAATATTTTTATATTATGAATATCAAGCTCACTGCTCAAAACAGCATTGATGATGCGCTCAATATCTTCTGTAAGATAGTATTCATCGGTGATCTCTGTATAGATTTCAGTAACTTTCTGTCCTTTCACGATGAAAAACACCTTGTCGTTTTCTACAGGCCCCCCATCGTATACTTCGATTTTAAAATCAAAAAAATCTTTGAATTTACTACTCATCTGGCTATTCTTCTTATTCAATATCAAACCAAATGCACCGCTTTCATTATGTTCAATAACCAATACTACAGATCTGGAAAAAATATCGCCGGAAATGTCAGGTGTCGAGATTAATATTTTACCTTTGTATGAGTGATTCATACTCAAATTTAATAAAAAATATCTATGGAAAACCTGCACGACAAAAGAAAAGTGTACGAGAAATCCCAACTTATTGAAAGTGAGGTAAAACAAAATCCAATTGAGCAGTTCAGGGACTGGTTTTTGGAGGCAAGTGAAAGCTCAGTGATCTCAGAAGCCAATGCTATGGCTGTTTCTACGGTGGAAGAAGATGGATGCCCGAGAACGAGAATGGTGCTTCTGAAGGCCTACACCCATGAAGGATTTATCTTTTATACCAATTACAACAGCCGGAAGGGAAAAGCCATAGAAAATAACCACAAAGCCTGTCTGCATTTTTTCTGGCCTAATCTGGAAAGACAGATCATCATCAAAGCTGATCTTGAGAAAGTGGCTGAAAACCTTAGTGACGGTTATTTTCATTCAAGACCAAAGGGAAGCCAGCTGGGAGCCGTAGTTTCGCCCCAAAGCCAGGAGATACCCAACAGAGAGTTTCTTGAAGAAAAACTGAAAGAACTGGAAAAAGAATACGAAAATACAGAAGTTCCAAGACCCTCCAACTGGGGCGGTTATCTGGCAAGACCTTACGAAATTGAATTCTGGCAGGGAAGGCCCAACCGTCTTCATGACAGAATCATCTATACACTGGAAGATCTGGACTGGAAGATTTCAAGACTGGCGCCATAATGGGGGGAAATTAGAGTTTAGAAACTAAAAGTTAGAGTTTAGTGACGGTGGTTTTAATATGCCTCAAAACATAAACTCTGTCCACCAATAGAAGCGGGCTTTAGCCCGCTTATTTTTATTGTGCATAATGAATAGAGGCTTTAGCCAAAACTTAATATTCTTATTGCTTAAAATCTTTTAACGGTTGAATTAATTTCTCTTACTATTGGTAATAAAAAAAGGCTGCTTCTTTAGAAACAGCCCTTGAATTTTTGTAATCTGAATGATTATTTTTTCTTAGCACCGGAAACTGCATTTGATAAATCAGCTCCAGCTTTGAATTTAGCAACTTTTTTAGCAGCAATTTTGATTGGTTTCTTAGTTGCAGGGTTAATACCTTGTCTGGCTGCTCTCTCAGCTACTGAGAAAGTACCGAAACCTACTAAAGAAACTTTTCCGTCTTTTTTCTTTAAAGTAGAAGTTACGTTACCAATGAAAGACTCTAAAGCAGCTTTTGCTGCAACTTTAGTGATACCTGCATCTTTTGCGATTGCGTCGATTAATTCAGACTTGTTCATAATTTTTAATATTAAAGTTAGTTCGTAATTATAGCAAATATAATACTATTTTCTAATTGTGCAATTTTTTTATTAAAACTTATACAATTTTTTTACTTTTCAGTGAAAACAGTTAAAATATGATAATTCGGTTTTTCACGAAAAATCTACGTTACGGGTTACTAAAATCATGCCAAATGCTTATGTTTATTGACTTTAGCAAAAACTTAATATTATTTCCTGTATTTATTAAATCCTAAATTGTGTATAAAGTATTGATTTTTTTAAGCATATGATTGTTAACTTTATAAGTAAAATTAATATTCCTTGTGTTTTGTGAAATTAAACCCCTGTGTTTGTGGGAGTTTTTAAATGATAGTAAAGGTCTGTTTTATTAATTTTTATTAATAAATTTGCATCATGTTAATAGAAGTTTTCAAGTCCAAGATCCACAGGGTGAGAGTTACGGCCTCTGACCTTAATTATATAGGAAGTATAACGATAGATGAAGATCTTATCGAAGCTGCCGGATTGGTAGTGGGAGAAAGGGTTTATATCGTGAATGTGAACAACGGAGAGCGTTTTGATACCTACGTTATCAAAGGAAAAAGAAAATCCGGTGAAGTATGTCTGAACGGCCCTGCTGCAAGAAAGGTACAGAAAGATGATATCATTATCATTATTGCCTATGCACAGATGACACCTGAAGAAGCAAAAGATTTCCAGCCGAAGATCGTTTTCCCGGACGAAAAAACAAACCTTCTTACCTAGTTCATGGAGAAAACATCAAAAAATCCATTAAAATCAATACTTACAATAGTAATATCGCTTGCTTTTGCAGGCTTTTTTTTATGGCTTGCCTTACGCGGGCTTGATTTTAAGGTGATTCAACAGTCATTGGCCAAGGCCAATTACCTCTGGGTATTGTTGGCGTCTGTGTTTGGTCTTCTTGCTTACTGGTTCAGGGCTATCCGCTGGAATCTGATGCTGGAACCCATGGGGCACAGGATTTCCAACTCCAATGCGCTTTGGTCTATCTCATTTGGTTACCTGATGAATCTTACCATCCCAAGAAGTGGTGAAGTAGCAAGAGCAACCGCTTTATATGGAGTAGAAAGAGTACCTGTAGACAAATCTATTGGGACTATTATTTTGGAAAGAGTAGTGGATCTTATATGTATGGTGGGATTTTTGCTTCTAACAGGAATTTTTAAATTTAATGCAATTCTTGCTTTCTATCATTTTGTAATGGATAAAAAGGATGAAAAAGAAGAGTTTGTTCCTAATTTTTTTGAGAGGCAAATCATGAAGTTGGGGGTAAGTGATTTTGATTCATTTTATTTATGCGTTAAAATTGGTCTTGTAATATTGGTTTTAATTGGGTTAGGCGTACTTTATAAATATAAAAAAGAGAAACTTGTCAACTTTGGGAAAGGAATTCTTCTGGGAATAACTTCCATCTTTAAATTAAAAGAAAAAGGAAAATTCATCCTGTACACATTAGGAATCTGGATTTGCTATTACTTTGCTGCATATCTGGTATGTTTTGCTCTTCCTGAAACTTCAGCATTTACCTTTGCAGACGGTTTTTTTATTATTGTAGTAGGAACATTAGGAATGATTATCCCTGCCAGTGGAGGAATCGGAGCATATAACCTTGCCATGAAGTATGGTTTTATGGCGCTGTTTATTTCAGTAGGGAAAAGTGCAGATTTTGGTGGTGAAATGGGGCTTACCTACTCCTTTATTTCTTTACCGCTGCAGATTGTAATTATGCTGGTCATGGGATTAATCTCTATTCCTATGCTGGCCAAAGCAAGAAATACAGCAGTTTTGGATAAAGAATTTGAAAATTAATTCAATACATTTTTAACAATACAAGGTTCAATTTTTTAATTGGACCTTTTTTATGGCTGTTTTTTAACTTAAATCGTTTTAATTAAGCGGTCTATAGCATTTTTTCATCAATAAATTTGGTCAGTTCGTAAATCACTTCTATCTTAATGCAAAAAATAATTCATAATATAAAACACTATGGCAATTAATCTACAGAAAGGACAAAAGATCGAGATAGGATTGACGAAAATGACGATCGGGCTTGGCTGGGATCCTAATGAAGGAACAGGCTACGATTTTGATCTTGATGCTTCTGCTATCATGATCGATTCTGACAGAAAATTAGTAAGCGAAGAATATTTTGTTTTTTATAATAACCTTCAATCTCCGGACGGAGCTCTTACCCATACGGGAGACGATCCAAGCGGAAAGAATAGCGATGGGGATGATGACGAAGCGATCATTATTGACCTTGACAAAGTGGATTCAAGAGTTGAGGAAATTCTTTTTGTGGTAACTATTGAAGATTTTGAAAGAAGAAAACAGAATTTCGGACAGGTAAGAAATTCATATATCCGGGTGGTAGACAACAATACCAATCAGGAAATTGCCAAATATGAGCTTGACGAAGATTTCTCTATTGAGACTGGGGTAGAATTCGGAAGACTGTACAAGAGAAACGGAAGCTGGAAATTTGAAGCTTCAGGGATCGGTTACAGAGCAGACCTGGGATTCTTCCTTGAAAAATATTATAAAGGCCAGATTATCAAATAAAAAACATCAAATACACAAAATAGCTATGGCAATTAATTTACAGAAAGGTCAGACCATCGATTTGAGAAAGAATGACCGTGGAGAAAGTGTTTATGATCTTTCAAAAGTAACGATAGGCTTAGGATGGGACGTAAGAAAACAGGGTGGTTTCTTTGGAAAACTGTTCAATAAAGAAGCTGAATACGACCTTGATGCCGTTGCTTTTCTTTTGGATGGCAACGGAAAAGTGGCTAATCTCGGAAAGACGGTACAGACCAATGACGGAAGACAGATAGGACTATATCAGGGGGATGTGGTTTTCTTCAATTCTATGCAGCATCCGAGCGGAAATGTATGGCTTACGGGAGATAACAGAACGGGAGCCGGTGATGGTGACGATGAGCAGATCATTGTGAAGCTGGATCAACTGGATCAGAGCTATCAGAAAATTGTATTTCTGGTAACCATCTACCAGGGAAGAAGTAATAATCAGCATTTCGGAATGATTGAAAATGCATTCATCCGTGCAGTAGATGCCAGAGGAAAAGAGATTACCAGATACAGCCTTTCAGGAGATTCAAGCATGAACGGAATGTGCGCAATGGTTTTCGCAGAAGCCTACCGTCATAATGGAGACTGGAAGTTCCGTGCAGTAGGTGAGCCGCACAATACCGATAATTTTATCGATATTCTGAGACAGCAGTACGCTTATTCGAACTAGATTTACATTTTTATTAAACATCATATGAGCCGGCTTGGAAGTCTTCGACTTCCTCCGCCGGCTTCAGAACTAATATTTGCTTTATATGGCCAGAAGATTATTAGCCTATTTTTTATTGGATACTTCAGGTTCTATGAACGGGGAACCGATTCAGGCACTTAATAACGGCTTCAACGGGTTGATCAGCATGTTACGGTCAGATCCTCAGGCGATGGACAGCCTTCATTTGAGTGTGATTACCTTCGACAGGGAAGTGAAAAATATTTTCCCTCTGATTGATCTGGCAAGTTTCTATCCCATGGAAATCACCTGCCCGGACAGTGGCCCTACCCATACAGGAGCTGCATTGGAAATGGTTGCTGAGCTTGTTCAGAAAGAGCTGGTAAAGGAATCTGCAGATTCAAAAGGAGACTGGCAGCCGTTACTGTTTATATTTACTGACGGGAAACCATCGGATATCCAGAAATACAGACAGATGATCCCTGTGATCCGGGGACTGGAGTTTGGAGCCATTGTAGGCTGTGCTGCGGGACCCAAAGCTGACGAACAGTTTCTTAAAGAACTGACGGATCATGTAGTGAAGCTGGATACTACTGATGCTATTACACTTTCTTCTTTTTTCAGGTGGGTAAGTTCTTCCATTACACAGGGAGGACATTCACAGAATACGGGCGAAAATATTACACTTCCTCCGCCGCCATCGGAGCTTACTATTATTATTTAAAAAATTGTCTTTACCATGAGAAGACTGCCTATTTATTTTTTAGTGGATATTTCCGAGTCTATGGTAGGGGATCCTATCGAGCAGGTACAGGAAGGTATCGCCAATATTATCAGGGAATTAAAAAAGGATCCGTATTCATTGGAAACCGTCTATATCTCTGTGGTTGGTTTTGCAGGAGAAGCAGAGGTGATTACACCGCTTCAGGATATCATCAGTTTTTATCCTCCCAAAATCCCGATCGGAAGCGGGACCTCATTGTCTCAGGGACTCATCAAAGTGATGGATTGCATAGACAGGGATATTGTGAAAACCACTTATGACAGAAAAGGAGACTGGAAGCCTATTGTCTTTCTTTTTACGGACGGAGTGCCTACGGATGATGCTACCAAAGCTATTGAACGCTGGAATAATAAGTATAACGGAAAATCAAATACGATTGCCGTATCGATAGGCGAAAATACCAATTATAAACTTCTGGGATCTTTAGCAGATAATGTATTGCTTTTCAATAATTCTGATGAGAACTCCTATAAAGAATTTTTCAGATGGGTGACAGATTCCATTAAAACAACCAGTCAGAGTGTTACTGAAGCCAAGAAAGAAGGAATTAATCTCTCTAAAATTGATTCTCTGATTCTGGAAAAAGTAGATCCGGAAATGGAGCAGCGATTTCCGGATAATAATTTTGTAGTGCTGAACGGTAAGTGTTCGGAAACGGAGAAGCTCTATCTGATGAAGTTTAAAAAGACATTTGCAGAGTCAGGCATACCCGGAATGTCTACCCGGTATTACAGGCTGGATGGTGCTTACAAGATCGATGAAAAGGCATACTACAGGCTTTCATCTTCTCAGAAGACGAATCTTAAAATCTCCATAGAGGAACTGCAGGGGGGGACCTCATGCCCTCATTGTGCCAATCCTATTGCATTGGCCACCTGTTCCTGTGGCGGAATTCACTGTCTGGGTGGTGAAGGCTACAACAGATGCCCGTGGTGCGGTACATCAGATTATTACGGCTTTTCCAGTGAAGGATATGATATCAACAGAACCTTGGGATAAAAATCTTACAGATTGCTTATGAAAATACCTGGATTTTATTTCGGAGCCAAGAAAACTATGGAGAAATCTGTTGTTCATAAAGAAAAAGAAGACTTTAAAGAAATCCATTGGGTGTTCAAAAATGCACACTCCCATAAATTCTATGAATTCAGTTTTGATATGGATGATTTTCCGAATATAAGGATCCGGAAGATCATTAACCTTGAAGAAACAGGGCTTCGTTTTGAAGACAACAAGATATCAGGAATTCCGATGGTCAGTAATGTCTATCATTTGGGTATTGAATTTTACCATATCGACGACGAAAAGAATATTGAGATTAAAAATGTAGACCTGTTTGTCAATGCAGATCCTAAAGATTTATGGAAAAATATTCCAGGTGATCCCGATGATATTTTTTATAAACCGGATGATATTTCATACCAGGGAAAATTCCTGGATAAAAAAATTGTCGTTACCTCTAAGAGAGGGCGTTCTCATGCCCATGAAGGCAAATTCCGGGAAGATGATTTTGCCGTTAATGAACTTCCTGCAGACTGGTGTATTGTCTCTGTTTCAGACGGAGCAGGTTCGGCTAAAGCTGCAAGGGAAGGTTCAAGGGTCGCCACAGCTTCGGTGAATAGCTTTTTTAATTCTTCTGAGGTTTTAGCTGAATTGGACGATAATATTAATATCATCTACACTCCGGAAGATTCCACAAGAGATAAAGATGAAGCCCGCAGGAATGTAATCAAAACTCTGTATGAAGGTGTTTTGTTTACTTATACAGCGCTGGATAAAACCGCGACAGACCATGATTTGTCCATCAGTGACCTGCATGCAACCCTTATTTTTGCTTTGGTTAAAAAGTTCAGCTTTGGATATATAATACTGAGTTTTGGAGTAGGAGACTGTCCGGTTAATCTGATCAGTACAGGTTTTTCTGAAGTACAGCTTCTGAACCGCATGGATGTTGGCGAGTTCAGTGGCGGTACCCGTTTTATTACTATGAAGGAAATTTTTAACGATCAGATGGCTGCCCGTTTCAGTATCACCTGTGTAAATGACTTTGCATATCTTGTGTTGATGACTGACGGGATATATGATCCTAAATTCAGTACAGAAAATAAGCTGGAAGACAGAGAAAGCTGGAGAACATTTTTTAATGATCTGGCAGGACACAATGATGATTCAGCCAAAGTAGACTTTATAAACGATACCGGTATTGATGTACAGCTTTCCCTATGGGCAGACTTCTGGAGCAGGGGAAATCATGACGACCGTACATTAGCCATAATCTATTAATACCAATGAAAAATACCGTTAAGGTTGTTTCCGTTCTGGATGCAGCCAGATCCTATGAATACATTAATGAAAACCCTATTCAGGGTGGGGTGAAAGATGTCTACTTTTCTCCTGAAAGAGATTATGTAGTGGCATTTTACCGCAATCCTTTAGATCACGGCCAGAAAGAGCGTATTATGAGAATTGTTTCCACATATCTGCAAAATATACAGAGCGGAAATGCTTCAGAATACTTCCTGAATGAGATCTTCAGGTGGCCTTATGATATTGTGGAAAAAGGAAAACTTACAGGAATTGTGGTTCCCGTTTACAACAGGAAATTCTTCTTTGCCAAAGGATATATCGGTTCAGATAATATCCAGGGACAGGATAAGGTGGGGAAATGGTTTACAGCTCCTATGTTCCGGAATCCTCAGTATCCGTTGAGGTTGGATCAGTCTGAACTGGGTGATTGGCTGAGCTATTTCCAGATAGCGATCAATATCAGCAGGGGAGTCAAGAAGCTTCATCAGATGGGGCTGGCCCATTCGGATCTTTCCTACAATAATATTCTGGTGGATCCGGTGACAAAATCTGCCTGTATCATTGATATTGACGGTCTTGTGGTTCCAAAATTATTCCAGCCTGAAGTGATAGGGACAGCAGATTTTATTGCTCCCGAAGTTTTAAAGACCCAGCATTTGAATATTCAGGACCCCGGGAGACATTTACCCAGCCAAAAGACAGATCTGCATGCTCTCGCTGTGCTGATCTATATGTATCTGCTGAGAAGACACCCTTTGCGGGGCGGAAAAATATGGGACCTGGATTCTGAAAAAGATGAAATCATCTCAATGGGTGAAAAAGCATTATTTATAGAACACCCGAAAGACCCTTCCAACCAGGTGAAAGCAGATCAGCTGAGAAAATGGGATGCTTTCTGGGGAGATCCACAAAAGATTTCTTATTCGGTAACGGGACCTTATATTTCAGAATTATTCAGAAAAGCTTTTATAGACGGACTGCATGATCCTATCAGACGGCCCACTGCCAATGAATGGGAAACTGCTTTGCTGAAAACCGTAGACCTCATCCAGCCTTGCCGTAATTCAGAATGTACAGAAAAATGGTATGTCTTTGATAATACCAGTAACCCGAAGTGCCCTTTTTGCGGGACACCTCATCAGGGAACATTGCCGGTCCTTGATCTGTATTTTAAATTTGATGATGAGGTATGGAAGCCCGAAAATCACAGGCTGATGGTCTATCATAATCAGTATTTATTCAAATGGCATGTTTCCAGAAAGGTGATACGAAATGAAAACCTGACGATGCAGGATAAAATGCCTGTAGGATATTTTACATTCCACCAGGGAAAATGGGTATTTGTAAACCAAGGGCTTCAGGGAATGAAAGATATTACAGAACAGAAGGAAATTCCTCCGGGTTCCATGGTAGAACTGACTGATGGTAAAAAAATATTGCTGTCCCCGGAAGAAGGCGGCAGACTGATCTATGTGACAATGGCAAATCAATAGAGAAAAAACAGGATGGAAGATATACCCTCAATATAAAATATAAAATTCAATAGGAGCGGACTTTAGTCCGCTTTTATATGTTAGCACCAATCGATTGGCTTTAGCCAAAACTTACCATATTACAGATTTATGCATAATCCTCTCTGGTGAAAGATCTGCTCAATCCGCTTTATCAGTGAGAGAGATTTTATTTTTCCTGATCTGGAAATTGTGTCAGATTATTTGTGTTTACAAAGGTGAAAATTCCATACAATAAGAATGCTCATCCTCATCCACAATTGTAAAACCTAAGCTGGTATAGAGATGCTGTGCCTTATTGGTTTTCAACACACTTAAAGAAGCTGTTTTTCCTTGTTCAGACGCTTCTTCCAGAATATCGGTCAGAATCATTTTCCCCAGTCCTTTACCTTGCTGACCGGGATCTATCTGAAGTTGCAGAATATCGATATGGGTATCGGTCCTGTCCACTTTCAGAAGGCCAATAGGACGGTTGTCCAGAAAGATAATACTGGCCTTGTCAAACTGATAAAGAATCCTTTGGAGAGCTGTTTCCCGGTCTGTAGGAAGATTGGATTCGGCATAATGCGGAACCATGGTTTTTATCCTGAGGTCAAGAAGGTAATCGATGTCTTTTTCTGTAGCTTTTTGATAGGTAACGGGTGCTTTCATAGTTTTTTTGAATTCGAATTTCAGGCCATACCTTTTCTGTTGAGAAGAAAAATCAATAAGAATCTACAATGACAATTCTGGAATTTTTTTCAATATCAATTTTTAACTTCATTTCTATGGCTTTATTGAGAAAATCATAAGCATAGCAAATTGTCTGTGAATATGGACCTTTAGGATCAGTAGCAGATGTTTCTGTAATAAATTGTAATTCCTCTTCAATGACTTCAAACAGGACAGGGGTGCTTTGATTTTCAGTTTTAATGGTATCAATAATTTGTTCCTCTTCTTCAGTCAGCTGATAATCATAACCATCAAGCTTATTTTCGAGGATTCTTTTCATAAGGAGAATTATATAATCATTGAAGCGTAGAAAATCTTCAGACAATATATTGGTGCCGCCATCATCACTTTTCATTTCGTCAAGAGGAAAATAATGGGTATAGTTTGCATATTGAAACATATATGAATAACAAACCGTACTTGTTGGAATTTCATAAAGCAAGGTAATCCCCGAATGATCATAAAGCTTTTCAAAATATTGATCACGTTCACTTAACGGAGCGTTGTAAAATTGTGGATATACTTCCTCATCAAAAAACAAAGTGAGAACAAACAGTTCATCAGGGGTAATCATGTTGATATCATTTTTGACGGTTTCCAGAATTGTGTCAAAGCTGATATTATAATGATCATCGCTGAATTCCTTATTTCGGTCTTCAATAAACTTTTTAAATGTTCCGGCGTGATAAGTTCTGTGCTGAAGATCCTCATAAAGATGAGCTGCTGCTTTTTCTTTATTGAACATATAAATTGAAGTATGTCTTCCCATGAATCAGTTTGAATGTATATTGGAAATTTCCTTACTTTCTATGGTTTTTCTTAATCAAATGTAATATTTCTTTGCTGAAGATAAGTTTCATCAATATTTTCTCTTTCAATATGATCCGGATGCATTGTAATTTTTATCAACTCTTCATCACTGTAAAAGCCTGCTAAAAACAGTTCATTCCCTAATATTTTCATCCGGATGGTAAGGGCATTGATCAGGATCTCTTCGTTCTGTAACGTTCGGATATTGAAAATAAACAGCCTTTGATAATGCTTATCCTTGTATTTTATAATCAGATAATTTTCATGAAAGTATAACAGATAGTCCCGGAAAGTTGGCTGCTCCAGCGTACTTACGGGAGGTTTCCAGGTAATAATCCTTTTATCCCTGAATCTGACCTGAACCTGTTCTTTTCCGGCTTCATTGCATTGCCACCATGCAGTATCTCCATGGTTATTGGTCACAGTATGATGGGGAAACACAGTGCTTTCCGCAAGCTCAGGTTGAGTCCGGATTATTTTCTGTTCGTTCAGTTCCCTGTTCATATGATCACCCAACAGCTCTTCGTTGATCTGCTTAGGGATTTCAGCTTTCGCCATTATTTTTAGTTTACAGGGACGAAGATATTGATTTAATCGGACTAAAAGCATATAAAGAAAGCTGAAATAAAAACCGGAAGCACTCAATAGTATTCTTCCGGTTTCATATCCTTTTATACGAGCTCAAAGAAGTTTCTTCTGCCAAGTTTTATTTTAATCCCTGTTGAAAGTTCAATTTCCTGGTCGGGGTCTGAGACTTTCACCGAATTGATCTGAACTCCTCCGCTTTGGATGAGCCTTCGGACAGCTGATTTGCTGAGGTCATTTTTCAGCTGATGGCAAAGTTCAAGAACAGTCATTGTATGCTGGGTATGATTCAGCGTACTGATTGGAACAGGTTCAAAACTTTTCTCATCAAAATTTTTATTCTGAAACTGATTATTGAAGAACAGTTCTGCATTTTCAGCCGATGCATCATCATGGTATTGGCGGATGATATTTTTGGCAATCAGCTTTTTGATGTTCATCGGATTTTCACCATTCTTTATTTTTGATTGTAAACTGCTTTTTTCTTCAGCAGAAAAATCTGTAGTAAGATCTATAAACTCATCAATCAGAGCATCCGGGATAGACATTGTTTTGCCAAACATTTCATTAGGCTCATCAGTGAGTCCTATAATGTTGTTTAAAGATTTGCTCATTTTTTCTTTTCCGTCAAGGCCTTTCAGCAGAGGCATGCACATCACGATCTGGGCTGGCAGTTGATAGATTTCCTGCAGCTGCCTGCCCATTGTACAGTTGAACAGCTGGTCTGTACCTCCCATTTCAATATCACATTCAATTTTCACAGAATCGAACCCCTGGAGAATAGGATATACCAGTTCATGCATGGCAATAGGCGTGTTTTCTGTAAATCTTTTATTAAAATCATTACGGTGCATCAGCTGGGCGACAGTCACTTTTGAAAGCAGCTGAATAACTTCTGAAAAATCAAGTGCATCCAGCCAATCAGAATTGAATACAATCTCTGTACTTTCAATGTCAAGCACTTTGGAAAGCTGATTGATGTAAGTCTGTGCATTATGATGTACCTCCTCTGCGGTTAAAGGCTTTCTTGCCTTATTTTTTCCGGTAGGATCACCGATTCTTGCCGTAAAGCTTCCTACGACAATAATGATTTTGTGGCCAAGATCCTGAAACTGTTTCAGTTTTTTGAGAACCACGGCATGGCCCAGATGAAGATCGGGAGCCGTAGGATCAAAACCCAGCTTGATTGTTAATTTTCTGTTTTCTTTTTGGGCCTGTGCTAATTTTTCTTCCAGTCCGTTTTCCGGCAGGATTATAGCAACATTTTCTTGTAATGTATGGATCATGATAAATAATTTTAAAATGAAAAAGCCCGGACAGGTACTGTCCGGGCTCTATATATAATGTTAGATGATTTTAATGGATTACAGATATAGAAAGTCTTCCCGAACGATAGCCCGGAGTATAATATTCACTGAAGAATGGAAGACGCAATATGCTGTTGAGATGTTTCATTGATTGCAAATATAGCAGGTTTTCCCCACCGTTCCAATATCTAAACCATTAAGATGAGTGTAAGGGTTATAACAAGATTTGTTTTCAGAAAAAACTTAACCGTTTACGATCTTAATGGTTTAAAATAATGGTTCAAAACAATTTTACTTGTCATTTTTTTAGCTAATTCCATGCCAGAAATCATCCGGAAGGGCATTTTATGTTTTTTATCATGTTTCCCTCCTCAGTTGGGTTGAAACTTATGAAAATGAATTGAAATCATGGCAGGAGTTTATAATGTAAATTCAGGCTTGATTCCAGAATAGATATTTCTGATCTGTTCTTTCCAGAGCTCAACTTGTTCAGGAGAAACCTTATCAGCCCTGTCAAAAAAGAAATGCCTGATCACGTTCAATCCGGAATAGGTAAAAATCCCGTGATCAGAGGTAAGTGCCAGAGCTTTGTCCATCCCTGTCTTTTCATACTCTTCATGGGACTTTCCATGGGTATTGATGATAACAGTACTTTTCCCTTTCAGCAATCCCTTTTGTATACCCTGATCATAGCGGTACGCAAAACCATAACTGAAAACCCGGTCGATATACCCTTTCATAATGGCAGGCAAACCCGTCCACCAGATCGGATAAATAAAAGTAATCTGCTCTGCCCAGGAAATATGGTCCTGCTCCCGTTTAATATCTTCACATGCTTCTCCTGTAAACTGTCTCTGCATATCAGCAAGGGAAAGCATGGAGACAAATGTAGGACAGTGTATGATCCGGAAATTGTAAGAAAACGAAATCATTACTCTGATCTCGGATTGCAGATCTCCTGCTGGAACTTTATATATTGGGAAGGAGAAATGTTTATAAAATGTTTGAAATCATGGATGAGCTGGCTCTGGTCATAGTAACCACACTGATCAATAATAGTAAACCATTCGATTTTGCCCGGTTTTCCGGATTCTGTTTCTATGGCTTGTATGGCTTTTAGAAAACGGTTGTAGCGGGTAAGTTCTTTCAAAGAATACCCGAACTGCTCTTTCTGTTTACGCTGGATGTTTCTTTCTGTCTGCCGGGTTTGCTCTGCAATTACCTTTACAGGATTTAAAAGGTCACTTTCAAAACCGCTCAGCAGCTGGCTTGTATTGTCCTGATGTTTAAGGTAAGGACGGCAGAATTCCAGGATATAACCTACCTGTTCCGCAGTAGCGCTTATGTCTTTCAGCTGATACCAAAGATTTGTAAAACAGTTTTCTGTCAAAAGATCGTCAGGATGTTTTACCTTATTTTCAACCGTTGCCCTCCCGAAAAAGCGAAAGAATGCATCATTTTTAAAATTGGCAACTACTATGGAAGTACCGGCCGGAAGGATATACTCAAAAGCCTGTCTTACCGGTCCGAAAACCACACATTTATCAACATCGATTATTGTATTATCCCTTGTGATCATGGATGCTCTTTCCCCAAAACAAAACAGTAAAATAGTCTGGTAAGTGGGCAGCAGGGTTTGAGTGACGGGCACACGGGAATTATTTTCAGCAAAGTAAAAATGGGTAAAAACATTTTCAAATTCCTGAGGAACTGAAATTCTAAACTGATTGTATTCCGGCTGCAGTTCCATAGGTCAGGGCATCAGGTTTTTTATCATTTTATAATTGATGAGGTCAATTCCTTTTACATTGACGGTCTGCTCCTTCAGTATCCGGAAGCCGGATTTTTCAAAAAATGGCCTGGCAGTTTTGCTAACGTCTGCCGTAAGCTGCTTTTGACCATGCCTTAGCGCTTCTTCTTCCATTTTTGCATATAATAGAGAGGCAATTCCCTGGTGCTGATGATCTTTATGTACAAACAGAAGATCAATATAAGTTCCCTGATCAAGAGTAGAGAATCCCACTAGCTGGTTTTCAGCTTCGGCAATCAGAACATATTGACCCTTGATGACGTTCATCCATCTTTCTTCATTGTCTGCCCCTGCACTCCAGGCGTTGCGCTGTAGATCATTATAATCATTTTTGCAGATAACCTGTATCGTATCTGCAAAAAGCTGCTGCATGGCAGGAAGATCATTTAAACTGCCTTTTCTGATGCTGATGCTGGCATTATTTAATATACCGCTGCTCATAAAGTTTTTGCTGTTCTTTGTTGAGAAGAGGGTAGAAGAGATTCATCTGGAGAAGTGTATAATGGCTGATGGCCTCTTGCTGATCAAGCTTCAGGATGAGTCTGTTGTGAGTAAGCCAGTTATCGGCAAGGATGAAAATTTGTTCTGTAAGCCAGTCGATCACAAAAGCAGGAATATCCTTTTGAAAAATATCATTCTTCTGCAGACCTGAAAAGATCAGCTGAAACTCTTCTTTCCTGCTAAAATTAATGCCTTCATATTTCGACTCTATTTCAGGAATGTTCTTCAATATATCTACAAAGCTGATAAAAATAAAACGGTAAGAATAAAAAATCTTACAGGTGGAGCGTGTAAACTGGTACAGGTCTTCAAGCGTTTTATTGTCTGCTTTCTTCATGTGGTTCAGCAAATCATCCATTTTCAGGGTAAGCTCTGCAAAAAGAATTTTGATAATGTCTTCCGAGTGTCTGAAATGGTAATGCAGGTTTCCGGCACTGATGCTCAGCTCAGCTGCAATATGCCTTGTGGTGATAGTATTGTATCCTTTTTCATTAAAAAGTTCGAGGGCTTTGGACAGTATCTTTTCTTTCGTGCTCATTGCTCAAATATAAGAATAATAAGAATGGGGATAAATCATATTTACAAAATTAGAACAAATGTTCTAATTTTAATATATTTGTACCGTTAAATTGTATTACAATGGAAGGAAAGCAAAAGTTTGATTATGAATCAGCAGACAGAAAACCGACTGAAAATAATACGGACATTCAGGATATTGCAGCAAAGGTATTGCAGGTGGTTATCGGTTTTATAATGGCAGTGCTGCATATGTGATGAAAGGCAGGATTTCATATTGGTTTTTGCTGGGATTGGTATCCTGGGCCGGTATTGTAGTGCTGAGGCACAACAGTATTTATATTCCCGTCATCAATGATCATTTTACGGATTTCATCACGGTTCCCATGTATTGTTACCTGATAGAATACATCATGAATAGTGTACCTGGATATCACTGGAAACCGGATCTGAAATTTGTATTGACTTCCACATTGTATCTGACCTTCTTATTTGAAATTATCTGTCCGAACTTGTCGAGAGTTTTCACCGGGGATCTTTTGGATGTCCTGGCCTATGGGGCGGGAGGATTGTTATATTATTTTTTCAGCATTAAAAGTACCCTGAAAGATTTTAAAAATCAAAAGACCGGCAGCTCCACATCGTAAGAAGAGTCTGCCGGTCGGCGTTATAGTTTTTATCCTGGTTCTGTAAATAATTCAGACGGTGAAAGCTTAGTTGCCGCCACCTGCCCGGTTGGATTCTTCAAATTTCACCTGCTTGGTAGCTCCTTTTACATTATTGTTCCCGAATTTGTAAGTAAGCGAAAGATAAACGTTCCTTGTAATGCCCTTATATTGATAATCTATATTGTAATTGGGATAATATTCAATACCTTTCTCGCGGTTGGTATTCAGGATGTCGTTCAGGTAGACATTCAGCAGGAGCTTTTTATCCATAAAAGCCAGTTTCATCCCGGTATACAGTGAAGCGCTGGTATAATAATAGGTATTCCCGTTCCTGTTGGGAAGACTGCCCCAGAGTCCCAGCATAAAGGTTACTGTTTTTTCTTTATTCAGGAAGAAATTATTATCAATATTCATATTGGCACTGTAGCCTGCCGGTGCCGGTGAAATGGCAGGATCATAAGATTTTGATTTGGAATAGAATCCGTTGACAAAAATGGTGGATTCCAGCCATTTCAGTTTATTGTAATTGTAACTGATGTTGAGCCCCGCCTGATCCTCATTATAGAAGTTCTTGGCAACAGTATACCGGTAGTTTCCGTCTACCATCTGGATCCTGTCCCAGTTGTCTTTGTTGTAATTGTAGTATACAGTGAAGTTAAGATTGTTGTTTAAGACATACCCCAGTTCAAAATTGTCAGAGAAGGAAGGCAGTAAATATGGGTTTCCTGTAGAATATTCATATTCCGATGTATAATATTTGAAAGGATTCAGGTTTCCGAAATACGGACGGGAAATTCTACGGGAATAATTCAGGGAAAACGAATTGTTTTCATTAGGTTTATAGCTGATGTAGAGCGTAGGGAAGAATTTACCATATGTAATTCTGGCAGAAGTATTGTCATTCATTGAAATTCCTTCCAGGGTAGTATATTCATAGCGTAGTCCTGCTTTGGCATCCCACTTTTCACTGATCTTAAAATTGGTAGACACATAAGCCGCATAGTTTTCTTCGTTATAGAAAAATGTATTGGTTCTGTCTGTATTCAGATCATATTGTCCGTTATTGATCGTAAAAAAATTAAACTCAGAATCATTTTTTATTTTGGTATACTTCAGCCCCGATTCTGTTTTTACTTTTCCAAACGTTTTTTCAAGATCTGCCTGTCCGGAATAAATTCTGTATTTGCTGATCGGGTTGGCCATGGTAGAAATAGTCTGTGAGGTAATCGTATTGGAAAAATTCCTTGCATCAGAATTATTAAGCATCATATTGGCGGTAAGGTTCAGTTTGCCTCCCATACTGTCTAATTTAGCTTCGTAAAAGGCTGTTGCATTGTGAACATCTCTGCTGTTTCGGTTTCTGAAATTGGATATAATATTCAGCAGCCCTTCCTCATTGAATCTTTGTGAAGTGCTTTCTCCTGTTTCCAAAGGGTTGCTGTGGGAATAGTTGTAATTGATACCGATCAGGTTTTTATCATTGATCTTGTATTCCGCTTTCACATTTCCGCCTTTGTACTTGTAGTTATTGAGGTTTTGGCTATCTCTGTTCCAGTAATTATTGTTGGTTGTTCCTGTCAGGTAATTATAGATTGTGTAATACCAGTAGTTATCACCTAAAGATAAATTGGTGCTCAGAGAAAGTTTTTCGCCCTGATAATTAAATGTGGCACCACTTCTTGACGATACGGTAGGTCTGCCCCAGAAATAGTTTCCGGAGGTCTGAAGAGATCCGTTCCAGCCCAGATTGGTGTTCTTCTTAAGAATAATATTGATCAGTCCGCTTTTTCCTTCAGCATCATATCTGGCCGGAGGAGTGGTGATCACTTCAATTTTAAGAATATCATCGGAACGGAGTGTCTTCAGGTAATTGATAAGTTCCTGCCCGTTCAGATTCAGAAGCCTGTCATTGATCATCACGGCTACGTTACTCTTTCCGGCAATACTTATCGCATCATCACTGGTTTTTACCATCGGTGTTTTGGCGAGGGCTTCCATAGCATCAATTCCCTGGGAAGCTAC